>LFTB01000013.1:31400-32251 GCA_001512905.1 Clostridia bacterium DTU084 | reverse complement strand
TTTCAATCCTGTCTTCTCAGCCAGCATCTCGGCATATTTTTTGGTAAAGCCCGTTTTTGATTCATAGACCATTACCATTTTTCTATCCCCCCTACATTTCAGTGCCACTTATGTTCTGTGATAATTCAGAAAGCACAGGCATCGCAGTTCTAGTTGGTCTGCAAAAAGCCAGCAAAACCTACCTAGAGGCACTTGATTGATTTCAAAAAATATAAACAAAAGACTTTAGCTGTAGAACCAACAGGCTATAAGAAGTTAGTTTTTGCAGAAATCCAGGGGTCTGAGGGAAATGTAGAGCCATTTGTTAAGTCTTCCCAAGGATATTAAAGCTGATGCATTACTGCCACCATCGAAAAATGAATTCACTGCGGTTTCCCTTTTGAGGTGCTAATAATGGCAGGAGAGCCATTTGCATGGCTCTCCCCTTTTATGCCGCACATGCCCTCTAAGACATACGGCTTATCTAATTGGTTAATTAACTTGCTTTATTTGCCGAACTCACATAAACTGCTACCACATTAGCTTTGCTTTTGACACACAAGTCTTTATTTAGAAGTTTACCGCATAGCTGGCTGCTACATTGAAACCGTACTGGGAAACCTTATCTTCTTCTCCTTTACCAATTTGATTGTAGAGGAGATAGGCTGCTGCCTTAAGGCCAGGAACTTGGGGGAAGTCATATTCAGCACCAACCTTGGCTTTTAAAATTGATGCTGCCGGATCTTCCTCCTTCTTGAACAAGTTGTTGAAACCATATGATACGCCTGCAACAGCCTGGAGGCCGTCCATCAGCACATAGTTCCCTTTGCCGCCCAGCAATATATAGTTGGTTGCCAATTTTTCAGCATCTT
>LFTB01000013.1:0-31364 GCA_001512905.1 Clostridia bacterium DTU084 | reverse complement strand
TGCACTCACAGAGAAACCGTAATTGGTTTCATTGTACACTCTGTACTCTCCAAAAACTGAAACTTCAGTCTGGTCCACTGTTTCTGCATCACCATCTTTCCAATTAAGAGCTGAATAGCTGGCATTGAGAGTTAGCTGGGGAAGCTGCGCAATCCAGATTCTGCCAAACACGTCATAGCCTAGAGCTTTTTGATCTGAGTTTTCGCTGTCAACAAGACCAGTAAAAGCCGCTCCTATCCTAACCGTTCCCGTCTGTGCAAAAGCCGCCGTGCCTGCCAACAGACAAACCACCAAAAACGCTCCTACAACTATGTGCTTGTTCATATACAAGCCCCCTTTAATTTTTTACAAGTGATAAACCGTATGTAATGATAAGGGAAGGTAGGTCTCCAGCGTTTACCCTATTCCTGCTAATCATACCGCAAAAGAATCGGCTATATCACTTGTTATCTTTATATTACTACAATTATTAAAATTAAGCAAGATGGGTATTGGACTNNTTGCATAATAAAATGTCAAGGTGCTAGAGGTGTTGTAACCACAACGTTTGAAATTGTTTTATCCACAAAAAAGATGGTCGGAAAATGAGTTATATTACTACAATTATTAAAATTAAGCAAGATGGGTATTGGACTGATAACGAGTTATTGCACGAGCAGGTACATCGCTTCAGTTTTCGTGACACCAAATACAACTAATTCATGAGACAGAAATTCTCTAACTAAAATACTGGTATCCCTCCTGGGACATTTTTCGCCAAAAAGCCACCTACAGTATGGTGGCTTTTTTCGCAAAATCGTTATCAACTATCCTGTATTAAAGATTGTCGCTACTCATTTTCTTCGTAAAAGTAATAATTGCTATGCTCATGATGATGACAGCATAGCCAATTACCCACCACAATTCCGGGAAGATACAATGATAAGCACCTGAAATAGCAGCACGCCCGGCTTCTACTGCATGCATAAACGGTAACAGTTCGGCAATTTTCTTGAAAAATCCACCGACTAGATCGAGATCAAACCAGGTGCCCGATAGCCATGCACTCAAATTTGTGAGTAATGCTCCACACATCCCACCGACCTGTTTATCATTAAATAAGGTACCGCATAACAGACCAATTGCGATAAACAATATCGCAGCTGGTATCATTACAAGAATAGTAATTAAGACATGAAGGTTTATTGCTAACCCCAAAAACAATGCAACAAGAAAACATATTGCAACTTGTAAGATGGCCATAGGTAATAAAGGGAGCGTATATCCTAGGATAAACTGGCTAGATGTCATGGGAGACGTAAACAAGCGTAGCATTAAAGAACTGGTTCTGTCTTTAGCAATCAACATGCCTGAAAAAAGCGAGATGAACGATAGTCCAAAAACAGCAATTCCGGGAGCTAATTGATCTATTACAAATAAATCTACAGGTACATTCGATTGAATAGCTGTAAGCAATAGCAGTAAAACAACAGGAAAGCCAACGCCAAATGCTAAATTATGCCTATCTCGCAATATTTCTTTACTATTCCGAGTCGCAAACGCTAAGATCTTCATACACCGCTCCACCCTTCTTGAACAATGGCGATAAAGGCGTCTTCAAAATTATCGCTGCCTGTCTTCTCTATAAGTTCATCAGATGTGCCAATTGCCTTAATTTCTCCGCCTGCCATCACTGCTAATCGATCGGATAAAAAAACAGCCTCCTCTAGATAATGGGTAGTTAAGATAATAGTGATCTTCTTTTTTAATTTCTTGATGACACCCCAAAGTTCTCTTCTTGCAAGTACATCAAGGCCTATTGTCGGTTCATCAAGAAATAATACTTGCGGCTCTGTAATTAATGCCATCGCAATACTCAAGCGTCTTTGCCAGCCACCAGATAAGGTATTTGCCTTAACTTTTTCAATTTCGGACAATCCGAATGATTTAATAGTCTCTTCAACCTTTAATTTTGATTGCTTTTTATCATTCCCATAAATGCCTGCAATAAGTTCCAGGTTTTCCCGAACAGTTAGATTGCGAGCAATTGCGGTTTCTTGAGGCGAAACATTGATTTGTGCTTTTACTTTTAGCGGGCTTGTGATAATACTGTTCCCTAAGACAAACGCATCTCCAGATGTAGGTTTCGTAAGGCAGGTTAACATTTTTATTGTTGTGGTTTTACCAGCTCCATTTACTCCTAACAAAGCAAATAACTCACCTTTATAAACACTCAAATTAAGGGACTTAACGGCAATTTTATCTTTGTATTGTTTTGTGAGCTCCATCGTCTGAATCGCTATCATTTATTGTCCTCCACTTCGTTCAGCTTTTTAATTCCCTCTGCAAAATTTACGCTATCTTCTTCGCTGTGCTCAGGATATATTTCCTTTGTTTTCCCGTTGAGAATTGCATCTGCTATCTTATTGAAAACACTCATTCTCTCAATGGCTATACCTTTTTGAGCATCAGCAAGTAAGATCAAGGTATCTCCAGCGGTAATTCCAAACATATCCCGCACTTCTTTTGGTATGACTATCTGTCCCTTTGAACCCACTTTAACCGAACCCATGTATTTGCCTTCTTTGTCACTACTTTGCATAAATCCACCTCCAAAAAGGGTTAGTATACCACGATAGAGATCTTTGTATTACTTGTATAACTTGTAATACAAGTGTACTAATTTTTTTCTCCATCGTCAAGCCGAAAATCACGTTGGAAAAATGCAGAAACTATTTGAAAAATCATGCGATTTGTTATGCAAATCCCGCTAAGTTTTTCTAATTTTGTTTGTACCAGCTTGAGAAGAGGAAGGGTAGGGTTTAGAAAGAAAGTGCAGGTGCAACACCAAATCTGACAGCTAGCCTACACTATGTGTGGAGAGGGAAGAAAGTTGTTGAGAAAGGTAGGTAGGAGGCAGCAAAGCTGCCTCCCTGTTTTAGTCTTGTACTTGCCAAAGCACGGCATTGCCGATGCCAAAAGGAATGAGTGTGTATTTTTCCGTGTACCGCGAAAAGTCTACAAAAGTCCACGGGCTGACACCTTTATCCTCCTCAATACCGGAGATCCAGCCTGGTCCCATGAGGTTGAAAAGGGTTGTGGCTGCAACCACCTCCAGCTTGTTCTCTCCTTCCTGGAGATATTCTGTAAGCTCCACAGCATAAGGAGCCCAGTAGAGTGTTGCGATCTCTTTTCCGTTGAGATAAACCTTCACATCTGCAGCTTTAACATGTCCAAGCTCCAAAACCAACCGCTGGTTGGCCTCAGAAGTGAAGCTTGTTTCAAATCTGGCCTTGCCTGCATAAAACGGATAGCCAGAAGCTGTGAGGTCCTCTGGTTGGGGAGCCTCAGGGGCTTTGAGAGCGAAGCAGCGGTTGTCGAAATTGGAGACGCTGAAGTTGCCAACCAGGTAAACTGTCTCCACTTCTGTGGGCTTATGGTTTAAAAAGTCCTCTACCCGCTCGTGCTGCCCAGGCTCTGTAATGTTGTTTACTTTCTTCCCTTCCAGAACCAAACTGTGCCGCCCGGCTGTGACAGTCCCCAGAGGCACTTTGGTGAAGTTGGGATCCTTCCAGCTGTACGCAGGATCCAAGGCGCCTTTCTGACCCGGGGACTTCAAGGGCTTAACTTCACGGCCATCGAAAAGGATCCTGTCAAGGTTTTCAGCAACCTCGATTACTGCAATCAGATCCTCAATTTCCTCCTCAGCCACAAAGGAATACTCTGCCCGGAAGGGTGTGCCTTCAGGGGCAGGGTAAAAGTGATCGTGCCAGACTTTGGCAATAGGCGCATCTGTAAGCACCCTTTTTCCTGCTAGATCCAGGGTCACCTTGTTGAGAGGCAGCACGTTGTCCTCAAGCACTTCAACCTGCCAGCCTGCAAGCTCCTGGTCTTTCACGAGCTGCACAGGGAACGCAATACCGCTGGCAAGATAAAGGGGAGGTTCAGGAAGCTCCCGCTCCATTTGGGCTGCACACAAGAGGATGCTGCCTGCAGGTGCCATGGTAAGTTCAAGCTTGCCGTCCTCTGCAGGCGCCAGGTATTCTTCCCCAGTATTCAGGTCGATTATGGAAAGCTGCTTGTAGCCGCAAGGCGGAGCGATGCAAACCCGAGTTTCCCGCGTTTCGCTTGTGTTGGCAAGGAAGTAAAGCCTGCCGAAGTCAGTTTCCCGCTCATGGCAGAAAACCTGCTTTGCATTTTCGCCTGTCAATGTATCTGTGATCTTGATCCTTTGGCTGTAGACCTCATCCAAAAAGGCCACAAGCTCAGGGACGGTGTCGAAAACCTCCCCAGAAATGTTCAGCTCCGCAGAAGCTCCTTCCACTCGCTGGGGCTTCTGCTGCAGGAAGACAATTCTGCCTCCTGCCTGGGCAAAAGCTGTCAGCAGCTTCACTGTGTTTTCGCGCAGGGTAATTGCTGGGGGCACCACAACAGTGTGGTACTCGTGGCTTCCCACCACGAATTTGTCGCCGCGAACCTCCCCGTAGTCTTCCATGAGCATCTCGTCGCCGTAGTGGAAGTCCAGTTTGGCTTCAATCAAGGCACGGGAGAGCTCTTCAAAGGGAACCTCAATGGTTTTCTCCAATGCCAGATCCGTCTGCTTGTGCAGGGGAGAATACAAGCTCCAGACGCTGGAGATGGGGTGTACAACCAGAATGTCTAAAACTCGCTTGCCCTGGCTGATTGCTTTGCTCACTCTCCCCAAGTATTCGGCAAACTGGCCCTCTTCTTCCCACCAGGGCTGCTGGTAGAAGAGGTTGGCTGGATAGTCCCGCTTCCGCTCGCCCCGCATGGAATACAGGGAGAGGTGTTCGTTGACGAAATTGATTCCCAAAGCTGCCTGCCAGTCTCCGATCCATTTGCGGTGGAAGAAACTGCTTTGCTGGCCAATGCAGCCGAAAACTTCACAAAATGCCCGTTCTTTCTCCAGCTGATCTGTAACTGAAGTCAATTGCTTCACTGTGATCAGCTGCTCAAGGTGGCGGCTTAATTTGTCGATCCCAGGCCAATGCATGTACTCATAATGGGGCATGGCTGCCCCCACCCACTGGGTTTGGTAAGCCAAGTGGTCCTCTGCCATGAAGTGGCCTGTTAGCTTGAGGTTGTGTTCTTCGCACCATTTGTAATACTGACAGCTGAAGCTGTCCCGAAAGAGCTTCGTGGCAGCGTCGTAAAAGTCATAGCGGATCTTCTGAAAGTCCCCTTCATCGAAGAACAATTCGCCAAGGTGCTTTTGGATGTCATAGCCTTTCAGCTTCTCAAAATAAGCAGGCAGATAATCAGACCAGGGGATCACAGGCACATCATAATGGCCTTCCATCAGATAGCAGGGCTCATCTGTGAAAACCCCAGGAATTTCCTTGCCAAAATGCTCACCTACCTCTTGGGCGTAGCGCTCCATGGTGACCTCAAGGAAGTACCTCACAGCTTCAGGGTTCATCAAATCTACATAACAGGTACCATTGAACCAACGACTTCCGAAAGGCGATACTCGTTTGCAGATGAACTTGCCATTTTTCCCCAGCAAAACCTCGTCATCTTCGGTGATTTGTTCTTTGTTCAAGAGCACCAGGGCCCGGCTGCGGTAAGCGCGGTCTGCCTCAGGCACCATCCCCCCTGCAAAACCTGAGGGCCATTTGTCTTCATCGTAGAGCCACGCCTCAGTACCAGTTGCCTTGGCTTCTTCTACGCAAGCACGTACAAGGTCCATCCACTGTGGGGACAGGTATCCTGTAACAAGCCCCACCCTGGAGTGCATAAAAAAGCCGCCCCAGCCTTTGTCTGCCATTTCACGAATCTGGCGCGCTAGCTCCTTTTGATCCAGATCATCGTTCCAGCTCCAAAAAGGTGCAGGACGCCAAGTTGCCTCGATTCTACGCCAATCCAACTTAAATCTCCTCCTCGTTTTTGAACGCATTGTTGCTTTGTGCTTTTGTGCGCTTGATTCCTGCATCACGAGTTTTAATTTCCGTGCTGCTCACCTTTTTCCTTCTTTACTAAGACTGCTCCTAATACGCTTGTCCTATTAATTATGCAAAAAGCATGCTTCAAATTCAACCCCTAGCATGCTTTTTCTTTCATATTTTTGGAGATCTTGTGGTTTTTGCTTTCCATTCCAACCATAACTACCCCCGCCAGCACTACCACTGCTCCAAACCACTCTGAAAGGCTGAGGTGTTCGCCTAAAAGAAGCCAGGCCAGCAGGATGGTGAAAAGGGGAGTGAGGTATTGCATCACATTCAAGAGCGCCAAATCGATCCTTGCCATAGCTTCATACCAAGCGAAAAAGGCAACTGCTGTGGGGAAAAGCACAAGGTATGTGATATAATACCAGCTGCCGCCAGAAGGCCAGATTATGGGAGTGGAGATAAAAAAGCGAAGGAGCAAAAGTTCCAGCGCTCCCAAGAGCATGGCCCAGGTTGTGGTGCGGTAGCCGCCCAGCCTCTGAACCACAGGCTTGCCGATAATGCTGTACAAAGCCCAGCAAGCTGCTCCAAGGAGCACAAACAAATCTCCCTTCAAGTGTCCTAGATCAAATTGAAATCCTCCAAATGAAAGGATCCCCATAACAAAGAGGCAGCCTGCGAGGCTGATGACCATGCCGAATACTTTCTGCCTTGTGATGGACTCGCCGATAAAAAACCCCAGCAAAAGAATGATGATTGGATTAAGCTGCATGATCAGGGAGCTGTTGATGGCTGTTGTATAGATCTGGCCATAGAAGGTGAAGGTGCTCATGCCAACCATCCCAAACAGACCCAGGAGGGCCAAAACCAAATAATCTCGTCTTTCAATGCGGAACATTTCCTGCTTAAAGGCAAGGCCTGTACACAAAAGCAGGCTTCCTCCCAACAAAAAACGGATTGTCGAAAGGGTTACAGGATCCACAAGCCTATTGGCCATCAGGTGCCGCACACAGACAAAAGTTGTTGCCCAAAGGAAAGCGCTGCTAAAAGACCAAAACACACCCCACGGATCATGTCTCTTCTTCATTCTTATACCTACTTCAAAAGTGAGTTATAGTGCTTGCTAGGCAAAAAGATTCCACCGCTTTTGGCGTAGAAATCTTCATCCAGGTGGTAAATACCGTCTTGCGGTTCAGCCCAATCTGCTCCGCTGCAGGGATGATAGCTCTTCATCAAATCCCAGTTGCGGTAATTCTGGTGGCCGTTGCTTTCCACAACGCCGATCTTTAATCCCGGAAGTGGTGCCAGACGTGCTGCCACGTTTTTATTCCATTCCACCATCACAGGGTTTACTGTCAGATCGGCGCAAAAACATGGCAGGTTGTTTTCCCAGGCCACCTGGATAATATCCAGAGTAAGGCTTAAAGTCTTAGCGATGGGCTTGAGGGCAAAGGCACCATAGCCCATTTGAATCCTGGCTTTGGCATCTGCTACAGAGTGAATGCTCTCGTCTGCAGCAAGCCGCGCAGGAATATCTTTCACATCTATCTCTAATTCTTCTGGAAAAGGCTCTTCCAGAAGGACAATCCTCTCTCGGGCCCCTATTTTCTCAGCTTCCTCCAAAAAGCGCAGCAGCAGGTCTTTGCTTTGATACCTTCCATTGGCATCGAGGTAGTAGAGGATGTTTCCGGACTCAGTATAGGGAGTGTGAAAATCCTTCACTGCCTCGTGAATTTCTTTGAGGCGGGCGCAGTCCCAAGAGAGCATCTTCTCTTGATCTCCATCGCCATCAGGATCGGAGCCGATTTTTATTTTCAAGAAAAAGAACCCTGCCTTCACAGCCTTCACAATCTCAGAAACAGGTACACCGTATGTCATTAAGGGGATATTGGCTAAAGCTTCATGTTTGAAACTCAAAGCTTCTTTGCAGGAAGCGGGTATCAGCTGATCAAAATCATCTAGCCTGTGCTCTTGGCTGTAGAGGAGCCACGCTGCATTGTCCACTGCCACAAGGGAGTTCAGGGCGAAGGTAGTGCGAAGATCGGGATTCGCAGTAATAGTCTTGCCATATTCAAGGATCTGAGGCAGAAGTTCTTCTAGCAGCTCTGTAGGCGTCTGAAACGTTAGGCCGCGGGCCTTTTCAAGAGCATAGGCAGTCATGAGGAACATCATGGCATTGCCTACAGCCTCCGGATTCTCTGCAAAGATCCTGCCGTCAGACCAAAGCACGCTCTGCACTCCGAGGCCTACCCCCTGATAGCTGTCGCTTGCCAGCGACGCTACCACCTGCCACAGTTCGCTTAGGTAGCCTCCCTTAAAACCGAAAGGAGCTAGCAAAGGCTCCCTCTGGAAGTTTAATTTTGTTTCTGTTATTTTGATCATGCGTCCCCACCCTTTAAAGATAATTTTGACGGCTGCCCGCAATAGCACGAGCGAAATCAAAACAACTATTTGGAGCTTTTAGCAAAGTATCGTGTTGCCTTTTGGCAGTATCTTCAGTTCGTTATTACGTCCGCTCTCTGTAGATATAGCTTACACCTTAGTATTTGGCGGACTTTAGGATTAAACCTGTGCTACTAAACTATATTAGGAACCAAAATGGAAAATCCTTCTAAGAAAATAAAAAGAGAGATAAAATATATCTCCCCTCCCATGGTGTTAATAGACAAGTGCTCAGCTGATGAGCTGTACTGCTCCCTGCGTTTTTTTCTGCTTTGCGGTAAGCCAATAACCTTTTAACTATACGTTTTATCTGAAATCTCGCTTTCAATTGCAAGCGATCTAAGCCATTGGGAACGATAAAACAAGCTGGAAAATTCACTTGCAGCAAGTCGAAAAGCAAAATAGAAGCGTCCCCTTTGAGAGCAAAACTTACCAGCCGATAAACTCAACAGCGGGATTGCCTACCACTTTTCCCTGCGAACTAAATAACGGTCTATTTTTTCCTGATGGACTTCAAAACCGATCCCAACTTTGTCAGGTATAGTTACCGTCCCATCTCCATCCATTTCTATGAAAGGCTTTATCAAATCGTCCTTGAAAAACCGCAGGCTGGGGCCTAAATCTGTTGGATGATTAAATCCCTCAAGGGCGGCATGATGCAATCCTGCCGCCTGGCCTACACCCAATTCGGGCATAGAGCCGCACCACAAATCCAAGCCCGCGTCATGACAAAGCTGGTAAATCTCAAGGGCAGGACCGAAACCGCCAACTCTCTGCAGTTTTATATTAACTATCTTCGCACTTTCAAGCTCGATGACCGTTTTCGCATCCTGTATAGTACGAACACCCTCATCTAAACAAATTGGGGTTTGAACCGTTTTTGCAAGTTGTGCGTGCTCCTGCAGAGCGTCAGCTGCGAAGGGTTGTTCATACATCTGAAGGTTATAGGCTTCTAAACGCTGAAACACTTCTGCATCCTCTATGCTGTAGGCTGCATTGGCATCAACAAAGAGAGGAATATCGCCAAAAGCCTTGCGTACTTGCCGCACTGGCTCCTCATCCCAACCAGGCTTGATCTTTATTTTTAATCGCTTGTATCCCCAGTCTATATACTTTCCGATGACAGCTAGAAGCTCATCGATTGAATCATAAATTCCTACTGCAAGCCCACACTCTATCTTGCGTTTTGAACCACCTAATAATTTATATAAGGGAACGCTTTTCTCTTTCGCTAATAAATCCCACAAAGCTGTTTCCACTGCTGCCCGTGCAAAAAATGAATCCAGCTGCTTGAGAGATACGTCAGATGCTTCATAGAATTCTCTGCCTATTAACGTCGGAAGAAACTGAGATAAACACTGCCATGTATAATCAGGACTTTCTTTCGAATAAAACGTTCCATCCATCGGGGCAGCTTCCCCGTATCCAATATACCCCTCTGCTGTTTGCAAACAAACTATCAGCGAGCTTGTATGTGTGACCTCACCTGAACTGATCCGAAACGGTTCTTGGAAAGGTATTCGAACGTTCAACAGTTCAACAGATGCAATTTTCAACGCTGCATTCCTCCTGAAAAGCTTAGCCTGTATTTTTATTCTCCCTTGCAAATTTATAGTCTAACAATTTTAATCAAAAGGTTCTGCTCCGCTAAACAAGTTCTATTTTATAAACCTGCCGGGGCCTTCCTCTTCCCACCGGCTGCTCTTCCCCTACTGCTCGCGCTAGCTTAGCCTGTTCTAGAGCAGCTAAAATCCTTCTGCCGCTTCTGAGGGTGACGCCAAATCCTTCTGCAATATCGTTAGCTGTAAGGCAGCTGCGACCTTTTTTCCGAATTAATGATTCCAGCCTGCTGATAGTGGTTACACTTAATCCTGCAGCTTTTGCGCACCTTACGATCCTCTCGTCGCTGCTTCTTTGCAGATATTCAAGCTGCTGGTTTGTTCCCAAAGGACCTAAAACTTTCCCGTCCTCTGTAAAGACAAAACAGCTATTGCCGCCAACTTCTTTTGCCTTAGCGAGTGCGCTTCTCGCATTCTGTTCTGCCTCTGCCGCTGTTGTGCCGAGGCCCAGGCCGTAGCTGATGCTAAAAGGCAGCTCATTTTTCACATGAGAAATTAATGGAGCCACTTCGTAAAAATTAGTGGCCTCCTCAACTGCGCCTCGTGTAGCAAAAATTACAAACTCATCACCACCGCGATAAGTCACAGAGCCTTGAATGCTTTGGGAATACTCAAGCACAATCTCATGTAATCTCAGTTTAACCTTTTGGATCTCGTACTCCGATTTTGCAGTGTTAACCCAGGCACTGAAGTTGTCTATGTTTAGTATTCCCACTGTCGCTTGGGTTGCCTTGTTTAGAAGGGCTTTTGCCTCCAAAATGGCTAATTGATAGGTTTCGCGAATGGCAGACTTCGTGGGCTTTAATCTGTACGCAGGAAGGCCCAAGGAGCACAGCCTATCGTAGGCTGAGCGCAGGCCTGTGACTATCAGCTCTGTCTTTCCTGCTTCAAAAAGCTGACGATGAAAAGCTACGATCTGATCTGTGGAAGGAAATCCCTGTCCCTCTTCTACAACAACATTATCCGTACAAAGCCCAAGGCCGGCATAAGTTTCCTGCACGGATCTGTTGCTTATGTAATCTATACTGGCCTTTTCAATATCTCTACCGTCGAAACAGGCTGCCTTGAAAAGGCACGTCATCAGAGCCTCACTGGTATTGGGAACGTACAGGGAGGGTATTCTGGGGTTAAACTTTCGCTTTGCCAAATGAAACGGGATGGGGCCTGTAAAAATAATCACGTCCCCGCGTTCGTTAAAATCCTCCGCTGACTGCGGCGCTTCCTCTTCATTTCGATAAATTAGTGGTTCTAACAAAACCCCAACAAATTCTTGGCCTACATCCATCACTGCTTGCACAACGTCACAAGGCCCAATAATCCCGATCTTAATTTCCATTTTGGCACTCCTGTTCCCGCACCACAAAAGCTTTAATTGCCTGGATATCTTTCTGGGACAGCTTTAGCCCCACCGGATCGCAGGCTGCCTCCTGCGGTATAACACCCAGTTCTGCCAAAGCCTGCAGCATGCGCAGGATATAGCCATCCATAGGCTGAATAAATGTTATTTCCGCAAAATCGTCTACCCACCGGGCCAGCTCCATAAACCCCTCCCAATCCTTTTGCAGATAAGCGTCCATCATAGCCTGCTGCTTCCGGGGAAATGCTGAACCCAAACCTACTAAAGCAGCCTTTGCCCCTCGCATCATGGTATAGGGGAACATCCGGTCTTCGCCTGTGATCAGCAGCTTTCCCTGGCACTTCTCCTCCAAAAGGCGAGATACATCCTGATAGGTCATGATGCTGTCCAAAGTTGCCATTTTTATGCCAGCGACCTGAGGAATGGACAGCAATCTCATCAAGAGCTCAGGTGAATAGCTGATCCCTCCAGCCTCCTCGTAAAGATAAAAGAGAAGGAGAGGAATGCCCAACTGGCTCAAAGCCAGGTGGTGCTCGTAGATCAGTTTGTCCTGTTCAGGATCATGACGGTAGGCTGTAGGGGGAAAAACTAAAATTGCATCTGCTTTACCAGCCACTGCCTCCTGGGCTATGGTAAGGGTATTTTCAAGATATCTTTTTCGATCAGCAGTTGGTTTAGAGCCTGCCCCGGCTATAACCAGCGCGTCATTGCCCAAACCTTCTCGCCACGCTCGCAAAACCTGCCTGCGAGTGGCTGGGTCCAGTTCCAAGCCCCTGCCAGTATGCGCCCAAACAGCAACTGCCTGCACACCTTCAGACTTCATGTACTTTATATAGTTTTCTTGGGCTTGCACATTCAGTTTGCCATCTGTCCAGGGCACTGGAACTGCAGGAATCAGCTTGCCGTGTAAACGTTCAATTATTTCCACAAGCTTCGCCTCCTTTTGCAACCATTTCTATGGCGCCCACAGGACATACGTACTGGCATATTCCACAGCCATCGCACTTATCTGTAACAAAGCTGTGCCCTGGCCTTACGTCTATTGCATCGTAGATGCAGATTATGCTGCAGCGGCCGCAGTTTACACAACCTGAGCAGTGCAGGCAGCGGGCAGCCTCTGCCCTCGCCCGTGCTTCAGTCAGGCCTAGATCGTAAGGAGCAAAATTTCTCCTTTTCTCTACAGGAAGATAACTCTTGGGCTGCCTGCAGGTGATCACCTGCGGAGAGCTGATAATCCTCTCAACAGACGCAACCGGCGGTTGGGGAATGCTTTTGACCTGCACACCCTGCCGCTCCATAATGGCACGGGCAAGCCTGTGTCCTTCTGCAATGGCCTCCACAACACTTGCCGGGCCGCTTACCAGATCTCCCCCAGCAAAGACAGCTTCCAGCTGTGTGCTGCAGCTTTCTTCGTTCACAGGCAGGACACCAGCTGCAGTTGAAAGGGGAAGTCCTGCCAGGGCCTCTGCTGCTGCTTCCTGACCTATGCAGACCAGCACCTGGTCTGCCTCAAGTTCAGCTTCTTGGGATGTGGGCAAAGGGGCGCCGCTATGATCCAGCTT
The DNA here is from genome assembly GCA_001512905.1 of Clostridia bacterium DTU084. Taxonomy (GTDB): domain Bacteria; phylum Bacillota; class DTU084; order DTU084; family DTU084; genus DTU084. The sequence goes on along the minus strand of LFTB01000013.1, from coordinate 18,499 downwards.
GTTTTTCACATACCTGACGCCCTCGACTTTCCCGTCTCCCACAAAAGCCACAGATCTTGCAAGCTCTACGAGCTTAATCCCTTCTGCCAGAGCTGCTTCAACTTCTACCGGATCTGCAGGCATATCCTGCCGCCTGCGGCGGTAAAGGATTGTCACATCATCGGCACCTAACCGCCAAGCGCTTCGGGCAGCATCCACGGCAACATTGCCTCCGCCGATAACCACCACCCGCCTGCCTGCTTCTGTCTTCTCCCCTAAATTCAGCTTCTTCAAAAAGGATATGCCGCTTTCTACGCCCACAAGCTCCTTGCCGGGCAGCTCCAGCTCCCGCGGCTTGTGAGCTCCTGTTGCCAGGACAAAATATTTATAGCCCAAGCCCTTCAGCTCTTCAATGGTTATATCCCTGCCCACCTGGCAATTTGTCCTCAGCTCTACTCCTTCCTCGCAAATAGCCGCAATTTCCCGCTGGATAATCTCTTTCGGCAGTCTGTAGGCAGGAATGCCTACAGCAAGCATGCCGCCAGCAACTGGCAGGGCTTCAAAAACAGTTACTGAAAAACCGCTCCGCACCAAATCCAAAGCGCAGGCGAGGCCGCAGGGCCCGCTGCCGATCACTGCCACCTTTTCTTCATAGCGAGCAGGGTGCCTCTTGCGACTGATCTGAAGCTCCAGCTCCCTGTCTGCCACAAACCTTTTCAGATCCGCAATGGCCAAAGTTTGGTCGATTTTGCCCCTTGTGCACTGCACCTCACAGGGCCTGTGGCAAACCCGGCCGCAGATGGCAGGAAAGGGATTGGTCCGACGGATGAGCTCTAAGGCCTCCTCGTCCCTGCCGTTTGCAATTAGGGTGATGTAGCCTGCAGCTTCCTGACCAGCAGGACAAGCTGCGGTGCAGGGCGCAGTGCCCCGTGTGCGGATATGGGCCCAGGATCGGGTTTCCCTGTCCACCTCAGCCATGGTCTTTATCTTCTTTGCTGCAATGCCTTTCAGGTCCGCTGGCGTTTCACAATTATGTTCTTCAAGATATGCAAGTAGCCCTCGGTTGAGCCTGCCGATTATTTCAAAGCCCTCAAGATAGATGGCAGAACAGAGCTGTACTGTTGTCGCACCTGCAAGGAGGGCCTGCACTACATCTTCCACGCTGCCAACACCGCCTGAGGCTGAAATCACCGGATCCAGCTCGTTGTGAATGGCACTTACCCACCTGAGCATGTAGTGCAGCACCCAGCGGCCGCCGTGGCCGGCATAACCGCCGTGCATGACAGGCTCCTGCTTCACAGGGTCGATCTCAAGGCCTGTAAGGCGATTGAAGATGGTAAGTCCATCAGCGCCTGCATCTAAAGCTGCTTTGGACAAAGCTAAAGGCTGTGTCAGCTGAGGGCTGAGCTTGAGGAGAAGGGGAATTTTCACAGCTCTCCTTACCGCTTTCACTACTTCCAATATCCGCTCTTCTACCTGTTCCCCTGAGAAGGTGATAGAACCGTGGGGACAGGAAACGTTGAGCTCCAGGCCGTCAGCGCCTGCCTCCTCCAGCAATTTGCAGTACGCAAGCCAATTCTCGATCTCGTTGCAGTCCACATTGACGAAAATCGGGATATCTAGAGCTGCTTTACACCTCCGCAAATGCTCAGCGTATTCCTCAGGTCCCCACTCGCTGGCCTGCTCATACGAATAAAGGGTAGTGCTCCGGCCCCGCTCAATGGTGCGGAAACGAGGGGAAGGGGATCTGCGCATCAGCTCCTGATCTGACAGTCCTTTCATGATCACAGCCCCAGCACCTACGTCTTCAGCTCGTTTGAGGCGGTCCAAATTGGCTGTAATGCCAGCTGAGCCTGCAATCAGGGGGCTTGAAAGCTCTAGTCCTAAAAAATTTGTCGTCAGTGCTGCCAAGGTCTTTGCCTCCAATTACGGTCATCGTCCTTTAATATTCCTTTAAATAGTTCGCTGCTTGTTTGGTATTTCCTTCTATTAAGGATGTTTGAAATTTTTTTATTGGCAACCTGACAAATATTAGGAAAATTTGGTATATTTGTCTTGGGCTGTTTCCAGCCCAAGACAGCTGAACTCTGGTGCCTCCCATGGCAGTGAGTGCTCTGCTCCTTAATAACTGCCTTTCGGTTTGCTGTTTCGATTTTTTTGGAATTCAGCGTATACCTCCAGCAGCCGATCTGGATAGTTGGCAGTCATCCCATCAACTCCAGCTTCCAGCATCCGCAGCATCAGGGGTCCCTGATCGCTATTCACTCCCCATGCCCGTACCTTCAATCCTTCGCTGTGGAGGAGAGAAACAAGGTTCTCGTCGATCCGGTCTGCCTGGGGGCAGACTACATCCACTCCATAGGCCAGGGCATCTGCTGCAAGCTTATGGGGGTTGGAATAAAAGGGTGCTGTACCACCATCCACAAAAGGGGCTTCCCCTCCCTCTTCGCCCAAAACCACCAAAACCTGGGTTTTGAGCTTGGGACAGAGCTTTTTCGCCTCCACCAGAACATCCCAAGAGAAAGCAGAAAACTGGACCTGCTCCTCCAGCCCCCGCTCTATTACCTGCGAGACTGCAAGCTCGATAATTTGGGGAAAATTTTTCCCATCCTTAAGCTCAGCAACCAGGCGGCAGTTGGGAGTTAAGCTGTCAAGTACTTGAGAGAAGGTGGGAATCCGCTCGCCTCTAAACTTCGAATCAAACCAGCTGCCTGCATCGAGCCTTTGGAGAGCTGCCAAAGAAAACCCCCTCACAGGGCTAGAGCCATCTGTGGTCCGATCTACAGTGCTGTCGTGGATCACAACCACTTCATCGTCGGCAGTCAATCTAAGATCGCATTCCTGCCACCTTGCACCCAGCTCTCTCGCCCGCCGGAAGGAGGCCATTGTGTTTTCCGGGCAATATCCAGAGGCTCCTCTGTGGGCAATGGCTAAAAACTCATAATTCATGACTTCACCCCCATCTTATTGCAGGAAAATGTTCCCCGCTGCTTTCCCAACAGCTTCTCAACTCGTGTCCAAACCAACTGCTCAACCTCTTCTGGAGGGAGCCCCTCTACCTGAATAACTGCAAACCGCTCCGGCTGGCTGCGGGCAAGATCCAAAAACCCTTCCCTTACCTGCTTGTGAAAAGCTCCATCCCGCTCTTCGATTCGGTCTGTCTGCCCGCGGCCTGCCCTGGCTCTGGCAAGGCCGATTTGGGGATCCAAATCCAGGAGGATGGTGAGATCAGGCTCCAGGCCACTAGTTGCGAAAAGGTTGATCTCCCGCAGTTTCTGGAGGGACAGGCCCAAACCATAACCCTGATAGGCCAGGCTTGAGTCCACAAACCGATCGCAGATCACTATCTGGCCTTTGGCTAAAGCAGGTCTGATTTTCTCTTCCACATGCTGGGCGCGGGCTGCAGCGTAGAGAAGGGCTTCTGCAGAGCTTGTCAGCTCGTATTCCTTTCCCAACAGAAGCTCCCGTACAGCCTCTCCCAAGCTGGTACCACCTGGCTCCCGGGTCAGGAAGACATCGTAACCTTGGCTCCGGAGCTTTTCTGCCAATAGGCGGGCCTGGGTGCTCTTGCCGCAGCCGTCTGGGCCTTCAAAGGTAAGAAAAAGAGAGTTCATTCAATTGCCTCCTCTGGATAAAAGACAACATGGCGGAACGGCTCGGTTCCTTCGCTTTCAGACCGCAGGCCGTAGCGCTTTGCCAGGTTGTGCTGCAGCATCCGCACATAAGCGTTCTGAGGCTGCAGCTTTACTGGCTTTCCTTCTGCTATAGCCATCCTGGCTTTCTCTTCTGCTTCTGCCAAGGCTTTGCCTTCTCTGCGCTCGCCCATGAATTCTTCCAGAAACCGCCTCACCTGCACGTAGGTGTTGCTGCGAATGGTGTAGACAGCAAGTCCCCTGCGCTCTGCCTCACGGAGCCGCTTGGGCATTTTCCTGTATTGTCCCCGGAGTGTGAGAACCAGATCCGCATCTGAGAGGTTTTCCACTATATTGATGGGGTAGTTCAAATCGCTAATGGCCTGTTCTAAGCGGTTGCGGCTTACTGCATAGCTGAAGAGGTTGATTTTGCCGATTTCCGCTGGCTTCTCTTCCCAAACGTCTTCCTCAATATACGAGGTGGTCTCTTCCTCCTCCTGGGACTCTACAGCTATCTGCCAGGAACCATCGGCAGTCCTCTGCCTGATCTGGGGTTCAGGCTTATGGCCGCGGAGGAGCTGATCCACAGCTTTTGCTACATCAAAGTGAATGGCAAACCGATCCAGTTCCTGAAGCTCCACGATGATCTGGAAAGTGGGAGGTGCCTTGCGCTCGAGGACCGTTTTCTGTGTCCCCCGCCTTCGGGCTTCTTCGTCTCCCAAGGTTACAGCGCCAATTCCCCCTACCAGATCAGAGAGGGCTGGATTGATAATCAAGTTCTCCAAAGAGGTGCCGTGGGCAGTGCCGATGAGGGTAACGCCCCGCTCTGCAATGGTCCGGGCAGCTTCTGCTTCCAATTGGTTGCCGATCTCGTCGATGATCACAACTTCCGGCATGTGGTTCTCCACAGCTTCGATCATCACCTGCGCCTGTTGGGCAACCCTGGCCACCTGCATCCTTCGGGCAGAGCCAATGCCGGGATGGGGAATATCGCCATCACCTGCGATCTCGTTGGAAGTGTCCACGATCACAACCCGCTTTTGGAATTCGTCACTGAGCACCCTTGCGATCTCCCGCAGGAGGGTGGTCTTTCCCACGCCGGGCTTGCCTAAAAGCAGCAGGCTCTTTCCTGTTTCCACCACATCCCGGATGATCTCGATGGTGCCGTAGACAGCCCTGCCGATCCTGCAGGTAAGCCCGACAATATCCCCTCTGCGGTTGCGGATGGCAGAAATCCGGTGCAGGGTCCGCTCGATTCCTGCCCGGTTGTCGTCGCCGAACTGGCCCAGTTTTTCAATCACAGATCCCAGCTCTTCCCTTGTCACCGGCTCTTCGCTTAAGTCCACAAACCTTTTTGGGAAACGGGCCTGAGGTTTGCGGCCCAAGTCCAAAACGATCTCGATTAACGAATCCAAATCTTCTTCTTTGCGCAGGGCTTCTTCCACCCTTTTGGGCAGAACAGCCAACAGCTGTTCCAAATCATCCACTATTTCCTTTCGCATTCGTCAGCCTCCCTGATAGATCAAGATCTCGCCGCTGGAAGTGAGCCCATCAACCTGCCATCCCAGTTTCTTTATCCAGGTTAAGTATTCCACGTGCTCCTTGCCAATAGCATCCCCCGGAGCCAAAAGGGGGATTCCTGGCGGATAGGGAACAACCAGATTTCCTGCCACCTCGCCTGCAGCCTCAGCTAGAGGCACAAGGCCCTTTGGCCCCAAGAGAGCCTGTCTTGGAGAGAGGGCAAGCTCTGGAAAAGGAGGCGGGCTCACAGCTGCCTCCCTCTTCCCCTCCTGAATCAGGCGCCCAAAGCCTTCCAGGAGGCGTCCGATGCTTGCCTCATCGTCAGCTGGGGTCAAAAGGAGCACCACGTTGTGCTGGTCTGCCATCTCCGGCACAACTTTAGCTTCCTCTTTTAGGAATCTTGCGGCACCGATGCCGCTTTGGCCCCTCTCCCGCACCCGGACAACCAGGCGGCTCTCGTCCAGCAGCACACCAGGCGGCAGATCTGCCTGAGAGAGCACAGGCCAGCCCTGTTCTTCCAGCTTCTGGCGGGCGAAGCGGGCAAGCTCTAGAGTCTTTTCCCAAACTGCTCCTCCTTCTTCCTCTTTGACGACTGCCGCCTCAAGGGAAAGGAGGAGGAGAAATGAAGGGCTTGTGCTCTGCACAAGGCGGAGCGCTTCAGCCACTGAATGCTGTTCTATCCTTTCTGTTCCCAGGTGCAGTAAGGAGGCTTGGGTGAAGGCTGTGCCCAGCTTGTGGGTGCTCTCCACCACCAAATCCGCCCCCATCTCCAAAGCACTTGGCGGCAGCTTGCGAGATAAGCGGAAGTGGGGGCCGTGAGCCTGGTCCACCAGCACCAGCTTGTCCATGCTGTGGGCTAAAAAAATAAGGTCTTGCCAATTCCTTGCAAGGCCCCAATAAGACGGATGGGTGAGGAGTACTGCCTCTGCAGTGTCGAGTCCTGCAGCATAATCTTGAGGGTCAGGAGGCAGAAATATCTCCCAGCCAGGCAGAGTTCTGGGATAAAGGTAGCGGGGCTCTGCCCCTGCCAGGGCTAAGCTTGCGAAAACCGAGCGGTGAGCGCTGCGGGAAAGCACAACCTGCTTTGGGCGGGAAGCTAAAACTGCCGCCAAAATCCCCCCTGTTGTCCCATTCCAGAGGAAAAAGCTGGCTTTGGCTCCGGCAAGATCCCTCGCCCGCCTTTGGGCAGCCTCTAGAGCCTCGGCAAAATCCAGGCCTGCAGGCTCGCTGAGGTCTGCCAAAAAGGGAGCTTTCCCCAGGAAAGACAAGAGCTTTTCATCCACCCACCTGCCTTGTTTATGGGCAGGAGTCTGGAAAGGGTAGAGCTGCTCTTCCATGTACTTGCGAACGCCCTCCAGAAGCGTTCTCATTTCAGTCACCGCCGCACCTCCTGGTGGTAAAAAGGTTAAGCCTTGGAAAGAATGAGTCTGGACAGCGGGTAGAGCCTTGTGAGCATCTCCTGATAAGTCTCAGCCTCACATTTGGCTGCCACAAGCTTCTGTTCACAGCTGCTGCAGATAGCATGCTCCAAAATGAGCAAACCCTGCTCTTGTTCTTTTCCGCAGAGCAGGCATTTTTTAAGCTTTGCAGCCAATTTCCTCACCTCCAAGGCCTTTACCCCAATATATGCAGAACTATCGATTTTGCTCCGTCAAGGGATTCAAGAGCAGTCCTGTTGTGAGCTTGGGATAGAAATAGGTTGATTTCTGCGGCATTTTTTCCCCAGCCTCTGCTACCTCCTTCACTGCATTCACATCCAAAGGCCCCATCAGGAAAGACGCTAAGACTTCTCCTTTTTCCACCAGCTCAACTGCTTCCTGGCAGCTTCTGGTATAGAGGACCTTGCTCTGTGCCCGCAGCTCTGCTTCATCAATGCCGAACTCTTTCTCCAGCATTTGGTGGAGAATGGTTACATCAAGCTGGCAGTATGCAGGGGAACGCCCCAGTTCTTCAGGATCCAGCGCTGCTTCCTCTTTCAATGTTAACAGGTGATAGCCGTCTTTTAAAATCAAACCAAAACTGTGGGGACGGCGCTCTAAAGCTATCAAAATAGTCTGCAGGTTTTCCGGGCTCTGCCGGAAGCTTTCTATTTCAAACCAGGCTGCCATTTTGTCCATGATGCCGTCCAGGTCCACGTTAATCAGCATCCTGTGGGTTGGCAGGCAGACAAGGCCTGGGTTGTTCAGGGGCACCAGGACGATCATAATTGCATCTGCCTCAGGATGGCGCTTGCTGTAGGCCAGGGCAGTTTCATAGCGGTGGTGGCCGTCTGCAATATAGATTTTCTCAGGGCCAAAGGCAGTTGTAATTTGCTGGCAGAGCGCAGGATCTGAAACCTGCCACAGCCGCTCTCTTATTCCTTCGAAACCCTGAAAGTCAGCAATTGGTGCTTCTCGGCAGACCTCATCCATCATCTGGCCGATTTTCCGCTCCTGGTCTGCAACCAAACCGAAGATGGGGCTGAGGTTTGTCTGGGTGGCTTCGAGAAGCTGGTTCCTATCGGCTTTCGGGCCGGAGAGGGTTTCCTCGTGGGGCAGGACGATTCCTTCTGCAAAATCGATTAATCTCAACCGGCCGAAGATTCCCCGGCGCTGGTATGTTTTCCCTTCTACTGTAAATTCCTGTTCGTATACGTAAAAGGACGGCACCTCATCCAGGATCAGAACCCCTTCTTTCCGCCACGCGTCAAGGGTTTCCTTTGCCCTGGTATAGCGATTGCGGGCCTCGTCATCGCCTGGCTCCTCTTTCCCCAGCTCCAGGCGAATTATGTTATAAGGGCTTGCCTGGTACAACTCCTCCTGTTGGGCCGGCGAGATCACATCATAAGGTGGTGCCACAACATCCTCGTGCCGGACAAGCTCTGGGTTGTAGCGCAGTGCTCGCATTGGGAAAACTTCTGCCATCGTGTCTACTCCTCCTCTAGTTTCAAGATTTTCTCTAATGTGGTTTTCTCATTTAATTCAGGACAGAGAATCACCTGCTCAAGGAGCTGCTCAAGCACCTCCCCAACCTCGGGTCCCGGCCCGATTCCCAAAATCTCCATCACATCCCTTCCGTTTACGGCAAGGTCTGCGATCTGCAAAGGGAGTTTTTTGTATGTCAGCTGGACTATCTGAGAAAGCTTCTCTTCACATTCCTGTCCATATTTACCCCTCGCCCTGGCCTCGCTCCGCCACAGGGCCACCAGATCCAAAGCTGCTTCCTTGCCCACCTGCGCCAAGAATTTCCGCAAGTCCAGCTCAGTATCTTGCGGCTTTTTACCCTGCCAGCTTACAATGAGCAGGACTTTCTCCCCGACCTTTCTAGGCAGGCAGAGCCGGCGGAGGATTTGTTTTGCTAGGTTGGAATCCATACCATTTAGCAGGGCTGCCAGCCGCAAATGAAGGCTCGGCGGCAGCTCTGCCATTACCTCGAGGCGCAAGTCCAAGCCTTCTACAAGCTCTGGGAGAACTTCCTGTAAGAGACCCAGCTTTTTAAGGAGCCGAAAGCCCCGGGCAGGATCCGGCCCGCGGAGTATTTTGACGAGCTCTGCGCTGACCCTCTCCTGCGAGAGGGTGCGGATCCCTCTTCTCTCTTGGTAAATGGCCTGGAAGAGGTTTTCCTCCAACTGGAAGCCTAAAGTGCTGGCAAAACGCACCGCCCGCAGAAGGCGCAGGTGATCTTCTCGAAGTCTCTCTTTAGGATCTCCCACCGCCCGCACAAGCCTCAATGCCAAGTCCCGCTGCCCTCCGAAAGGGTCCAGCAGGGCTTGTGCGATAGGGTCATAGGCCATGGCGCCGATTGTAAAATCCCGTCTTTTGAGGTCCTCTTCTATTTGCGAGGTAAAAGTGACCTTCTCTGGCCTTCTGTGATCCCTGTATTCTCCTTCCACCCGGAAAGTCGTGACTTCAGCTGCGAAATTTTCTACAAGGATTTTCACTGTTCCGTGTTCTATGCCAACTGGAACGTGCTCGGGAAATAGCTCCATCACCTTCTCTGGCCGAGCAGAAGTTGCCAGATCCCAGTCTGCCACTACCTGCCAAGTGCCTGCGAGCATCGCATCCCGCAGGGCCCCTCCTACAATATAGGCAGCGCAGCCTTCGTTTTTGAGTTTCTCCACAATTTGCACGATAGCCCTTGGCGGACTGCCGCAAGGCAGCATGGCTTCACTTCCCTAGACCAAGAGATATTGCAAGACTAAAAGCAAAATCACCCCTGGAATTCCTAAAAAACCCACCACCAAAGCAGTGATTGGGTTCAGAGGCAGGTGCAGGCCTACATTGGCTCCCACCAAATTAATTAAATAAAGAAGCGCACCGCCTAACAGAGCGTTCCAAATCAGCCTCCCCACCAAGCGCAGTGACCCAAAAAAAAGTCTTGCCACCAAAAACAAAAGGATAATTCCCAAACCAAAAGTTAAAACTACTGGCAAGTCCATGAATATCCTCCTCCCTTTTGTCCCACTATATTTTTATTAGGACAAGGGAGCTATTATGCCTGCTTCTTGATATTTCGCCACAGCCTGTCCAACCTCCTGCCCAGAAATTGGCAGATTCGAAAAAGTAAGGGGGAATGCAAAATTGCTGGGTAATCTCCTGTTGCGCCTTATGGATGCGCCTTTGGATGAACTGGTATCAAGAATCCTCACAGATGACTACGCAGAAAACCTGTTTCTCGCAGGCACCATCTCTCGAAAGCTTTCCCTGCGGGCCATAGTTGAAGCTTGCCTGCGGGCCCAAACAGGGGAAGTGTTAGCAAGGCCCATTGGTTCTGTAAACGTGCAGTCACCTTGGGAAAAGCTTTTTCTCAATCCCAGGCAGCTGTTTCAGCTTCCCACCCCAGACGATCAAACCATTACCACCCAGGTTACCATCGGCCCTAGGGCCGGAAAGCCCCTGACCATCGAAACACCGATTATGGTTTCTGCCATGTCCTATGGAGGTTCTCTGAGCCTGCCTGCGAAAATTGCGCTGGCCCGGGGAGCTACCCTCGCTGGCACAGCCACCAATACTGGCGAAAGCGCTCTTTCCCACGAAGAGCGAGATGCAGCGAAACTCTTGATCGGCCAATACAACCGGGGAGAGTGGATGAACACTCCTGATCAGCTGAGGAGGCTGGATGCCATCGAAGTACAGCTGGGACAAGGTGCTTTTGGCGGTGCTGTTTACTCAAAGCAGACCGCAGAGCAGATCGGAGACCACCTGCGGGCAACCTGGCACTTAAAACGCGGTCAGGATACAGCTGTGAAAGCGAGGCTTACTGACGTCAACACCCCAGAGGATGTAATCAATCTGCTGAACAGGCTGAAGAGGCAGTACGATGTGCCTGTGGGAATTAAAATCGCTGCCACACACTTTCTAGAAGAGGAGCTGGAGGTAATTGTCAGCTCAAGTGCCGACTACATCGTCATCGACGGTGCAGAAGGAGGCACGGCTGTTGCTCCCCCCACCCTGGAAGACGATCTTGGTCTGCCCACTCTCTTTGCTATAAGCAGAGCCAGCAAGTTTCTGGAAGATGTGGGAGCAAAAGACCGCTTCTCCCTAATTGCCGCTGGCGGCCTTACAACTCCCGGCCACTTCCTCAAGTGCCTTGCCCTGGGAGCAGATGCAGTCTACATCAGCTCTATTGCTCTTATCGCCCTCATTCAGACCCAAATGGCCAAGGCTCTTACAGATGAGCCTCCTGTGCAGCTTGTCCTCTACGGCGGGAAGTTGGCTGACCAATTTGAGGTGGACGAGGGAGCCAGAACCTTAAGCAACTTCCTCAACTCCTGCACCAAGGAAATGATCCTTGCAGCCCAAGCCACAGGGAAGACTTCCCTTTCCGAGTTCAGCCGGGAAGATTTGGTTTCTACAGACAGCGAGCTTGCGAGGGTTTTGGAGATCGGTTATGCAGCAGAGCCGGGACGCAAAGTCCGGACGAGGGAGGAAGAATTTCTAACTGTCTAGCAGCCACCAGGGTTTCCCCTGGTGGTTGCCTCTTTAAAAAAGCTGCTGCTATAATAAAAACAGAAAGATACTTCAGTCACTGTTGAAACAACAACTTATTTGAAAATACAAGAAAGGTAGCCTATTTTTGCTGACACTAGAGCAAATCCAAGCTGGGGTCCGTAAAATAGCTCAAGAATACCCAGATATGCAGAAGGTACGGCAACTGAAAAAAGTGACCTGGACCTCCTCGTCGAGTTCCACACACCAGCCATTTCGCTCTTCATTCTTTCCGAGATGAAATACCGAATTGAGGAGGAACTGAACATACCTGTAGACCTGATCCACGCCCCACTCCCGGATGATACCATCCTTCAAATTAACAAGCAGCTCCTTATATATTAGCACAAGAGATAAACAGCTGCGCAGTTGCCCTAAAAGGTTTGCTGAAACATTGATCGCTCTGCGAGAGAAGAGCTAATCCATGCAGCTCATCAGCAGAGAGGTGGTTGACATACAGACGAAATCTGCTGATATTCTCGCGAGAAGCGCAGTTCCTTCACACGCTGCAAGCTGCTGCCCATTTTCCAATGGATAAAACCTCTGACCGAAACCGCAAGCCGTTTTGAATACAGAAAAGCCGCCTAATACGAAACGTATTATGCGGCTTTTTCTCATTGGGTTTTGCTTTCCACCATTTCCTTAATCTTCAAGAGCCTGGTCAAGTTGGCCCGTTCGTTCTCATCCAAGCGCATGGTGATAAAGTGCACTGTCTCCTCCAGCTGAGGGATGAGCACGTGCTCCAGCGCGTTAACCCGCCTTCTGGTCTTTTCGATCTCTTGGGCCAGAATCTGCACCCTCCGCTCTACTGTGGCAAGCTCTAAGAGCTTGGTGAGGGTTTTGGTGAGCACAGCTGTTGCCTCATCCAGCTCTGCAGACGTCTGGGCAAAACCGTAAGGCAGGGGATTGCTGGACTCGATGCCAGAAACCTCCCATGAGAGGGTGGGCACCTTGATGTTCAAGAGGCGCTCCTCCCCAACCACAAGCTCAACTTGCTGCTTGGGCAGGGAGAGGGCTGCTTCCAGCTGGGAGGTGCTCATCACAGCCCGGGCTAACATAAACCTGCCCATTGCAGAAGTAAGTTCGGCTTCCAGCTCCTCGCGGAGCTCTTGGTTTTTGTGCACCAGCGCCATGAAATGCCTCATCAGTTCGTCTCGTTTATCTTTGAGGAGCTTGTGGCCCCGCTGGGCCATGGCAAGGCTTCGCTTGAGCCTCTGCAGCTCCATCCGGTTAGGATTGGCCCTAATCTCCATTTTCTGCCTCTCCCTTGGGGAGGTATTTATCCAGATACTCGTCGCGAATTCTCCTCAGCTCGCTGCGGGGCAGAAGGGCAAGTAGTTCCCACCCGATATTTAAGGTGGTCTCAATGCTGCGGTCCTCGTCTTCACCTTGGTTCATGAAGCGAGCCTCGAATTCATCAGCAAAGTGGGAATATCTTTTGTCCAAAGCGCTCAGCGAGGCTTCGCCTAAAATCACAGCCAATTCCTTGGCCTCACGGCCTCGGGCGTAAGCTGCGTAAAGCTGGTTGAGGACATCTGCGTGATCTTCCCGGGTCTGGCCTTCACCGATTCCCTTATCTTTAAGCCGCGACAGAGAAGGCAGGATATCGACCGGCGGATAGATGCCCCTGCGGTGCAGGTCCCGGCCTAAAATGATCTGCCCTTCTGTGATGTAGCCTGTAAGGTCCGGGATGGGGTGGGTTTTGTCGTCTTCCGGCATGGTAAGGATGGGAAGCTGGGTGATGGAGCCCTCTTTCCCTTTGATCCTTCCTGCCCGCTCGTAGATGGTAGCGAGATCTGTATATAGATACCCAGGATAACCCCTTCTGCCTGGGACCTCTTTCCGGGCAGCGGAAATCTCCCGCAAGGCCTCTGCGTAGTTGGTCATGTCTGTAAGGATCACAAGGACGTGCATGCCCAGATCAAAGGCCAGGTATTCAGCACAGGTGAGGGCAACCTTTGGGGTGGAGATCCTCTCGATGGCAGGATCGTTTGCCAGGTTCAGGAAGCAGACAGTGCGCTCTAAAGCTCCTGTACGCTGGAAGTCCTTGATGAAGAATTCTGCCTCTTCAAAGGTAATACCCATGGCAGCGAACACCACAGCGAATTTGGCATCCTGCGCCAGCACCTTCGCCTGCCGAACGATTTGGGCAGCAAGGCGGGCGTGGGGCAGACCTGAAGCTGAGAAAATGGGCAGTTTCTGTCCCCGCACCAAGGTGTTGAGGCCGTCGATAGTCGAAATTCCCGTCTGAATGAACTCAGAGGGGTAGTCGCGCATGTAAGGATTGATGGGAGCGCCGCCAATATCGAGGTGTTTTTCCGGTATGATCTGGGGACCGCCGTCTTTCGGCCTGCCCATGCCGTCGAAGACCCTGCCCAGCATTTCAGGGGAAACCCCAAGCTCAATGCTCCGGCCCAAGAAACGGACGCGGCTGTCTTTGGGGTCTATTCCCCCGGAGCCTTCAAACAGCTGCACCAGGGCACGAGAGCCGTCGATCTCCAGAACCTGGCCCCGCCTCAGCTCTCCGTTAGACAAAACAATTTCTACCAGCTCGTTATATTTAACCCCTGCCACCTCATCAACCAGCATCAGGGGGCCAGCTACCTCTCTGACAGTCTGATATTCCCTAAGCAAGCTCTCTCTCCCCTTCCCCAACTCCGCTCAGTTCCTCTTCAATTTGACGGCTGATTTCATCCAGCTCTGCCATTTTGTCTGAGGGAATGTATTTAGCCCTGCCGATCCTCTCCCGTACAGGCAGCGAGAGAACTTCTTCTAGATCTGCACCCCGCTGTAGGGCAGCAAGTGCCAAGTGGTGGAACTTGAGGACCAGCTCCAAGAGCTTCGCCTGCTTGGCAAGGGGTGTATAGGTGTCCACTTCGTGGTACGCCACCTGGTGGAGAAAGTCCTCCCGCAGGGAGCGGGCTGTGGCAAGGACCATCCGCTCGCTGTAGCTGAGGGCATCCTCCCCAACCAGGCGCACAATTTCCTCAAGCTCTGCTTCCTGCTGGAGGATCCGCATCGCTTCATCACGCCTTGCGAGGGCTTCTTCGCCAACTTCCCGGACAAAATAGTCCCTTAATTGGTCTGCATACAGCGAATAGCTGCGCAGCCAGTTGATAGCAGGAAAGTGCCTTCTGTATGCGAGGTTTGCATCCAAGCCCCAGAACACCCTGACAATCCTCAGTGTTGCCTGGGTCACAGGTTCGGATAAGTCCCCGCCTGGCGGCGAAACTGCGCCGATGGCAGTGAGGGTGGCCTGTCTCTCATCTTGCCCCAGGCACACAACCCTGCCTGTACGCTCATAGAATTCAGCAAGGCGGGAGCTGAGGTATGCAGGATAGCCTTCCTCGCCAGGCATCTCTTCCAAGCGGCCGCTCATCTCCCGCAGTGCTTCAGCCCAGCGGGAAGTTGAGTCTGCCATCAGGGCAACGTCGTATCCCATGTCCCGGAAGTATTCAGCGATGGTGATGCCTGTATAAATGGAAGCCTCCCGGGCTGCAACAGGCATATCCGAGGTATTGGCAACCAGCACAGTTCTCTTCATCATGGGCTCCCCTGTCTTGGGGTCTATAAGTTCTGGAAACTCCTGCAGCACGTCTGTCATCTCGTTGCCCCGTTCGCCGCAGCCGATGTAGACAATGATATCCGCATCGGACCACTTGGCCAGCTGGTGCTGGACAACAGTTTTTCCAGATCCAAAAGGCCCAGGGATGGCAGCAGTGCCGCCTTTGGCCACTGGAAAGAAGGTATCGATCACCCGCTGGCCGGTGATCAAAGGCTCAGCTGGTGTCAGCTTTTCCCTGTAGGGCCTCGCGCGGCGCACTGGCCACAGCTGGCGCATGTGGACCTCAACTGTGCCGCTCTCTGTCCTGATTTTCGCCACTGGTTCGGCAACTGTGTACTCTCCCTCTGCTATCTCCTCAACTGTACCCTTGATTCGGGGGGGAACCATGATCTTGTGCTGGACAACTTCCGTCTCCTGCACTGTGCCCAGCACGTCGCCCTCCTGGACAGCTGCACCTGCCTCGAGAACTGGCACAAAGTGCCATTTTTTCTCAGGATCCAGTGCAGGAGCCGTGATACCGCGGCTGATCCTGTCCCCTGCTTTTGCGGCAATTGCATCCAGAGGCCTTTGGATGCCGTCGTAGATGGCGCCAATCAGGCCTGGTCCCAGCTCCACGCTCAGGGGACGATCTGTGCTCACCACAGGCTCGCCAGGCCCCAAGCCTGAGGTTTCCTCGTATACCTGAATCCACGCTCTGTCTCCCCGCATCTCGATGATCTCACCGATGAGCTCGTGGGAGCTCACCCGGACCACATCATACATCTTCGCCCCGGCCATGCCTTCGGCGATGATCAGGGGGCCTGAAACTTTCACGATCTTTCCAGTTACTTGCATGAAATCGTCCTACCCTTTCCTCTGAAATAGCACGTCTGCCCCAATGGCTTTCTCTGCATTGGCTTTCAGCCTCTCCATGGCAAGACCCCGAGTTCCTCCTAGGGAGGGGATCAAAGTTACCACAGGGAAAGTCCTTTGGGCCAGAACTGCAAGGTATTCTTGCACAAGAGGGTTATCCGCGGCTGTTTCCGTAATGAAAATCGCCCCCGCCCCTTCCTGCGCCAGCTGGCGCAGTTTGGCAACTGTATCCTGGGGGGTTGCTGTGGGAAAGACGCTGCAGCCCACAGCGCGGAAACCCATCACTGAATCATGCTCACCGATGACTGCAATTTTCCCTTTCGTTTCTTTAGCCATAGACCTCGCGTAACCTTTCTCGAATTTCCTCTCTAGAGAGGTTGTTGGCCTTGCCGGCCAGGATAATCCTCAATATTTTTACCTCGTTCTCCCGCCCCAAAATATAAGCAATAAGGGGCTCAGGGCCGAAAGGTATGTATTTGGCGCTGCTGAAATATTCCACCTGCATGTTGTCTGCCAGCCGCTCGAAATTGCCTAATGAACCGACAGCCTCAAGGCTCCGCACACCCTCCTCTGCAAGCCCTGCGAACTTGGTCATGGAAAGGCTTGTTTTGAGAGCCTCAAGATCAGGTGGCGAAAGTTCTGCGAAGATCTCCTCCAGCTCTCCACCTGGGATCCTCGCCTCGTCCCACAAGCTTCGATCTTTAATCCCGAGGGCTGAAAGCCTCAAGAATGTGCCCAGGTTCCTGAGGTCCACCTCCAGCTGCCACCATCCCTTAAGGTACGGATCGGCACTGTTTTCCAGGGCAGCTCTGTAAAAGGTTTTGTCGAGGATGAAGTCGAGCTTCTGGGGATCCCGCTCTCCCTCAAGGGGTGCCTCGCCCCACGGGGCAGGCAAGCTTTCTAAGTTCATCAGCTGCTCAGGCGGGATTGTGCCCAACGGAGAAAAGCCCCGGGGTTCCTCTCCCGAAAGCCGTGCCCTTATGGCCAGCTTCAGGTTGACGAGATCGTAGCGCCAGCGCAGGGTAACGAGCTCGCCGGCCATCCCCAGCTCAGCCATGTACTGGTACTCTTCGATCAGCTTTTCAGTTAGAGCGCGCTCGAAGTCCTCAGGCCGATCAAGCTTTGCCACTGCATCAGCATAGACTGTGTCTGCCAGCTGCGCCAAAGCTTCCTCCAAAGAGGGGGCAGCAAGGAGCTTTTCCAGCTTGTTTTTTTCCAAAAGGGAGTTTTCCAGAGATCTCGTCCGAGCGACAGCATATCCATATCTCGATTCCTTCAAGGTTATAGCATCCTTCCTTAAAGATCGCCAAAGAGGATTTGGGCTACTTCACTCTCCAGCTGCGCGCGATCCAGCTGCAGGAGAGTGGGAATGGTGCAATCTATCTCCACTTTCTCACCCCGCAGGAGAAAGCCGCCTTTTGTGAGCCTTGGGTTCTCCTCCCGGACCAGCTCCAAGGGCCAATCCAGCTCTTTTGAAAGCCCTGCGAGAAACTCCGGGGTGATTCGCTCCTCATCCGCTGAAATCACAAGCTGCTGGCAGGCAGGGTCTTTGGTTTCCTCGAGGAAAGCCTTGATGAGCTCCTGGTACTCTTCCTGCGGCAGCTTTGAGAATGCTGAGAGGGCCTGGGCGAATGCCTGCTCCAGGAGCTCCCGTTTTACAGCCAGGATCTCTTTCCGCTCTGCAAGTTCCGCAGAGATTTCAAGCTGCTTCTGCTGCCTTTGGGCTCTCTGTTGAGCCTCGGCCAAGATCAGCTCTTTTTCTTTCGCTGCTCTCTGTTGAGCCTCGGCCAGGATCTCTTGGGCTTTGGCCTGGGCCTCCCGAAGGATCTGGTCGCACTTTTGTTTGCCCTGGGAGCGGATCTGTTCCTTTAAGCCTTCTAGGTCTCCTAAAACCTGTTGTGTCATTGTTTTCACCCTAGCCTTAAATCTGAATTCCCTGCAGCATCAAGAAGGAGATGAGCAGCGCCAGGACCGCATAAGTCTCAACCATAACAGCAAAGATCATGGCCTTTACAAGCTCCCCTGGTCTTTTGGCCAGGATGTTTACGCCAGCTGCTGCCACCTTTGCTTGGAAAATAGCGGAAAGCAACCCAACGATAGCTATGGGCATGGCAGCCAGGAAAAGGGCCCATCCCTGAGCTACTGACACTTCCTTGATCCCAGTGAAGACGCCGATTGTGTTGAGAATCAAAAAGCTAATCAGAAAGCCGTAGATTCCCTGGGTACCAGGTAAAATCTGTAGCACTAGCACTCTACCGAATTTATCTGGATCCTCAGTTACCACTCCAGAGCCTGCCTGGCCCACGAGCCCTACGCCAAATGCTGAACCAATTCCTGCGAGAATCATGGAAAGACCTGCTCCAATCAATGCTAAAATCACGCCTGTTGAAAACATTACACATCCTCCTTAACTTCATCTTGAAAATAGGTATATTTCTGTTGAATTTTAAAAGGTGAGAAGAGTTTTCCTCCACCTTCAAAAAACTTGCCGAAAAACTCGATGTACTGCAGACGGCTGGTATGCACGTAAGAGCCCATGGCGCCGATGAAGAGATTGAACAGGTGCCCGCCAACCAAGATGACCACCATCACGATGTAGCCGAGGCCGTAGGGAAAATCCAGGGCCATTTTGGCAAGCATATTGATCACGTTGGCGATGACGCCTGTAGCCAAACCCAAGGCAAGAAGCCTGGAGTAGGAGAGGACGTCTCCTAAAATCCCTGAGAGGTTGTACAGGCTCGCCAAGCCTGAGCCCAACTTCATCAAGATGTTTTTCTGATGTCTCCCCTGGGTGAGTACGAGGCCAACTGCGCCGATTTTGGCCAGCCACCCGCCTATGGATGCCAAAGGAGGCAGGAAGAGAAAAAGCAGCCCCAAAATCAAGGCAAACCAAAAGCCCTGATCGAAAATGGCGGACCAAACATCTCCCTGGCGGACGTTGTCGTAAAACTCAAGGCCCATGCCCACAAAGATATGTACCAGCC
>LFTB01000120.1 GCA_001512905.1 Clostridia bacterium DTU084 | reverse complement strand
AACCGTATGTAAGCCAATGGATGCTCCACCCATAACGACAGTTTGGGTGGTGAGGTTCACAAAGATCTTCTTTTATCTCTGCGCCCTGATGATGTTGTTGGTTGGGCTTGCTGGGGCATTGGAGGTTGATGTTACCATCAAGCCTAAGTTTATGCCCTACTATTGGCATTACTTTGCGGAAGTCGGGCTCCTTCCCAGTTTGGAAGTGGGAGTTGCGGTGTCACCGCAGGTGACAGTTCTAGGGAAAATAACAGGGTACTATTACGACGATTCCTTTTACCTACAAGACGAGGAAGAAGAGAATGGAGAAGGCGATGCTGAAAAGAAGCTGATCAGATATTCAGAGCTAGCAATTGCCCCTGGAATCGGGGCACGCTACACCTTTTTAGGCAAAGAGAATATCGATTTGTACGGCTATGGGGTAGTTTCCCTGCCCATTCTGAAAGAAATAGAAAAAGGCGAACAAAATAACATTAAAGCTTTTTTATGTGATTTGGGGGTTGGCAGCGCATACAAGCTGAAAAACGATTTATCCCTGATCGTAGAGTTAGGTCTGCAAGGTTACAAAGCTCAATATAATGATGAAGAATATGCAGCCCAAATAAGTCCAATAAGCAGCATGGGCGTTAGACTTGCTTTTTAGTCGGCTGCTCGCGCTTTAAGTTAAATTACAGCCTTTTCACCCCCCTCAGGCGCGTGAATTGTCACCTCCAGTGGGACTTTTGCATAATAGTGTAAAAAGGCAAGAACTGGAGGTGAGAGGATGCTTACGAAGTCATCAGATTTGAAGCTGAGAGAAGTGGTGAACACCAAAGACGGCAGGAGAATGGGGCCTGTGTCTGACCTGACTTTCGACGACGAAACCGGCACCATCAAGTCCATCTCTGTTGACAACACGAGCCTCGTCATGCGCCTTTTCGGCAAGAGCAGTCAGCAGGAAATTCCGTGGGAGAAAATCAAGCGTTTTGGCGTGGATGTGATTTTGGTCGAAGTGGAAGATGTTTGACAAGCTACTGCAAAACGTGATATCATTTACTTGAAATTTAGGTGAGCAACTAGATCGGGTGACCGCAGGCTTTTTAGCCTGAGGAAAGTCCGAGCTCCACAGGGCAGGGTGCTGGGTAACACCCAGTGGGGGCGACCCTAAGGAAAGTGCCACAGAAATCAAACCGCCGGCTGTGCCGGTAAGGGTGAAACGGTGCGGTAAGAGCGCACCGGCGGCCAGGCGACTGGCCGGCCAGGTAAACCCCACCCGGAGCAAGACCAAATAGGAGGGAGCTAAGGCGGCCCGTCTTTCCCTCGGGTTGGTTGCTAGAGGCGTCAGGCAACTGGCGTCCCAGATAGATGGTCACCGAACACAGAACTCGGCTTATAGATCTAGTTGCTACACCGGCGAAGTGGGGAGAGGCCATGGGATCGAAAATTTTGATCGTCGATGACGAGCCTGCCATTGTTGAATTGGTCAAATACAACCTCGAGCGGGAGGGCTTCAGCTGCCTTGTGGCTGAAGACGGAGAGCAGGCCCTTGACATCGCCCAAAAAGAATCGCCGGATCTCATCGTGTTAGACATTATGCTCCCCAAGAAAGACGGCTATGCTGTCTGTCGCGAACTGCGGGCCATGGGGCTGCAAATGCCTATCCTCATGCTCAGCGCCAAAGGCGAGGAAATAGACAGAGTGCTGGGCCTCGAGATCGGTGCAGACGACTACCTGCCCAAACCCTTCAGCACCAGAGAGCTGGTTGCTAGAGTCAAAGCCATGCTCCGCCGCCAGGAGCTGGCACAGAATCCAGCTGCCACCAGCGTTCTGCGCGTTGGCGAGGTGGAACTGGATCAGGAGCGCTTTGAAGTGAAAGTCCGGGGGAAAAAGGTAGACTTGACGCCGAAAGAATTTGAACTTCTGCACCTTCTGATGCAGAACCCTGGCAAGGTTTTAACCAGGGACATGCTCCTCATCAAAGGCTGGGACTTTGCTTACGACGGCGGCAGCCGCACAGTGGACGTGCACGTCCGTCGCCTCAGAGAGAAAATCGAAGAAAACCCGGCAGAGCCCAAACTCATCGAAACAGTCTACGGCGTGGGATACCGCTTCCGGGATCAGAGCGAAGATTAACCGAAATTTTACAATATTTAACAGCTATTTTGCTACTTGGATAAACCTTTGTCACACCTCCCTGGCATAATAAAGACGAACAAACAAAGGGAGGTTGATAAAATGTTGTTCAAGAAATATCGTCCCCATTCAGACGGACGTCTGCGCAAAGTAGCTGATGTTGAGGTAAAAAAGCTTCTGGATAAGCCAACTCTTCAGGCAGTACTTACCGGCCGCGGTGCAGTGTACAACAGCGCTGGCGAAATAGTTCCGCTGGACTACAAGTCTACCGGCGAAAGACTGCGGGTCAGGTTTTTCTAATGAAGGGGTTAAAATTGGGTTTTGAGTGAACGGGCACCACGTGGAAAGAAGTGGTGCCCATTTTTTTGTTTCACCCCGGCAGGAATTTATCACTTCAGCTTGGAAATAATATAAGGATAATGCAGGCTGATTTAACCAAGAATATAGGATGAAAAGACAAGGAGCAGGAGGATTGCTGTGGGGAGATTAGCAAGCTGGCTCGCCATTTTGGCCTTGATCGGGGTGCTCAGCGCCTCGGTGAGCCTGTGGCGGCATAACACGCAAATCATAGAGCTGGGAAACCGCATTACGGAACTCGGCAACCGCATCAGCCAACTGGAGAAGGAATTGGAAAGCCGAAAGGAGCAAATAAAGCTGAACGTTTATTTCACCAGGGATGCCCAGGAAGTTGTGCCTGCAAAACGGACCCTCCAGGGAGAAGACCAGGTGGAGCTCCTCAAAGCTGCCTTCAGCGCCCTTTTGGCAGGCCCAACTGAAGAAGAAAAGCAGCAGGGCCTTTCCAGCCAGCTGCCCGCCGACGCGAAGCTTTTGGATGTGAAAGTGGAAGACGGCATCGCCTACCTCGACTTCAGCAGGGAGCTGGAGCAGGTTGGCGGCAGCGCAAGGGTCCTCGGCATACTCAAGCAGATCGGCTTTACTGCAACCGAGGTCCCCGGCATTGAAGGAGCCTGGCTGTTAATCGAAGGGAAAAAAGTGGAGGTCTTCTCAGGGGAGGGAGCCATCATCTCCGAACCCCTCTCCAGGGCAGGAGGAGCAGAGTTTTGAAAGGGAAGGTAGCTTTCGTTACCATCGGCTGCAAGGTTAACCAGTGCGAAAGCGCATCTTTGGCAGAAATGTTTTCCCGCTCCGGGTGGCAAGTCGCCCCGAAGGAAGAAGCAGATGTTTTTGTGGTGAACACCTGCACTGTGACAGCTGAAGCTGAGCGGAAATGCCGCCAGCAGATCAGAAAACTTGCGAAAACAAATCCCGAAGCCCGGATTGTGGTCATGGGCTGCTATGCCCAAGTGGCGCCGGAGGAAGTCAAGCTGCCCGGAGTGCAGTTTATTGTGGGCACCCACAGGCGGGCCGAAATTTTGGAACTGCTGGAACGAGGGGAACCCAAAGAGTTGGTTTCTCCTTTAGAGGACGGCCTTGCNNGGCTGCCAAGGCCACTGCACGTACTGCAGAGTGCGCATTGCCCGGGGACCAGTCCGCAGCCTGCCTCAAGAGCGGGTACTGGAGCTGGCGAAAAAATATCTGGAGCAAGGCTACAAGGAAATCGTCCTCAGCGGCGTCAACCTGGGAAGCTGGGGGCTGGACCTCCCCGGCCAGCCAAAGCTGTGGCAGCTTATTGAACCTTTAGCTAAACTCCCTGGCCTTGCCAGGCTCCGCTTAAGCTCCATCGAACCTGAGGATGTATCAGAAGAGCTGCTGGGGGTGATGGCAGAGCACGAAGCCATCTGCCGACACCTGCACCTGCCTCTGCAGAGCGGTTCAGAGAAGGTGCTCAAGCTCATGGGCCGCTCTTATACTCCCGCTGAATTTGCCCAAACTGTGGAGAAAATCCGGGCGGCTCTGCCGGAGGTTGGGCTCACAGCAGACGTGATGGTGGCCTTTCCAGGAGAAGGAGAGAAGGAGTTTCAGGAGAGCTTGGAGTTTGTGGTACAGATGGCCTTCAGCAGGCTCCACGTTTTTCCCTATTCCAAGCGGCCGGGCACCCCTGCCCTGAAACTGCCCGGACACCTGCCGCGGCAGGTAGGCAGGGCGCGGGCAGAGGAAATGATCAGGCTCGGGGAGAAGCTCTCTTCCCAGTACCACGCTGGTTTCCGCGGCAGAACAGTGGAAGTGCTTCTGGAAGAGCAGGTGGGAAACGTTTGGGAAGGTTTCACCAGCCAGTACATGCGGGTGCGGGCCCGAGGCACAGGGGAGGCAGGGCAGCTTCGCCTTGTGCAGGTGACAAAGACAGACGCCAGCGGAGGGGAAGGAATTTTCAACTAATTTTTTCCGGTTTAGAAGGAATTGCAGCCCCGTTCACGAATCTTAAGAATAAAGGCCGAAGGGGGGTGTGATTCATGTCCGCAGAGTGTGTGTTTTGCAAGATCGCAAGGGGCGAGATGGGAGAGCTTCTATATGAAGACGATCTTTCTGCAGCCTTTGCTGATCTCAACCCCCAGGCCCCTGTGCACATCCTGGTCATTCCCAAAGTGCATGCGGAAAGCCTCGCTCATGTGGAGGATGAAAAACTCCTTGGGCGCCTCCTTGCAGTGGCCAACAAACTGGCCAGGGAGCGAGACTTGAATGGCTACCGGGTTGTCATCAACACAGGGAAAGATGGCGGACAGACAGTGCCCCATCTGCATGTCCATCTTTTAGGTGGCCGCACTTTTGGCTGGCCTCCAGGTTGATTTTTGAATGTATTCTCTGCACCAAGTCCCAAGGGCAGGTGTGGGGCCAGGGAGGGGGGAAGAGATAATGTCCGAAGTTAAAGTGGGGAAAAACGAATCCCTCGATAGCGCCCTGCGCCGCTTTAAACGTCAATGTCAGAAGGCTGGTATTTTGGCTGAGGCGCGCAGGAGAGAGCATTATGAAAAACCAAGTGTAAAGCGCAAGAAAAAAGCCGAAGCCGCTAGAAAGCGGAAAGTGCGCTAAACAAGCTGTTGTGAAGAAGTGCTCCCCGAGCACTTCTTCTTTTTGGGAAAGGAGCTATTGGAATGTCGCAAGAAGTCAGGGTGCGCTTCGCTCCCAGTCCCACCGGATACCTCCATGTGGGCGGAGCACGCACTGCCCTTTTCAATTGGCTGTTTGCCCGCCACCACGGCGGCAAATTCATTCTCAGGATCGAAGATACCGATCTTGTGCGGTCCACAGAGGAATCCACCAGGGCAATTCTGGAGGGCCTCAGCTGGCTGGGCCTCGATTGGGACGAAGGGCCAGGCAAAGACGGCCCCTACGGCCCGTACTTTCAAACCCAGCGGAAAGATCTCTACCTAAGCTATGCGAAAAAACTGGTGGAAAAAGGAGCTGCCTACTGGTGCTTCTGTACCCCCGAGGAGCTGGAAGCCCGCAGGGAAGAGGCAAAGAAAAAGGGCCTGCCTCCCCGCTACGACGGCACCTGCAGAAACCTATCTCCGGAAGAGGTTGAAGAGAGGCTCGCCTCCGGCCAAAGCGCAACCATCAGGATGAAGGTTGCTCAAGAGGGCACCACCAAAGTTGAGGATCTGATCCGGGGAGATGTGGAGTTCAACAACGAAGTTTTAGATGACTTTGTTCTCATCAAGTCTGACGGCATGGCAGCCTATAATTTCGCTGTGGTCATCGACGATGCCTTGATGAAGATCACGCACGTAATCAGGGGGGAAGACCACCTCTCCAATACCCCCAAACAGATCCAGATTTACCAAGCCTTAGGCTTTCCTGTGCCGGAATTTGCCCACATTCCCATGATTTTAGGCCCGGACAAGTCCCGGCTCAGCAAGCGCCACGGCGCAACTTCAGTTACCCAGTACCAGGAAGAAGGTTATCTGGCTGAGGCAATGGTAAACTACCTGGCCCTTTTAGGCTGGGCTTACGACGGCAGCCAGACCTTGTTCAGCCGCCAGGAGCTGGTGGAAAAGTTCACCCTGGAGAAAGTTTCCAAAAACCCCGCCATTTTCGACGGGAAAAAGCTCACCTGGATGAACGGCCAGTACCTGCGGGATCTCACTTTAGAGGATCTTTACCAAAGGGCCCTTCCTTTTCTTCAGAAGGCCGGGCTGCCTGTGGACAAGTACCCCAAAAGCTGGCTGCTTGGGATCCTCGGCAGCTACCAGACCAGGATCGAGCTGCTTTCCCAGCTGCCTGAAGCCTTAACCTTCTACTTCTACGACCCCGAAGAGTACGATCCCAAAGCTGCGGCGAAGCACTGGAAAAACGGCCTTGAGGACCTTGCTGAGATCAAAAGCATTCTCCAAGGATTTTCAACATACGAGCTGGAGCCCCTGGAGGCAGCTTTCAGGGCCCATGCAGAGCAGACCGGCAAAAAGCTGGGGCAGCTCATCCATCCCCTGCGGCTGGCCCTTACAGGCAAGTCAGTGAGCCCAGGCATCTTCGAGGTGCTGGTCCTGTTGGGCAAGGACACCACAGAGCGGCGGATTGAAAAGGCCATGGCTTATTTGGAGGCACAAAGGGCAGACTAACCTGCGGAGGTGGGACTGTGTTTGCAAAACGCCGCTTGCGGGTGGAACCTGCCCAAGTGCCACAGGGTGAAAAACTGCACATCTGGTATCAGGGACCTTTGGCTACAAGCCAAGAGCTGTATCTGCACTACGGCTTCGACGGCTGGGTGGAACCCAAGTCCCTGAAGATGTCAAGAGCCACAGACGACAGCTTTGAGGTTGCTCTCACAGCAACAGGAGAACGGGAAGTAGAGTTCTGCTTCCACGACGGAAACGGCACTTGGGATAATAACACCGGACTCAACTGGCGCTGTCCCATTATCAGTTAGGGGGAGGCAATACCTCCCCCTAAAAACGTAATTTGCAGGCTGCTTTGACTGTTTTTCGACAGGGTCTGTATCTCTTGCCTTCAATCTGCGAATTTTCAGTATTCACTCGTGAGTTTTTTCCTTTCAGAAAGCTGCAGCCATCTGGCTGTCCCTCAAGCAGGACGGTTGCGCAAAAAGAACTCGTCAGAGGAGTGGTGTTATGAAAAGGTATCCTCCAATTAACCCTAAAGTCAGGAAAATCCTTCACGGCGCAGACTACAACCCAGATCAGTGGCTGGACACACCTGAGGTTCTGGCGGAGGATCTGCGGCTGATGAAGCTCGCCCATGTGAACTGCGCATCAGTGGGGATTTTCGCTTGGGCAAAGCTGGAGCCTGAGGAAGGACGCTTCGATTTCAGCTGGCTGGACCAGATCATGGACAATCTCTACAAAAATGGCGTCTATACCATCCTGGCCACTCCATCTGGTGCGAGGCCGGCCTGGATGTCTGCAAAATACCCTGAGGTGCTGCGGGTGCAGCCAAACAGGCAGCGGATTCTCCACGGCAGACGGCACAATCACTGCTTCACATCACCTGTTTACCGAGAAAAGGTAAGAATCATCAACACGAAACTGGCAGAGCGCTATAAAGAACACCCAGGTCTTCTCATCTGGCATGTTTCAAATGAATACAACGGAGAATGCCACTGTGAGCTCTGTCAGGAAGCTTTTCGGGAATGGCTCAAGAAAAAGTACGATGGAGATCTTGAAAAGTTAAACAAGGCTTGGTGGAACGCTTTTTGGAGCCACACATACACAGATTGGTCCCAGATCCAGTCCCCGGCACCTCACGGCGAGGAGCTGGTGCACGGCCTGAACCTAGACTGGAAAAGGTTTGTCACCCACCAGACAGTGGACTTTTTCAAGCACGAGATCGCTCCCCTCAAAGAGATCACACCTGAGATCCCGGTCACAACCAACTTGATGGGAACATACCCAGGCCTCGATTACTGGAAGCTGGCCAAGGAAATGGACGTGGTTTCCTGGGACAGCTATCCGCTGTGGCACGGTGAGAAGCCCAACTGGCAAGTTGGTGCAAGCACTGCATTCCTGCACGATCTCAATCGTTCCCTGAAGGGCGGCAAGCCTTTCATGCTGATGGAGAGCACTCCCAGCGTAACTAACTGGTGTAAAGTTGCCAAGCTGAAGCGGCCGGGGATGCACGTTTTGGCCTCCCTGCAAGCTGTAGCCCACGGTTCAGATACCGTGCAGTACTTTCAGTGGCGGAAGAGCCGGGGGTGTTCAGAGAAATTCCACGGCGCTGTTGTAGACCACTGCGGACACGAGCATACCAGGGTTTTCCGCGAGGTTGCTGCCTGCGGAAAGATCCTTGAGCAGCTGGACGATGTGGTGGGAACCACAGTGGAGAGTCAGGTAGCCATCATCTACGATTGGGAAAACCGCTGGGCCATTGAAGATGCCCAAGGTCCCCGGAATGAGAAAAAAGACTACCAACAGACATGTGAAAAACACTACCAGCCTTTTTGGCAGCAGGGTGTGCCTGTTGACATCATCAACATGGACTGCGATTTTTCCAGCTACAAGCTTCTCGTTGCACCCATGATGTATATGGTAAGGCCTGGTGTTGCCGAGCGCCTTGAACAGTTTGTTGCCTCTGGCGGTACACTTGTTGCCACCTACCTAAGCGGCATTGTGGACGAGAACGACCTGTGCTTTTTAGGAGGATTTCCTGGACCATTGCGGAAAGTCCTGGGCGTCTGGAGCGAAGAGATCGACGCCCTCTACGACGATGACGTAAACTACGTGGTCTTAAAAGACAGTCCAGGGAAAGAGTATGAGGCAATCGAGTTGTGCGACCTGATTCATGCTGAAACAGCAGAGGTTTTAGCCACCTACAAAGACGATTTCTACGCTGGCAGGCCAGCCCTGACACGAAATAAATTCGGCGCAGGAAATGCATATTATATAGCTTTCCGCAGCAGAGAAGACTTTTTAAGAGATTTCTACAACCATCTCATTGAGGCTCTCGAGATCCCAAAGGTACTGCCAGCAGCTCTGCCTTTGGGGGTAACTGCCCAGAAGCGCACAGACGGACAGCACGATTTCATCTTCATCATGAACTTCAACAGCGACGAACAGACAGTTGATATAGGCGATTTTGAACTGACTGATTTAATAGACGGCAGCATAGTCAAAGGTTCGTTAAAGCTGCCTGGCTACGGGGTGAGAATTTTGAAAGCCGGCAGTGCAGTGGTTGAATTGTTTGCAAGCCGATGATGTTAACAGGAGAGGAGGACAAAAAGATTGTATAATCTGCCCCTTGGGGTTTCTGTATCAGTTAAAAAGGAAAAATGGCTGTCGACATTTAGAGAGAACGGCATCTCCCAGATTGAGCTTTTGGCAGACACAGGTTTGGAATCCTGGGCCAAAAGCACTGTTGAGAGAATAAGCAGTCTGGGCTTAAACCTCTGGTCTGTGCACTTGCCCTTCGGCGCAGGATGGGATCTCTCAAATTTAGACAAAGGGCAGAGGGAGCAGACCGTTGAGAACTTCAAAAAATGGATCGAACTTGCAGGCAGCTGGGGTGCCAAAGTGTGCGTCATCCACCCCAGCCTTGAACCCATAGCTGACGAAGAAAGGGAAAAGAAGCTGGCAATATCCCGCGAATCGCTAAAGGAGCTCGGCGCAACTGCAAAGGAGCAGGGAGTAAAGCTTGCGGTTGAATGCCTGCCCAGAACTTGCCTGGGCAACACCAGGCAGGAAATAGAGTATCTGACAGACTCCCCAGCTCTTTATGTCTGCTGTGATGTAAATCACTTGTTTAAGGAAACGCCTCAGGATTTTATCCGGGCGCTGGGCGCGAAAGTAGTTACGACTCATATGTCCGATTGGGACGGCATAGATGAGCGGCACTGGCTGCCGGGAGAAGGCATAAACGACTGGCAGAAGATCCTAGCTGCCCTGGATGAGGTAGGTTACGAAGGTCCGTTCCTGTTTGAGGTAAAAAATTCAGAGGGTGCTGCGCTTCAAAAGAGCTGGAGGAAGATCCAGGGACAAGGCTAGCCCTCGTTCAAGAAAGCAGGCTTTTTTTTCGAGTTGACTTTTGGGGAGGCCCAGGCCTCCCTAAAAGGGAAAATTTTGTTTTCTTGCAGAGTGCAAAAAAGATCGCAAGGTATTGACATCTACAATCGTGCAGGCTATAATTAGAATGCAGCGCCGAGATGGTGGAACTGGCAGACACGCAGGCCTTAGGAGTCTGTGACTCAGGTCGTGCGGGTTCAAATCCCGCTCTCGGCACCACGTGCGGAAGTGGCTCAACGGTAGAGCATCGCCTTGCCATGGCGAGGGTTGCGGGTTCAAATCCCGTCTTCCGCTCCAAATGTAGCTATCTCCTCAGCCAGAAGCTGAGGTTTCTTTTTATCTACTTGAAGCAGGAATTTCCAGCTCTCTGCAGAAGATCAAGTAGGTACCGAATAAAGTTATCGCATTAGCAAGGAGGAACCAGGATAAATGGAAAAGAACCTGGAAAGACTAGAGAGAAGTCAGGTCCGCGTCAACTTCCAGCTGACGCCCGAAGAAGTGAACGAGTGTCTTGAGAGAACAGCCAGAGAGTTGGCCAGTACAGTGCAGATCCCAGGCTTCCGCCCGGGTCGTGCGCCCAGCAAAGTTGTTGAAGCAAAACTTGGCAAGCAGACTTTACGGTCCGAGGCGCTGCAGTCTTTGCTGCCCCAGCTTTTAGGCGAAGTCCTCACAGAGGATAACATCTCATTCCTCGGCTATCCCCGCTACGACTACAACGCAGAAGAGCTCGATTGGGGAAAGAGCTTCTCCTTCAACGTTACCATGGACGTATCGCCTGAAGTGAAACTGGCTACATATAAAGGTGTAGAGGTGCAGAAAAAACTGCAGCCTGTTACCGATGAAATGGTCCAAAAGGTAATCCAGCAGTATTTGGAACGCTACAGCGAGCTGGTTCCCAGCGAGAAAACCAAGGTTGAAAACGGCGATTTTGCAGTCATTGACCTTGAAGGGAAAATTGGCGACGAGGTGGTACCTGGCTCAACAGCTGAAGGCTATACCATTGAACTGGGCAGCGGGTATCTCGAGGAAAAGCTGGAGTCGGGAATTGTAGGCATGGAAGTTGGCGAGAAGAAGGTCATCAGCATAGACTATCCTGAGGACCATCCCAATAAAGACATTGCCGGCAAAACCATCGACTTTTCTGTGACCCTCACCGCCATTCAGGAACGTGAATATCCTGATTTAGACGACGAATTCGCCCAGGATGTAAGCGGCTATGAGAGCCTGGACGAATGGAAAGCCCAAATCAGGCAAAGGCTAGAAGAGCAGGCAGACGCGCGAGCAGAAAACAAGGTGCTGGAAGAGCTGGTAACCAAAGTGGTGGAGGAAAGCGAAACAGAGCTGCCGCCCTTCACTTTGGAGAGCTACAAGGAGTCTGCAGAACAGCGCATGCGCCTGACCTTGGCCTATCAGGGCATTTCATGGGATGAATACAAAAAGGCCTTGGCTGATGAAGGGAAAGATTCCCAGGAGGTAATCACCTCTATTGCGGAGAAGGAAATGAAAGAAGAGCTGGTGCTCCAGAAGATCGCAGAAGAGGAAAACCTCCAGCCGAGCTCTGAAGAAATTGAGGCCAGGGTCAAGGAACTGAAAAGTTCCAGGCCTAAAGAGGACGAGGAGAGCCTCCAGAGCCTTGCCTCATACCAGCTGCGCCTGGAAAAAGCTCGCCAGTTTATCCGGGAAAACGCTGTGGTAGAGGAAATACAGGAAAATGAGCAGGAAGATGGGAGTGAAGAAAATGAGCACCTTGATTCCAATGGTGGTGGAACAGACTAACCGTGGTGAGAGAGCCTATGACATTTACTCTCGCCTCCTGAAGGAGAGAATCATTTTCATCGGCGGACCCATCGACGATCACGTTGCAAATCTCGTCATTGCCCAGATGCTACACCTGGAATGCGAAGATCCCAGCAAAGATATCTACCTGTACATCAACAGCCCCGGTGGCGTGGTCTATTCGGGACTTGCTATCTACGACACTATGCAGTACATCAGGCCTGACGTGTCCACAATTTGCCTGGGCATGGCAGCCAGCATGGCAGCACTCCTGCTCAGCGCAGGAACCCCAGGCAAGCGCTTTGCACTGCCCTATTCCCGGATCATGATCCATCAGCCCCTGGGAGGAGTGAAAGGGCAGGCTAAAGATATTGAGATCGAAGCTAAGGAAATCCTCAGCCTGAAGCAGATCGGCAACGAGATCCTCTCACGGCATACAGGACAGCCCATTGAAAAGGTTGAGGTGGATACGGACCGCAATTACTACATGTCCGCTGAAGAGGCTAAGGAGTATGGAATTATTGATCAGATCTTTACAAAGAAGGGTGAAGGTCTAGCCAAAGAGAGGTGATGAGATGTTTAAGTTTGGCGATGAAAAGGGTCAATTGAAGTGCTCCTTTTGTGGAAAGGTACAGGAACAGGTGAAAAAGCTCATCGCTGGCCCCGGCGTCTACATCTGCGATGAATGCATCGAACTGTGCAACGAGATAATCGAAGAGGAACTTAGCGAACAGACCAGTGTTGAGCTGAGCAACGTTCCCAAGCCAAAGGAGATCAAACAGATCCTGGATCAATACGTCATCGGTCAAGAGCAAGCCAAACGAGCCCTTTCCGTTGCAGTCTATAACCATTACAAGCGCATCAATTCCGCCTCTCATTTAGATGATGTGGAGCTGCAAAAGAGCAACATTCTGCTGCTGGGTCCCACAGGCTCAGGCAAAACCCTCCTGGCCCAGACCCTGGCACGCATTCTCAATGTTCCTTTTGCCATCGCTGACGCTACATCTTTAACTGAAGCTGGTTATGTAGGGGAGGATGTGGAAAACATCCTTTTGAAGCTGATCCAAGCTGCAGACTACGATGTGGAAAAAGCAGAACGCGGGATTATTTATATAGACGAAGTGGATAAAATCGCTCGTAAAAGCGAGAACCCCTCTATTACCAGGGATGTTTCAGGCGAGGGAGTACAGCAGGCCCTGCTGAAGATTCTCGAAGGAACTGTGGCTTCAGTGCCGCCCCAGGGAGGAAGAAAGCACCCCCATCAGGAGTTCATTCAAATCGATACTACCAATATCCTCTTTATTTGCGGCGGCGCTTTTGACGGTTTGGAGAAGATCATCGAGTCTAGGATAGGCAAAAAGACCTTGGGCTTCGGCGCAGATGTCCGCCCCAAGAGCGAGAAGCAGATCGGAGATCTGTTCCGGCAGCTCATGCCTGAGGATCTCCTCCGCTACGGCCTTATCCCTGAGTTCATCGGCAGGCTGCCTGTGGTTGTAGCGCTGGACAGTCTGGATGAAGAAGCGCTCATCCGCATCCTTCAGGAACCGAGAAATTCTTTGGTCAAACAGTACAAGAAGCTGTTCGATTTAGACGGAGTGGAACTGGAATTCGCTCCAGGAGCTCTCGCAGCCATCGCGAAAAAGGCGTTGGCCAGGAAAACAGGAGCTCGGGGCCTGCGCTCCATCATGGAGGAGATCATGCTGCAGCTCATGTACGAGATCCCCTCTCGGACAGACATCAAACGCTGCATAATTACCCAAAAAGTAGTGGAAGGACTGCAGGAACCAGAGGTCATTCGCAGTCGCAAAGAGGAAAAAAAGGAAGAGACGGCTTAAGCCGTCTCTTTAAATTTTCGTGCGCCCGGCATGGGCGATAGCTTGGCGGTGAAAGTCCGCTGTGGGCTTGGCAGTGG
>LFTB01000046.1 GCA_001512905.1 Clostridia bacterium DTU084 | reverse complement strand
CTTCAAATTGTCGAGGAGAGTATCTCCTGCCTGGACCACCTTCCCCTTTAGGGGCCAGTCTTCGCCCAAAGCTGCTGCCAATTCCTTTTTTGGGCCAACCACAATGATTTCCTCCACAAAGGGGCTTTCAGCCAAAGCATCCACAACCCAGCCAACAAGGGGCTTTCCCGCAAGCAGGATCAGGGCTTCGTAATTTTCAGAAGATGCTTCTTTTAGTTTTCCAGAGTTAGGGGCGCCTGCCAAAACCACCGCTGCTGCTTTCACTTTCTTCCCTTGCCTTTCCCGATCCGCTCTTTGTTCTCCAGCTCCCGCATAAAGGCAGCCTCTGCCCTTTCGATGTGCTCATAGGCCAGTTTGTGGGCCAGCTTGCTGTTGCGCTGGCTGATGGCCTCCAGGATCTGCCGGTGTTCTTCCAGAGCCAGGCTCATCCTGCCGGGCCTGCCCAGGGAGGTGGTGCGGAAGAGTTGAATTTGTTCTCTTAAGTTAGCGATTGTCTGTGCCAGGCGCATATTGCGGCTGGCCCGATAAAGGCGCTCGTGGAAGGTGGTGTCTGCTTCAATACAGGCTTTGAGGTCTTTGCGGGCAATTGCATCGCTGATTTCCAGAAGGCACCTTTCCAGGAAATCTATTTCTTCTTCTGTGATTCGCTCTGCTGCCAAAGCAGCAGCAAGGCCGTCTAATGCCGCGCGCATCTCAAAGACCTCAGCCATATCCCGCAGGGAAAGCTCGGCCACATATGCTCCCTTGCGGGGAACCATTACCACCAAGCCTTCAAGTTCCAGCTGGCGGATGGCTTCCCGCACTGGTGTGCGGCTCACTCCCAGATCCTCTGCCAGCTGCAGCTCCATCAGCCGCTGGCCTGGTTTGAGCCTGCCGCTGGCGATGGCCTCCCTGAGGGTTTCAAAGACTAATTCCCTAAGGGGCTTGTATGAATCCAGCTGAATTGGGTCTACCAATCTTTCCCGTTTTGGCACGGATCTCTCACTTCCTCCTCAGAAAAGTTCTCCACAGACAGCTCTTTTTCCTGCTCTTTGATCTCACTTCTCGTCATGCTGTAGGCAATATTTATTTCAAGTTCAGGGAGGCGTTCGAGCAATTTCATTTTTGCCTTCATCGCCTCTGCCTCAGAGGCAAACAGGCCGAAAATTGTAGAGCCGCTGCCGCTCATGACAGCACCTAAAGCCCCTGCTTCAAAGAGCTCTTTTTTATAGCGGCCGAGCTTTGGGTAGCCGGCAAAAACAGGCTGCTCGAGGTTGTTGCCAATTGCCCCTGCAAGGATCTTCACGTCGCCAAAAGCCAAAGCCTCTTTAACTTTTTCAGTAAAACCTGAAGGCGGAATGGGATTTTCATCGAAAGCCCTGTAAGCCCAAGCTGTGGAGACAGCAAAAGGCGGATGGAGAAGCACATACCAGTACTTTTTATCGCTTTCAGGCAGTGGCTTGACTACCTCCCCCCTGCCGCCCACCTCACAAGTGCCCCCAGTGAGGAAAAAAGGCACATCTGAGCCCAGGCTCGCGGCCAGCCCCTCAAGGTGGGGCAGGCTGCAGCTGAGGCCCCAGAACTCGTTCAATGCTTTTAAGGCTGCGGCAGCGTCAGCGCTGCCCCCGCCGAGGCCTGCACCCTGAGGGATGTTTTTTTCAAGAATCAGCCGGGCTCCAAAAATTCCTCCCCCCAGCAGCCTCGCAGCCCTCAGG
>LFTB01000036.1 GCA_001512905.1 Clostridia bacterium DTU084 | reverse complement strand
GTGTAATTCATCCCATGATCGAAGAGCACTACATCGAGTGGATAGAGCTGGTAGCTGATGGGATGGTCTACCGTAAGTACCTCAAGCCCGGCGAAGAACCGGTGGCCGAGTTCATTACCGACGCCGAGGATGTCTATGCCAGGGAATTCTGCAATCTGCACGGGCTTTGGAGATCTAGCTAATATATACCGAAAAAATGCCCTAAGGGTTCCGCTGCCAGACGGCGAGGCCCTTAGGGCATTTCATTGCTGCTTTTTCTTCGCCGGCCCTTTAGCTGCTTCTAAAGAGCCAGCCTAGGATGCCCGACCTTTTCTTTTGCTGCGGCTGGGATGATGCCGTAGCCGGCTTGTTTACTGCTTTGCGGCCTCCGCACCTCGGACAGTAATCCTCCCAGACAGCGATACGTTCACCGCAGTCGACGCACTTGGCCATTCGGATCCCTCCAGAGCAATTTTCCCCTACGCTTACGAGGTTAGCTGAACGGTTAGGGCCGGGCAGCCCCTCTGCTTGCGCAGATTCACCCAAGGGATCCCCCGCTCCAGTGGTCACTGGATTAAGCGTCTGCCCTTAGTATACCTCAGATTTCACTGCAGAACAAGTAAGGAGAAGGAACAATTGCCAATAATGGCAAGGCAGTTACCCTTTAGGAGGAACTTGCTGCCTGCCGGAAGAAGTAATGTTCCAAACTTAGTGAGTCGTTATCTAGATTCGTTATATTTCAGGTACCATAACGGCGGATCCTACAGCATATGATGTTAGTAAGACCAAAATTTTACAGGATTTACCGCTGCTACCGTAGAAGACCTTCCTAGAACTGCCCGGTCAGTTCTAGATCGGTAGGTGTTCAAGGCTGGTTGGGGGATTCAGTGGGTCCCTGTAACACAGCTGCAGAAACAATCAGTAGGAAGGACGACTGCCTATGGACGCCAAGCGGGAGCGAATCAAGAAAGCAGCTCTGGAGATATTTTCCAGTCGGGGCTATGCCAATACGACAGTTCAGCAAATCGCTGAGCTGGCCAAAGTGGGAAAAGGTACATTTTACACCTACTTTGAAACTAAGGAAGATGTTCTGACCGATTTGCTCATTGAAGGCTTGACCAACATGGGTGAGCATATAGAAAAGAAGATTAGGACACTGCAGGGGAGTGTGGCCAAGTTACGGGCCATTGTAAGGGAACAGTTCAGGTATTTCCACGAACATCAATCTCTATGCCGCTTGATCACCCGGGAAGTATGGGGGCATAGCGATCAATC
>LFTB01000055.1 GCA_001512905.1 Clostridia bacterium DTU084 | reverse complement strand
AAACACCCTTTTGCAGAGAAACAACAATCAGAGGCAAAATTTGCAGGATTTCGTAACCTTAAGGCAAAATCTTGGCTTCCAAGAAAGGTTCTTGTCAAGTAAGATCAAATTGAAAGAGCGCCAAAGATTAGACCATCAAGCTCCGATTTATCAGCATGGCGCAGCATTTCCCGGGGGAGGAATGACAGATGACAGGAAGAGAATTGAAGGAGAGGCTTGTAGGGATAAGAAGGGAAACTGAACCTTATTACCGCCTCAGCAGGCTTTGGCGGGCCTGGGGATATTGGGAGTCCCAAGGCAGGAGCGGTCCTATGCGGCAAGCCTGCTCTTTTGCCAGGATGCTCGCAGAGCTTCCCGAAGTATCCAATCCAGGCGAGCTGATTGTAGGCAGCACCCAGGGGGCTTTAGCCAAGGAGCTCCCTTCTGGCGTAGATGAAGCAGAATACCAGAAAGCAGAAAAAACAGTTGAACAGGAGCTCAACCTCCCCTTCATCGCCCACTGGGACCACGCCTGTCCTGATTACCAAACCCTCCTTGAGCTGGGTGTAGGCGGTATTTTGGAAAAAATCAGAGAAGAACAGAAAAAAACAAGGCCAGCGGAAGAGCAGGAGTACCTTTCTGCTATGGAAAAAGCTGTAGGCGCGTTTCAAAGCTGGCTTTATTCATTGGCAGCTTTCTATCGAGGCAAAGATGATCTCCATAGCCACGGAAAGCGGCTTGAGGCAATAGCCAGCAGGCCTCCCAGCTCTTTTTGGGAGGCTGTACAGCTCGTCTGGCTCGCAGATCTTGCCCTGGCATTGGAAGAGCGGGGCGCCATAGTCTTTGGCAGAATGGATCAATACCTCTACCCCTTCTACCTGAAAGAAAACAATTCCGGATCCATGTAAGGATGCGCCCCGAAGATGTGTAATTTTAAGCAAAATAAACATCTCAGGTTAGGCGACAGGATTTGTTTCAGCCCATCAGATCGGCAACATGACAGGCTCACCAAAAAAATACACCTTCGGACATCAAGCGCCGAAGGTGTTTCTATCTACTTTCCCGATAAGAGCGCTCTGCACCTTTGGAGTTTAGCTAGAGTAAACCTATATTCCTCGTCCAGCTGCTCCTTCTCCTCTTCCGTACAGGTTGCAAGCCTGCCGCCTAGAAAGGCAAGTCGGCACTCCAGCAAATTGATCTCTGCTTCCAAATCCCTACAGCTTTCCTCAGCTTGCTCTTTTTGACGCGCTAAATAATCTGAATAGTTGCCAGGAAAAACCTCTAGGGTTGAGTTTGCAAGCACTGCTATCTTCTGGGCCAATTTGTCGATGAAGTAGCGGTCGTGGGATACGAAAAGGAGGCTCCCCTGAAAGTCTGCAAGCACCTCCTCCATCTTTTCCCTGGAATTGATGTCCAAATAATTTGTTGGCTCATCTAACAGCAAAAGGTTCGCACCAGACAAGACAAGTTTGGCAAAGGCGACCCTGGCCTTCTCTCCCATGCTCAAAGAGGCGATCTTCTTCTCCACAGCATCTCCCCGGAAAAGGAGGCAGGCCAGCAGCAGCCTTGCCTCGCCGAGATCGCAGCTTGCAGCAACCTCCTCTAAAATGGTGCGATTGGGATCCAAATCTGTCAATTCCTGGGAAAAGTAGCCTATGCGAACCTGGGGGCTGATTTCGATTGTTCCGTCATAAGATTCCTTTCCGGCAATTATTTTCAAAAAAGTGGTCTTGCCTGAACCATTAGGCCCA
Organism: Clostridia bacterium DTU084; assembly: GCA_001512905.1. GTDB lineage: Bacteria > Bacillota > DTU084 > DTU084 > DTU084 > DTU084. The sequence continues at coordinate 3,913 of LFTB01000055.1, read as the reverse complement.
ATTAGCGCCACCTTGTCACCGCGGCAGAGGTCAAAGGAGAGGTTTTGAAAAACATTTTGGTCGCCGTAGCTTTTGGAAAGGCTTTTGGCTTTGATCAAAAACTTGGGCAAACGCAAGTTGAGAAGTTGTTTGTTGATGATTTCAAAGGCTGGGGAGACTTCCCTTTGGGGCTTTCGGATCTTGTTGGCCTCAAGTCTGGCCAGTTCCCTTTTTTTCGCTTTGCTTCTTTGAGCATGTTTTTTCGCCTTGGAGCGGTAGAAGTCGTTTTGGCCTGCTGCTTTATGGGCACCGTTATACCAACTGCTCCGCCTATGGATCTCCTCTTTCAGCTCTGCAATTCTTCTCTGCTGTTTTTCGTATTCCCGGTTTTGCTCCTTGAGCTCTATTGCTTTCTGCTGTCTGTAGGCAGTGTAGTTGCCAGGGTAGCTTTTCAGCCCGGAGGTCGTAAGCTCCCAAATACAAGTTGCAATTCTGTCCAGAAAAAACCTGTCATGGGAGATGACCAGCTGCGGCTTATTCAAACTTAAAAGATATTCCTCGAGCACGCCGAGGCTGTCGAGGTCAAGGTGATTGGTAGGCTCATCTAAGATCAAGAGGTCAAATTCCTGCACCATCACCTTGCATAAGGAGAGTTTAGTTTTCTCCCCGCCGCTGAGCCTTCTCGCCTCCCGCTGCCAAAGCCCTTGGGGAAGCCCCATTTTCTCAAGGACCAAATACACTCGCTCGGGACTCGTTCCTGCTTCAGCCTGCACTTCAGCAAAAACTGTGCAGCCGGCTTGGAATTCTTCCAATTGCTCAGCGTAGGCGATTTTTCCCCAAACTGGCTGCAAAACGATTTGCCCCTCATCAGCCCTCTCTATACCTGCGATGATTTTGGCCAAGGTGGTTTTGCCAGCACCGTTTGCCCCCACAAGGCCAATTCGATCCCCTTTGGTGATTATGCCGCTGAGATTTCGAAAAATTGTTTTATCTGTAAAGCTTTTCGTCAAGCCTTGAAATTTTACTTGCATTACATCTCCTCCTTACCTTTGGAGATGACAGCAAAAAGGCTGCAGCAAAACACAACGTGCTCACTGCAGCCTTATAATGAACCTGTTGAATTTCAGGCTGAGCGCTTTTTATTGTGTTTTTTAACTATCATCTCCAAAAGGGCATAGTAGTCCCCTATAGCCTCTTTGGATTCTTGGGATGTTAGTTAAAAAACACTTTCCTCATTTCGCACCTCAAGCGCTCAGTACCTTGGTCTGTTTTTATCCTAACAAATATTTTTCAGAAAAGCAAGGGTCAGGTGCCGCAGAAGGTGCGGTATGGGATAGGTGAAGGCGGAGGAGGTTCAGAATACGCCTTTTGTTCTGGAGTATGGGCATATGGGTCCTCCAAGGCAGCTAAAAACTTTTCCATGGGTTTGTAATCTTGACAGTCGACAGCTGCCGCCAGGGCCTCCTCTACCCTGTGGTTGCGCGGGATCAAAGCAGGATTTGAGGCTTTCATCAGCCTGATTGGATCGCCTTCTTGTCTTGCCAGCCGCCTCTGCCACTTTTTGTGCCAGTCGGCAAATTCAGGGGAATCAGATACCTTTTCTCCATAGGTTAAAGACAGGAAGGTGTTTGTATAGTCTGCCTGTTCCTTGTACATTAAAGTGAGGAGTTCTTCGATCAGGGCTTCATCTTGGGGATCTTCATCGAACAGGCCGAGCTTTCTCCGCATCCCACGGAGCCAGGCCTGCTGAAAGAGATCGGAAAATTCAGAGACAGCGTTCTCTGCCAGCTCCACAGCTTCTTTTTCGTCCTCAGCCAGAAGAGGCAGAAGGGTTTCAGCAAAGCGGGCAAGGTTCCACTGGGCAATAGATGGCTGCCTGCCGTAAGCGTAGCGGCCGTGGAGATCAATGGAGCTGAAGACAGTTGCAGGATCGTAAGTGTCCATGAAAGCACAAGGACCATAATCGATGGTTTCACCGCTGATGGTCATGTTGTCTGTGTTCATCACGCCGTGGACAAAGCCCACCAGCTGCCACTTGGCAATTAGCTCTGCTTGCCTTGCTATCACATTCCGTAAAAATTCCAGGTATCTGTTCTCCCCAAGCTCTATCTCTGGGAAGTGACGCTGGATAGCATAATCCGCAAGGGCTCTGAGGTCTAATAGATTTCCCCAGCTTGCTGCGTATTGGAATGTGCCCACCCGCAGATGGCTTGAAGCAACACGTGTCAAAACAGCACCTGGAAGCTCTTTTTCCCGCATTATAGTTTCACCTGTGGCCACCACGGCAAGGCTTCTGGTAGTGGGAATTTTAAGGCAATGCATGGCTTCGCTAATTATGTATTCTCTCAGCATTGGCCCTAGAGCTGCCCTGCCGTCTCCACCTCTAGAGTACGGGGTGATTCCGGACCCTTTAAGCTGCAGATCGAACCGTTTGCCGAGGGGTGTGATTTGCTCGCCAATTAAAATCGCTCTGCCGTCCCCGAGCATGGTAAAATGCCCAAATTGGTGGCCTGCATATGCCTGGGCGATGGGCACAGCCCCTTCAGGTATGCTGTTGCCCGCAAGAACTGCCACGTTCTCTGTTTCTTGAAGGGCACAAGGGTTCAATCCTAAAGAACTAGCCAATCGGTGATTGAGAATGACCAGTTCGGGCTGGCGGACTGGAACTGGCTTTTGAATGGTATAAAAAATTGGGGGCAAGCTGGCATAACTCTGATCTAAATTCCAACCTACATCTTGTATATGTTTGGTTTCTGCCATGAAATCTTTCCGCTTTCTGTGGTTTTATTTTTTAGCCTGCGCCAAAATTCCCTCTTTAATGCCTGCTGCAGCAGGAAATTAAACCCTGCCATTCCTTCCGGCAGCCCTTTGCAGTTCTTAACTAAATGTTCCAAAGCCGCAGGGGTTATATCCAAAAGCATTTCAATCTGCTTAAAACGCCTGTATATTTGCTCGAACCGTCAAGCTCATCTCATTCATTACGGAACTCAGGTTTTATCCTCAATAATGGCAAATCTCCATACAAAATACTTTTTCTAAGCAGTGGTCATCGTAAGATACGGTTCACTACATGAGCAGCATGGAGGGCGTTCCTCTTTCAAGCTGTCTCTTCCCGCTTCTATAGTTTTAGAACACTTCACCTAAATATAATGGTTCCCACAAGTGTTAAGAAGGTAGCGGCAATTAAACCTATTACCCATTTGTATTGTCCATCTATCTTGATTGATAAATTATCAATCCGTTGATTCAAGTGCTTATCCATTTCATTGATACGCTGGTCTACTTTCTCAAACCTATCATTTATTTCCTCAAATTTCTTATTTACCTCTTCAAACCTCTTGTCTACCTGTTCAAAGCGCTTGTCTACTTGCTCAAAGCGCCTATCAACCTGAACAATGGTATGTTGAAACAGTTCTTTTAGACTGTTGATTTTTATTTCGATAGCGACGAATCGTTGTTCTAAGAATTTCTCGAAATAGTTTCTAGCAGATAATTCATCAGGTGCAGCTGGCATTTCAGGAGCTGCGTAGAGGGCACTGCTTTCTGCAACCATCTCCTCCTGCTTGCTGGTTTTTTCTTTTGCTTCATCCGGATAATTGTCTTTCATCTCAATCCCTCCCAATGCCTACAGCCAATCTCCGGAATCGGCTAATCGTATCAACTAGATACCTCCATGCAATCCCTGACAATTCACCTTAAAAAGACCGTTACCAATATGGTACCCAAGAAGGTCAAAAAGGTGCCGGCAATTAAGCCAATCACCCATCTGTATTGTACATCTATCTTATTTAATAATTGATTAAATCGTTGATCGAAGTGCGTTTGCATCTCCTTAAAGCGTAGATCTGCCTCCTCAAGGCGCTTATCTATCCGCTCAAAACGCCTATCAACCTGCACAAGGGTATGCTGAAACAGTTCTTTTAGACTGTTGATT
>LFTB01000037.1:606-14619 GCA_001512905.1 Clostridia bacterium DTU084 | reverse complement strand
GTGAAAAAATCATTGTTGGTTTTGAAAAAAATCAAAAAAATTCCTTAACCGAACACGCATGCGTATCCTTGAGCACTTAGGTTAGCTGCCAACAGCTACCCAAGTCCCTTTTTCTTTGGAGGCCAGAGCTGCCTCTAAAATCAACATCTCCCTATGACCTGCTTCGAAATCGGGAAAAGCAAACTCGGTGGAGTTTTGATTGTCCTTGCTCTCCAAATAGCTGTAAAAGTCAGCAAATAAGTTGTAAATTGCATCATGATAGCCCATCGGGTGTCCAGAAGGCAAGCGCGCAAAGCGCCTTGTTTTTTCGTTTTGCAAAAGTGGCGACTCAAAGAAAAGCTCATTTGCCTTATCCCTGTGCCCTAGCCACAGCTCACTTGAACGCTCATGCCGCCAAGCTAAAGATGCATTGGAGCCATAAACCTCAATTTCGATATCACACTTTCTGCCAGCAGCCAGTTCTGAAGTGGTGAAAGTTCCCCGGGCGCCATTTTCAAACCTCAAGAGCAAAGAACCATAATCTTCAAGGGAAATAGGTACTTCCTCAAAACCAGCTGTTTCTGCTTTACTGAAAGTAAGGACAGTACCGTCCTTAGGTTTCTTCCGGAAAGGGAGTGTGGTGCGGAAGTCTGCAAAAATTTCCGTGATTTTGAGGCCTGTGATGAACTCTGCCAAATCACACCAATGGCTGCCCAGATCTGCCAAGATGTTAGAGCTGCCTGCCAAATCAGGTTCCAAACGCCAGGAGTAATCTGTATCGTAAAGGAGCCAATCCTGGAGATAATGGCCCAAAACGTTATAGATTACGCCCAGTTCCCCTTTGGCAACCCGCACTTTGGCTTCTTGGACAACAGGATAGTAGCGGTAGCAGAAGTTAATGGCGCATCTGGTTTTTTGTTCCTTAGCCAGCCTGACAAGCTCCTCTGATTCTTTTGCTGTAAGGGCCAAGGGTTTTTCCGTCAAGACTTCCTTCCCTGCAAGAAGTGCTGCTTTATTCAATGGATAATGCTCACGATTAGGGGTGCAATTGTGGATCACATCTACTGCAGGATCTCGAAGCACGCTTTCGCTATCCGGATAATGAACAACACCATACCTCTCTGCAATGCTTTTAGCCAGGTCTTGGTTTTTATCCACCACCCCTACAAGCTCGACGTTAGGCAGCTTTCTCAGTTCGCCGATGTGCACCATTCCGATATAACCGACACCAATTACCACAACACGCTGCTTTTTCATGGAAATTAACCTCGCTTATAATAGTGNNTAATAGTGAGTTTGCATGTAATCCATGTTTATTTGTGCGCTGTGGGCATTGGTAGTGCGGGATCGATCCAGCTCAAGTGTCAGATAGCCATCATAACTTACATCATCTAGGACTTTGAAAATTGGCGCAAAGTCTATATCTCCTTCTCCCAACTCCATGAAATTGCCGTAAACCTCAAAGCCATGTCTATCATCGGTAGTTTCGAGCTCTTCCGCCTTTTTTAAATCTTTCAAATGGACAAAAGCGATTCGCTCAGCATAACGAGCAAAGATCTCGACCGGATCGCATCTGCCTGCCACTAGGTGTGCTGTGTCCGGGCCAAAGGCAATTTTCCTAGGATCCGTATTCTGCATTATAAAATCAATTTCTTCCTCATACATCACCAATGTCCCATGATGAGGATGGATGCAGGGCAGGATTCCATAGGGCGCGGCAAGTTCTCCCCAATGATTGATCAGCTCCAAGACTTCATCCAGTTTCATCTCCACTTTTCGATTTGGCGCCTGCACGCTCATCCGCTGGATTCCCAGTTCCGCCATAAAGTCCAATTTTCGTTTAAGCCGCTCAGAATCCTTTTTAAAATCGCCCTTCTGCCAAAAATAAAAGCTGACAGGCCAAACATCGTATTCAGCTATAACTTCCTTAAACATTTTGACATTGTTATCAAAAAGATCGATGGCGCTTTCCACGCTTTCAAAAGCATTATAGCCAATGCTTTTCACATCCTTCAGCGCCTGGATCATCTGTTCCTTCTCTTCCAAACCCCAAGGCCAGATGGCATAGGCAAGTTTTCCTTTTCTCATTTCTCAGTCTCCTCTGTACTTTTTTGAAAGCTCTTTTCGAAGTCTGTATGTGATTCGACTGCAGCACGCTGTGAATAATGAATATCTTTTGAGTAGACTCACCATTTAGGAGTTTAGAGCTTGCTGGCAACTGTCAATTCGCATTTTCAGTTCTTCCTCTGTCCAGTCGGGATTGAGGTTGATGTAGACTGTGCGTCTGAGGATTTCCAAGGTCCTAGGACACATATCCTTGCTGTAATCCATTCTCAATCCTTGATTTTCAGGAAAGCGATAGGGATTCAGTGCTTCGTGGTGAGCTCCTCTCTTTTGGAGAATGGGGTCCCAGTTAATGAAAACGTGCTTGTCGCTGTCTATAGGGAGCCAACCCTCAACCCCGGGGCTGGTTGCAAAACTGCGGGCTTCTTCTTCAGTGGCAAAAGAAAAGCCAACAGTTGTTCCACAGTCTCCTTCAAGATCATTAGATGGTATCATCCGTTCTCTGAAGTGAGCGACAAATTCACGCTTTACCGCCCGCAAATCTTCTAAAATACCTGGCAGACGTCTAAGCTGTACCCTTAATATAGCACCCATGATTTCATTTGCCCGGAATTGACTTCCTGTAAAAACAGGGGTTTTCAGCTCTCCAGCAAAAGGTCTGAAAGCTGCACCTCCATCGTGGTAAATCAGTGCCCGCTCGTAGAGATTATAGTCGTTTGTTACAAGAGCGCCACCTTCTCCTGCTGTAATTATTTTAAAATCGTTGAAACTAAAAGCGCCAGCATGTCCCCAAGTACCCAGATGTTTCCCACGAAAACTGCCACCATCTGCTTGACAGGCATCCTCAAGCACTTTAAAGCCGTGCTTTTTAGAAAGCTCCATAATTGCATCCATATTTGCAGGAAAACCGCACATATGTACGGGAATTACAGCTTTTGTTTCGGGGGTGAGTTTGCGCTTGAGATCCTCAGGATCTATGGTCATGGTTTCGTCTATCTCCGCGAGCACAGGGATTGCGCCAACTGCCAAAACAGCGATAGCTGTGGCCATGAAAGTATAGCTGGGAATTATGACCTCATCTCCTGGTCCAATTCCCATCCCAGCTAAACCTGCAATCAGAGCTGTGGTGCCGCCGTTTACACAGAGGGTATACTCTACTCCGAGGTGCTGCGCCCATTCCCGTTCAAACTTATCAACTTCCTGGTAAGGTGCGCCCACTCGGAAAAGCTTTTTTCCATTGATAACTCTGGCGATAGCCTCTATCTCTTCCTGTCCGATCCTGTACAATTCAATCACACCCCAGTAATATTTTTGTGAGATAAAAGTCCAACTCTTCATAGTCGCGATTGGCTCGCAACTCCTCGAGCTTAGCTTCATCTACAGAGCGGACTTTCTCTAATAGCATCAGGAAGTTTTCTTTGCTGTAAATTAGGTGTTTGAGGGAATTTTCGTAGTCTTGTGTGCGCATCGCCTTAACGTCCAGGCCGACATACTCCCCATTCTGCCCGTAATTATATTTATCTAGCAAATATATTTGAGAGAAGGCACGTCTAGGATTCACGCTGCCAAATGTTTTATCCTGATCGAATTTTAGATTGTTTTGATCGTTGAGATGTATCCCCCATAGTTTTCCCAAGGCAAGGGCAAAACCCATTTCGTCTGAGGGTTCTAAATTAGCAAGTACTGCATGGGCGCTTTCGAGCAGCACCCCGACACGGCGAGGATCAATAGTGCTTTCTGCCAGGGCTAGGAAATGTCCTGCTGTAGGAGCAAAACAAGAATCCATAGGCTCGTTTGGTTTCATCTCACCGAGAATTTTGATTTCCTTGTCGTATTCCAAGAGAGCATTAATATACTCAAGGAAATGCTCTACAGCGAGCTTCGCATCTTTGGCTTCCCGGCAGTACGTGCCCTCTCTTGCCGGCCAAATTACAATTCGTTCTGTGCCTAATGCTCTTGCAATGTCAACTGCCCGCTTGGATCTCGCCAAAGCCTGTTCACGAACTTTGGGATCATTTGCAGTGAAACCGCCATCAGCAAAAACAGGATCCATCCACAATCTTGGCGCGATAAACTCTGCTTCAAGTCCGAGATCAGCGAGACGTTCCCTCAGCTCTTTGAGCTCTTTTTCTTGTTCAGAAAAGGAAAGACTGAGATCTACAGCATCGTCATCGTGAAATTGGATCCCTTCAAATCCCTCTTGTGCTGCAAATTACATCTTTTCCCAAAATTCAAAAGACTCTTGAACAGCGGGATCAAAGGGATCCTCTCCCTGGTGGATATTCCAGGGGCCAAAGGAAAACCGAAAAATTCCAGCCAAATTCTCACCCCACATCCTTTAAGTGTCTGTTATAAATAATTATAGGTGAGGTGGCTTTATTTAACCATGGCTCAAATTATGATGAATATATCCATTCTTACGCTAATGATTTAATCGTCTATAACCTCCTCTTTGCTTTCACGGTAGCTAGTGGGAGAAATTCCCATAGCCTTGCGGAAAAATTTGCTAAAAGCAAACTGGCTGCTGTAGCCCACTTGCTCCGCAATTGAATAGATGGGCAGCTGAGTGTTCCGCAAAAGAAATTGCGCCTTTTTAAGGCGCAGATATCCTAAATGCTCAAAGATCGTCTTTCCTGTCTGCTCCCGAAAAAGAGCACAGAGGTAATTGGGGCTGAGCCCCACTTGGTTAGAGATTTCAGCTAAGGTAACTTGTGCTGCTAAATTTGTCGCCAAATACTGCTGCACATCTTCTACGACCTGCTCCTGCCAAGAATGTATCAGGGGAGAGTCCATTTTCAGGTTTCGCAAGACAGTCACGAAAAACAAAGTTAAATACGAAGATACTACCTCCCGATAACAAAAATCTTTCTCTTTTAACTCAGAAAGAGCTCGCTCCAGCAGCGAAAGTTGGACCGCATCGCCTAGCATCCGGGTTCCTTCTTTGATCTGATATCTCTCACTGATAAATGCAGTGAAATAGTCTTGCTGCAAGCCTAGCCACAGTATCCGATAAAAGCCGCTCTCCTCCCATGCTTCGCGGTGAGGGGTGCCAGGTGGGAGCAAAATTAAAGTGTTTGGCTTGAGCTCAAATCTTTCGCCCTCTAAATAAAAGACGCTTTCCCCCTGGCTGAGAAAACATAATTCCCAATAGCTATGCCTTTCTCCGCCACAATTGGTTTCCTGCCCTTTAGGATACATAACAGTTTCAGCTTCTTGTAAAGCAGGAACAAGCTGCTTGATCATAACTTCAAGCAGAGGATTCATGGGTTTCCCCTCCTAGACAAAAATCAACGCAGAGAACTGCACCCATGCTGCCAACAGGTATTCAGTTGAAGCCGTAAAAATAGGTCGTTTAACCTCTCTCCCATTGGAGCTACAGGATCAGCTTCCGTTGAAAAAATTCTGTTCAAATGGGTATCTCATCTTCTTCAAGCAGCTTTTCATATACAGCTTCTTTCTCTTCTGATATCTCTGCTTTCTCTTCGACAGCTTGTTTCTCCAGCTGTTCCCATTCTTCCCAGGTGATGCCGTAGGCGAAGCCCCCAGGGGTGTAGCCTGCGATAAAGGCATAGAAGTGATCGTGTTCCCAAAAGAACTCTTCTGTCCGTTCCTTTTTACGCCTCCTTGCTTCTGCTTTTCTTTGTTCTTCAAGGCGGTAGCGTTCGATCAGCTCATCTGAAATATTGCAGCCTAACATTTTCAATTCAAGAGCCGCGCAAAGGAGAGAAACTCCAAAGTACCTGCTGTAACCTCGAACGATGTTTTTCCCATTATATACTCTAAAGAATTTTTCCGCTGCCTGCAGCCTCTGTGTTCTTTTCATCCTTTTGCGCCTGGGGCCTAAGTTTTTGTTGTGTTTTGCCATTTTCATCTGCTCTTTCCTGTCAAAATGTCTTCAAGGAATACTTTCTCCCTCTTCCACTTTGTTCCTGCCTTGTTTTCCCACAACAGGGAAATATTAGGGGCAGGATTTCCCAGCCCTCAGCTCGAACAATAAAGCTAATACCATAGAGGAGGCATCCCTTTGAAACCTGAGATCTTGGCTCCTGCAGGAAATATGGAAAAATTAGAGATCGCCCTGGCTTACGGGGCAGACGCAGTCTACGGCGGAGGACAAGCTTACAGCCTCAGAGCCTTGGCAGATAACTTTAATCTTGAGGAGTTGAAAACGGCAGTGGCTCTAGCTCACAGAGAGGGCGCCCGCTTTTATGCCACTGTAAATATCTTCGCCCACGAAAAGGACTTGGAAGGACTGCCTGGGTATTTGGAATCTTTGGCTGCCTGTGGGGTTGATGCCCTCATCGTCTCAGATCCTGGGATTATTAGAATAGCTAGGAAAGTTGTGCCTGAGCTGCCCCTGCATTTGAGCACTCAAGCCAATTGCCTCAATTCCGAAAGCGCACTACTGTGGGCAGAATTGGGTGTGAAGCGGATCATTCTGGCCCGGGAACTGCATCTTGAGGAGATTAAAGAGCTGAGGGCAAAGCTGTCCCGTGAGATTGAGCTTGAGATGTTCGTGCATGGCGCCATGTGCCTTTCATACTCAGGGCGCTGCTGGCTCAGCGCTTATCTGGCAGATCGGGATGCAAACCAAGGATTGTGTGCTCACCCCTGCCGCTGGAAATATGCCCTTTTGGAAGAGAAAAGGCCTGGAGAATACTACCCTGTTTTCGAAGACGAGCGGGGCACCTATGTGATGAATTCCCACGACCTGTGCCTTGTCGAGGAACTGCCCAAGCTCATGGAGCTTGGGTTAGCTAGCTTCAAGATCGAGGGCAGAATGAAGGGCATTCACTACGTTGCCACTGCAACCCGGGCTTACCGCACAGTGCGGGATGCATGTCTTAGAGGGGAAAAGATCGAAGAGGCTGTAGCTACTGCAAAACAGGAACTTGCCCGGATCGAGCACCGCCCTTACACCACAGGCTTTCTTCTGGGAGAACCTAAACAAAATCCCCATCGTTCTTATGAAAGCCTGGCTTATGGGTTTGTGGGAATTGTGCTTGAAGAGGGAAATCCTGCCAAGGTTGGGGTGCGCAATTACCTGCCGCAGGGCGCGCGGATTGAAGTCCTCAGCCCTAATTTGGAAGTGTTTCAGCAGACCAACCGGATGTTTTCAGAAGAGGGTGAGCCTATTGAGGCCGCTCACGCAAATTATACTGTTTGGCTTGAATTTGAAAGGCCAGTGGAAAAGTACAGCCTGATTCGTTTGGTTAAGGAGGAAAAGTAGTGTCTTTGCCCAGGCTCAAACTAGATCGGGATCGAGTCCTGCAGTTAACAATCCCAGTAGTTCTTCTCGCGTTGTGGTCTCTTTTCATCTATCTTTTCGCACCTTCAGGCGGGAAGGACGCAAAGCAGATTGTGATTAAACCTGGTTTTTCTACTGCACAAATCGCCAGGCTGCTTCATGAGGAGGGAGTTATCAGCTCACCTTTGGGGTTTCGCCTGCTGGTTAGGCTGGAAGGGGTAGGCGGGAAGCTGAAGGCTGGAAATTACCTCTTAAGCGGCGAATTGAGTCCCAGACAGATAGTGCGGAAACTGGCAGAAGGACAGGTGGATACTATTTCCATCACCATCCCTGAGGGCTATAATACAAAACAAATTGCTTCCCTGGTGGAAAAAAACGGCATTGGCACGGCCAAAAGTTTCCTCGATAAGGTGGCTAGTCCCAGTGAGGAAATGCGCGCTTTGGTGAACTTGCCTCGCGGCAGGAGCCTGGAGGGGTTTCTTTTCCCCGACACCTACAGCATAGGTCCCGGGGATGGAGAAGATGTTTTGATTCAGCTGATGCTGAAGCGTTTTGCCCAGGTTGTGCCGGCAGCCCTTGTAGGGAGTCCTCTGTCTTATTATGATACTGTGATTTTGGCTTCCATTATTGAAAAAGAGGCCAAACTCCAAAAGGAGCGGCCTCTGATTTCCGCAGTCTTCCATAATCGTCTCAAGAAGGGGATGCGCCTGCAGTCTTGTGCCACAGTAGCGTATGTGCTGGATAAAAATCAGGCGAAGCTGAGTTATGAGGATCTGAGGGTAGAGTCTGAATACAACACCTATCTAAATGCTGGCCTGCCGCCTGAGCCCATCTGCAATCCAGGGCTTGCCAGCATCAAGGCAGCGGCAAAGCCTGCTGATGTGGAGTATTTGTATTTCTTCGCCCAGGGAGATGGTACCCATCACTTCAGCCGCACCTATCAGGAACATCTTGACGCTCAGAAGCGTTAGTCTTCGTCTGCCAGACGGGACTCGAAGATGGAAGCCACCCTTTCGAATTCATCGTCATCCTCGATGCCCACTAAAACATCTCCATCATTTGTCTTTTCCAGGCGCAAGAGGATAGTTTCGCCTTCAAACAGCTCTTCATCGTATTCTTCTTCATCGTAATCCTCTTCGTCCATGTCGTCGACCTCTTCAATGCTCTGCAGTGCAGCATAGCGATTGCCTTCAGACTCGAATACATCGATTATGTAGAACAAATGGGGGTTTCCTTCCTCATCCAGGAGGGTAATGACCTCGACATCCTGAAGTTCGTTCAGCTCATCATGGTTTTTTTCATTCATCATTTTTCACCCTTTCGGTGGCGTTTTTTTGATACCTCAGATATCCTTCCAAAATTAAAGCTGCAGCCACTTGGTCTATTATATTTTTGCGCCTTTTGCGGCTCAGGTCTGCCTCCACTAACCCCCTCTCCGCCGCCACTGTGGTAAGACGCTCATCCCACATCACAACCCCAACTGTGGGGGGAAGCACTTTCTCAAGGCCCGCTGCAAATTCCTGAGCGTTTTTTCCCTGTGGCCCAAGGGTGCCGTTCATGTTCTTGGGAAGTCCCACCACCACCTGCCCTACTTCCCATTCCTCCACCAGCTCTTTTATTTTATGCCAAATTTCCTCCCAATTATGTCCCTGGCAGTCTAGCGTTTCCAGGCCCCGGGCTGTCAATCCCAACGGATCGCTGATTGCAAGGCCCACTCTGCGCTCGCCGAGATCAACGCCCAGATATCTCATTTTTCCGCTCCAGTTCTATGAAAATCCCTTTGATGTTCTCTACGGTCAGGCCGCATTCTTCTCGGAGAAGTTGGACCGAACCGTGGGTGACGAATTTATCCGGCAGGCCCAGACAATGCACAGGCACCTGGAGATCCTTTTCTGCCAAAAGCTCCATCACTGCACTGCCAAAACCGCCTGATGTTACGTTTTCCTCCACTGTGAGGACGAACCCTGCCTCCCTAGCCCAGGTTACAAGCCTTGGGTCTAGAGGCTTGACAAACCTAGCATCAACAACCATAGGATCATGGCCTGCTCGAGCCAGCTGCTCAGCAGCCTCAGCGGCAAGGGAGACTGCGGCGCCGATGGCGAAAATTGCGCCATTGGTCCCTTTTCGGATTTGCTTTGCCACGCCTTTATTGAGGGTGGGGATATCCTCAAGCCGGGTGTATGTTCCCCCTTCTCCTGTCCCCCTGGGATAGCGGATTGCTACAGGTCCAGTATTCCACAAAAAAGCGCTTTTTAACATGCTCTGCAGCTCTTGGAGGTTTGAAGGACTCAGCACTGTTAGGTTGGGAATCTGCCGCAGGTAGCTGAGGTCAAAGGCGCCGTGATGGGTATGGCCGTCTTCTCCTACAAGCCCTGCCCGGTCTACTGCAAAGACAACTGGCAGGTTGGGAAGGCAGATGTCGTGTATTATCTGATCGAAAGCCCGCTGCAGAAAGGAAGAGTAGATGGCAACCACAGGTTTCTGCCCTGCCAGGGCCAGGCCTGCAGCAAAGGTGACTGCATGCTGTTCTGCTATTCCCACATCGTAGAAGCGCTCCGGGAACCGCTCTCGAAATTTCTGCAGCCCTGTGCCATCGGGCATGGCTGCTGTGATAGCGCAGATTTTGTCATCCTCTTCTGCCAGGGAGAGCAGTGTTTGGCTGAAAGCTTCTGTATAGGTTGGCGTGAGGCAGGTGTGCTTAGGTTTGCCTGTTTGAATGTGGAATGGCCCCACGCCGTGAAAACAGTCTGGCTTTTGTTCTGCAGGCAGATAGCCTTTCCCCTTTTTGGTTACTACGTGTAAAAGGACCGGGCCTTTTCTGTGGCGGGCATCAGCAAGGGCCCTGCACAGCGCTGGAATATTGTGCCCGTCAACTGGTCCTAAATAGGTGAAGCCCATCTCTTCAAACAGCATTCCCGGCACTACCAGGTATTTGATGCTGCCTTTGAGGCGCTCAGCAAGCCTCACCACAGCTGGACCCCCAGGGAGCTTTTTCAGCAGCAGATCCACATCTTCCCGGGCGCGGGTGAGGGTTGGGTCTGTGCGCAGGCGGGTGAGGTATTGGGAAAGGGCACCTACATTAGGTGAGATGGACATTTCATTATCGTTGAGGATCACCAATAGATCTGTTTTCAGCTGCCCTGCATGATTCAAGGCTTCGAAAGCCATACCGCCGCCCATGGAGCCATCGCCGATAATGGCTACAATGTTCTCGTCTGTGCCAGCCAGATCCCGGCCCCGGGCCAGGCCCAAAGCAATAGAAATTGAGGTGCTGCTGTGGCCTGCATCGACGATGTCGTGGGGGCTTTCCTGCATGCGGGGAAAGCCAGCCAGGCCTCCATATTGGCGGAGGGTGTGAAATTGTTTTTGCCTGCCTGTGAGGAGCTTGTGGGCATAGGCTTGGTGGCCTACATCCCAAATCAGCTTATCTTTAGGGCTGTTGAAAGTGAGATGCAGGGCGATGGTGAGCTCCACTGTCCCCAGGCTTGATGCCAGATGCCCTCCTGTTTTCGAGACAGTACCTATGATCTCCGTTCTGATCTCACAGGCCAGCTCTTCCAGCTGATGGCTTTTCAGTTTATGTAGATCTTGCGGTTTTTGGATTTGTGCAAGCAGTTTACCCAATACTACCCTTACTCCTTTGGCGGTTCTTTCCCCTCTGAAATATTCTCTCCCACCAGGCCAGCACAGATGCCACCTGATAGATGATTCTGTCTGCGTATTTGATGGCAGGCCTTTTCCCTAAAGCCTTCCCCCCTACTGTAAGGGTGGACACCAAAGGTGCCATTAAGGTTATAAGGACTGGCTCACCTAACGAACTGGCGACTATGGCTCCGATGGCACCGCTGAGGGTGCCTGCAATGTCGCCCACCAGGTCGTTGCAGAAATTGGCAACTTTGTCTGCGTTCTTCACAAGTTTGATGGCCTGGCTTGCAGCTGGAACTTGTTTCGCTGCCATGGCGTGAAATGACGATTCGTTAGCTGAGATGACGGCTGTGCCGATAATATCGAAGAGGATTCCGATAGAAATGACAGCAAGCAGAAGCAGCAGCGAAAAAAAAGGAGAGATCTTGTCTAAGGAGCTTCTAGTTGCTCCATCTATGAACAGCGTGACTGCAAAAGTCGAGGCAGCAACCAGCAAAATTCCTCGATATTCGTTTTTCATCTGTCCCTCCACAAAAGAAAAGAGAGGTAGTGGTAATCGACCGGGTAAATATTGTGGCTTAAGGTCCAGTAGGTTTTCCCAGCAAGGCACTGGAGCGTCGCCGCCTCCAGCGGTTCCCCTTTCAGCCTTGCTCTGGCTTTCGCCAGGACTGGATTACCACTTAGTCCACACTGCAATCCCCGACCGACCTGCCTTACGGCAACAGCCTAGGAGTTTTCCTCACACCGCAAGCCATATCCTAGCCTCTTTTGCAAGACGGCTTTCAAACGGCAAAGGGTCTCCTCCCTAGGGCCCCTGGGGAGAGGACCTGATTCCCGTTATCCCGCTCGCCCCGCTCAAGGCAGGCTACTCTGTACCCCACACAGCTTAATGTACTTGCGCACAATCACCCAGCTGTATCGCGTACAGGTTCCAATCCCATGCCGTAAAACGCGCAAGTTCCACGAACATGGGTCTCCGCGGAGTAGGGTCAACGCCTACATGCCCTTGTAGATCGCCCTAGCTCCTTAACCCCCAGCACCAACCCCCGACGGGGCGTCGAAGGCCAGCACCAAGGACTTCATCGATGTGCCCTTGACGGATTTTTAGGCCCGCCTTCAGATATGGAAGCGGTGACTAGGATACTGCACCACTACCTCTCAAGGTAAGCTAATTATAACATAATTGAAATTGGCTTGCAAATGACTCAGGACTGCCGTGAAAGCACGTAATCTGCGATCCCAAAGAGGGCAGTGCCTCTTTCTGGCTCTAAAGCTGCTTTAGCTTCTTCTATGGCCCGGGCTGCAAGTTTCCTGGCTTTTTCCGCTCCCAATAGTACAGGGTATGTAACTTTTCCAAGTCTCGCATCGCTGCCAGTTGCCTTGCCCAGTTTTTCAGGATCGCCGACTTCATCCAGCAGATCATCGACTATTTGGAAAGCTAAGCCGAATTTTTGGCCATAAGTGGCAAGGGCGGTGATGTCTGCTTCCTGGGCTCCTGCAAGGTGCGCACCGCACCTGAGAGATGCGCACAATAAGGCTGCTGTTTTTCGTAAGTGAAGCTGCTCCAGTTGTTCTAAGGTTAGGCGCTTTCCCGTCCATTCGAGATCCAGGGCTTGCCCTTCCACCATGCCAGAGGGGCCGATAGCCTCTGCCAGATCCCTGACTGCAGCGAGGACATTCCCCGCTGGCAATTTGAGCTTGCTGAATAGTTCGAAAGCAAAAGTTAACAGTCCGTCGCCTGCCAAAAGGGCGATTGCCTCGCCGAAGACCAAGTGGTTGGTTGGCTTTCCACGTCTGAGTTCATCATCATCCATGCAGGGCAGATCGTCGTGGATTAGGGAGTATGCCTGAATGCACTCTAGAGCAGCTGCCGCAGGCAGAATGGAATCCAGATCCGTCCAGCCTGAATATTCTGCCGAAGCAAGAAGCAGAATTGCGCGCAGCCTTTTGCCGCCTCCTAAAGTGGTGTACCGCATGGACTCGGCCAGTTTCCCGCCCTTTGGCAAGAGCTTCTCTAATGCGCCCTCTACCAGGGAGGCTCGTTCTTTGAGATAGGCCTCTAAATTAAACATCTTCTGCCTCCTCGAATAGTTTGGTGAAGACATTGCCGTTTTCGTCCTGCAGAAGGACCTCTACCTTGCCCTCAGCTTCTTCAAGTTCTTGGGTGCATCTGCGCAGAAGGGCCACTCCCTCTTCAAAGGCAGCTAATGATTCTGCCAAGGGGAGTTTGCCTTCCTCGAGACTCCGCACAAGTTCCTCGAGCCTGGCCAGGGCTTCTTCAAAGGTGATTTTCTCTTCCATTTTCCTGTCCTCCAATAGAGAAAAAACCTGGGGAAACCCAGGTTTATGCTTGTAGCTGTGCTTTAGCCAAGTTAACCAAATTGCTGAATGCGGTGCTGTCGTTTACTGCCAGATCTGCCAGCATTTTGCGGTTGACCTCTACGCCAGCCTGACGCAAACCACAGATAAAGCGGCTGTAGCTTAAGCCTTCCTGTCTTGCTGCAGCATTGATTCTGGCAATCCACAGCTTGCGGAATTCGCGCTTTTTCAGCCTGCGGTGAACGTAGGCATAATGCAGGGACTTCATTACTGCTGCATTAGCTGGCCGGAAGGTTTTGCTTCTGGCGCCGTAGTATCCTTTTGCTAGCTTTAATATTTTTTTATGGCGGCGTCTGGTTACTACTCCGCCTTTTACGCGTGCCATTGTAATCTCCTCCTTTAGCCTAAGGCCAACATTTTACGGATTCTCTTTGCCTCTGCTTTGCTCACTACCTCAGCATGGCGAAGTTTACGTTTCCGCTTGCTGGATTTTTTCTCCAAAATATGGCTTTTGTATGCCTTGTTTTTCATGAATTTTCCACTACCTGTGACCTTAAACCTTTTGGCTGCGCCACGGTGAGTTTTCATTTTAGGCATGGTTTTTCCTCCTTTTCCTATTGCTTAGGGGCCAGGATCATGATCATGTTTCTTCCTTCAGCGCGGGGAGGCCGTTCCACAACTGCGATTTCTGAAAGGCTATCTGCCAAGCGCTGCAAAAGCTGTTTCCCCAGTTCTGAGTGCACGATTTCTCTGCCCCG
>LFTB01000037.1:0-598 GCA_001512905.1 Clostridia bacterium DTU084 | reverse complement strand
ATTTTGGGGGTCATGCGTACTTCTTTGACGTCGATTACTTTTTGCTTCTTACGTGCCTCTTTGCTTCGCTTGCTCTGCTCATAGCGGTATTTCCCGTAGTCCATAATCCGGCATACAGGTGGCCGCGCAGTTGGAGCAATCTCCACCAGATCAAGATCCCGCTCTCGGGCGATCCTTAGTGCTTCACGAGGAGACATGATACCTATTTGTTGGTTGTTGTCGTCTACCACACGAACTTCTGGAATTCTAATCTCCTCGTTTACCCTTACGTCCCGCTTTTGTATAATAGTATTGCACCTCCTCATCCCATAAGAAAAAGGGTGGCTGCGCCTCACAGGCACACCACCCCTTTAAAATACCGCGATTAAAAAAAGGTTAATTGGCGTACCCTGCTCGCATTGCTGCAAGGTGAGAAGCGTAGCTTCTGCTTTTTCAATTCAATTTCTATTATACACGTCATATAGGGAGCTGTCAAATTAAACTTTCTAAAGCCATTTGCGATGCGGCCTTTTTTCAGATTAACCAATAAAAAAAAACGAGGAAAAATTATTGTGAACTCGCTGAAAAAACGTCGCTTTGTAAAATTAACGCAAGAAAA
>LFTB01000086.1:49710-61296 GCA_001512905.1 Clostridia bacterium DTU084 | reverse complement strand
CTATAAAACAAATTTATGCATACGTCTGCATTAATTATTCTACATAAGTTAGCCAAATTCCTTCTAAACAAAAAATTTTTTTTCAAGCATAATCAAAAAAATAGTCCAAGAACAATTCAATTCCATAGCTAATTACACCTCGAATAATCTCACCTACTCTTGAACTTTACAGATATTTTCTCTTGCTAGATACATCTGCTTAAACAAACAGAAGTTTCAGATTGCCTCCCACAGCTTTCAAACGGCAAAGTAATCGTTTGCAAAAATCGCAGCAGCTACTGCAATGAAAGAACTCGAGACCTCACCTTTAAGGTCTTACTTGTCAGTAAGTGCGATGAGGTCTCGTTTCTCTAATTACACTCCAAAATTTCTATGGAACAACTACAAGCTCTGTTTTCAGTGTTTTAGCAACCTTCTCCAGCGCAGAAATTGCGTCACCCGCACCTAAAGCAAAGTGGTGGGTGGGCCCTTCCAGGGACCATTTTTCAACAAACGTTGCCACATCTGTATCAAAACGGACCCTTGTGTTCGTATTGCCGGAACGGGGGATCTCACCTTTGCGGGATTCACCCTTGGCTACCACAAACTTGAAGGCCCCGTCTGCAGTCTGGGTAAGCCCTAAGAGGGTAACAGGGCCTGTGCGTACCTTAAACTCCACAGACAAGCCTGCTCCTCGCTTGCCGTGGAAGAGCTTCAGCTTTCTGATGATGGGCTTGGCATCGCTGATCCTGATGTGGGCAGGTCCGTCGTGCCCTACCAGTACAATATCATCATCGAAATCAACAGGATGGAATTCACAGAAAGAACCACCGATCCCGAGCCGGTCCAGGATCAGCATGGCAAGGCAAGTCTTAAGATCCAGCTCGCCAGCCATGGGAATCCCTCGCCCTGTGAGAATGGAATTGCCGATGATCATCCCTGCGACAAGCTTTTCGTATTCTCCCCGGCCTTTATAATAATAGGCCATGCCATCTAACTTGAAGTCATCAATCAGCTTTTCCAGCCCACAGGCAACTTTGGCAGACCACTCTAAATCCTCTGCTGCGATGGTACCGGCAATGGGATCGTGGCTGGGCTCTGCCAGCACAAATGTTGATTTTATCTCATCGATCTTGGCTGCGATTTCAGCATCTGTTACACTGGCTACAGCTTCCTTCAGGTCACAGAGCTCCAGCATTTGAATGTGTGTGCCCCAGGCTGCATGAAACATGGTGGGATCTGAGTGCATGTCCAGCATCCCTTCATAAACGTGTCCCATAAGGCCAATCCTGGCATTTTGGACGCTCCTCTTCACAGTGGCTACCTTCAGCCATTCAACAAGTTCCCTGTCCACCCTCTCGTCACCGTGGGCTGTCCCCACTAAGACACCCAAGGGGGTAATACGCGAGCGCAACAGCGCATTGCACAGTTCAGGAAGACTCGTGACATTGTCATGACAGAGCTGATCGTAGGTGGTGGAAACTGTACAATCCATACGAGAGTTAGGCTGTAGTCCCAAAAGAACCACATCTGCCCCGGCTCTCTGCACCACAGGCAAAAGCACAGCACCAGTAGCGTAGGTAGTCACATAACAGAGAAGGAGGTCAACGCCCTGGGCGCGGAAATAATCTCCCACCTCCCTAGCCCTCCGAGCTGTATCCACCATCCCCCCATCGATGATTTCAGCCTCGCCAAAAGCTTCCAATTTCGCCTTCAGCTGGTCCGCATACCTTCCCAACTGTGCTTTCAGGTCGGGAAATTGGGACCAGTACGGTTCGTGTCCCAGATGAAAATAACCAACTTTTCCTTTTGGAATTTCAATTCGCTTTATCATTTCCTTGCTCCTTACCAGGCAATCTCTAAGCTGCCTTCAATATTATGCAAGATGATTTTCTCCCGTTTTCGCTCAATCCTATCTTCTTCAAGCTTAATACCATTTTCCTCTGCCAGGAACTCATCCATTCTGTCCAACGGCGGATAGACTGTAACAGTAGCCCCGCGCAGATTGGCAATCAGAAGGCGCCTCTGTTTGCCCGTAGGGAAAGGTGCCCGCTCCCGGCATGCAACCACAGACCTCTCTTTTTGCTCTACGAAAACACAGCAGTTTTCCCGGATAGTGCGCGGAAAAATATAGGCAGCCTCTCTGCCTGCAACAGGCACTTCCCTGCCCGCAACAACCGGCGCTCCATCCGGAAACTCCAATATGAGTTCTGTGGTCTGGTTTGTCTGGCAGCCAGTGAATATAAAACTGTTGCGGTTTCTCGAAACCAAAAGTAGGCTGGCAGGAGTTCCCGCATCCTCCCGCACCTGGCGTAATCTGTAGCCGAACTTGCTCAACTGATACCTGGGCAAAACTGAAGCATCAATGTATTCTTGCGGGTAATCCTTCGGCATTCTCAGCTCTTCTCCAGGCTCGCGCTTGGTTGAAAAGGGAAGGGAACCTCGCACCCAGCTGACCCTCCCCCCGTTCCAGCTAGGCAGACTGCGGGAGAGAGCGTAAACTCTTTCTTCTTTCCCCTGCCTCACAACAGCTTCCACTTCTGTGCATCCATCATCTCCTGCCAATATTTCTCCGATGCCGCCTGCTGAAATAGATGGATCGTGCCTGAACTTGCTGGGACCTTCCTCCCTGAACCTGTCTGTTTCCAAGAAAAACTCAAGCTCAAGTTCCCCGGAAATTGGTGAGGCAAGCTCAATCTGCAGCAGTTTGCCGACGGCCTCTGCATCTGTCAGGGGACCGTAGAGGATAACTTTCCCCCCTGCCTCAACGAATTGGCAGAGTTCGCCCTCATAGGTACCTGCTTGCGGCACTAGCGCAAAGAGGACGGTTTCAAAAAGCCCTTGATTTTTTTCAGCCAACAATTTCCGGAAATTCTCAGTGTTCACCACTGTGTTCAGAGGAAAGCCGCTGTTAATGGCGCTGCGGACTAAGAAATCGCCAAAAAATGGCAGCGCTGAATCGCCCTTTTCCTGATAAAGCTCGTGGTATTCAGTAAAGGGATAAAGCCAGGTTACAGGCCCCACCTTGTCCGGAGCCTCTTGCACAGCCCGCAGAAGGTGCGGAATCACTTCCCTGGGGCATTCTTCCGGGAGCTCGCCCCGGGAGTTGTCGATAGCCAAAAACTGAACCGTCTTGGGGTTCTGAACTTTGCCTTCCTCATTCAGCCTGGAAGTGGCAAGAGGACAGTATAGGTCGAAGGGCTGGCGTTCGTACAGATCGAACCATGGATTCTGCCAAAACCAAGGATCGTTAATGTAATATCTGAACATATAGTCTTCAGCAGGGAGTTTTGCGATCCTGGACATGTAGCCAGCAAGCTCCAGGCCAAAATCAAAGTTCAATGCACCCCAGGGCGAGTTGGGCGGCGGCAGCTTGATATATTTATACAAATCTGCCAGGGAAATACAGTCTTTTGCGAGATCAATACCAGTGCTGAAGTTGGTCCCCCTAACCTCTATTGGATAGCTGCACTGGGCTGTGAAATCCTCCCAAAACCGGATCAGCTCTTGCCTTGCTTTGGCAGCATCAGCTTTGCCGAACTGGGTGCCGTCGAAGTTGTCTCCCAGCATGGTCCAGGGGTAAGGGGTGAAAGCGAAACCATTGGAAAACCATATGTAGTCGAAACCCAGGGCGCTCAAAAAGCTTTGAGCTTGTTTGCCCAAAAAGGTGCCGAAACTGGTGCCCTCTTTGATCCCATTGGGGAAAGCTGCATAAGCTCTATTGTCGCCGTGGAGTTTGCTGGCATGATGCACCTCTGCTATGGTCTCGCCAATGGAGCTGTTGTATCTGTCCACGATGATTTCAGGGTGATCCTGGTATTTGAATTTCGAATAGGCAAACTCAGGTCCCGGATCGAAGGTAGCGCCCACAGACAGTTCCAAATCTAATTCTTCCTTGGCAATCTGCTTGAACAGCTGAACGATGGTTTTCAAAAGTCCATAGGTCATTACCGGCGGATCAGGTACATAGAACTTTGCCACCCGCTCGGGAGAAAATTCATTTCCTGTGTAGGCGTGATAGTTGGTGTTGCAGAAGCCTATATATCTTGCCCATTCAAAGCTCTCGTTCAAGTCGCCTTTCCAGGTAAGCAGTTCTGAACCATCAGAAACCCACATGAGCAGTGACCCACTCCTGCTTTTGGAAAGCAAAGATCCCCACTGATGAAAAACCTCCCGGCAGGTCTTCTCCAGCCACTGTGCATCGGTTTTAGAGAAAGGCTTCAGGCTCATCTCCAAAACTACCCGATCCAAAACTTTCACACCCATCCTCCCCTTGCCAATAATGTGCTTTAATAATAACAGGTTTTGCTTAAATTGTCAATCACGTTTAACCAAATTATTATCAGGTTCAATTGATCTATTTGATTTATTTTGGTTGACAAACCATAAGTAAAAAAGCTATTATTTAAGCAAGCAAGTTAAGGAGCAAACAAAATGTCTGTATCCATGCGCGACATAAGTAAAGCAGCTGGCGTTTCCATAACCACGGTTTCCAACGTGCTGCGCAGAAAAGGCCGAGTTAGTGAGGCTACCCGGAGGCGAATCCTGGCTGTTGCCAAAGAGCTGGGATATTTCCGTGGACAGCGCAGGACAACAGGCCAGCTGGGTGTGATCTATTATGCCCCACCTCACGAGAAGGGGGGCAGCTACTACACAACTGAAGCAATCTCAGCCATTCAGGAGGTTGTAAGCAAGCGGGACTATCAGCTGAGCTTTTACATCGTCGATGATCCCCATACTGAAGTGCCGCCTATGGTGGAACACGGCGGCATTGAAGGGCTTTTAGTCATCGGAGGAAGCATCTCAGACAGCCTCCTTGAGAAGCTCACCGCCTGGGAACTGCCTTTAGTTCTCCTGTACTCAGAACATCCAACTTTAAACCTAAACTGCGTGCTCACAGACAACCAAAAAGGTGCATATCTGGCTGTGCAGCACCTGTACAAGCTCGGGCACAAGAAAATCGGGTTCATCAACGGCTGGTCCCATACCCATACCAGCGCAGCAAAACTTGCCGGCTACAGACAAGCACTGTCTGAAGGAGGGCTTCCCTTTGAGCCGGCTTTGTATACAGAAGGGGATTTCACTGTGGAAGGAGGCGCACAGCAGATGGCGAAGCTGCTGTGCCAAAATCCCGATCTCACCTCTGTTTTCGTGGCAGATGATCTGATGGCCATCGGCGCCATGCACAAGGCCCAGGCTTTGGGCAGAGCGATTCCAGAAGATCTCGCCATTGTGGGGTTTGGCGACAGTCCCTTTTCCGCACACACTCAGCCCCCTCTGTCCACAATCAGGGTCGAGGAAAGGCTCATCGGCACTTTAGGAGCGCAGAGGCTCCTGTCCCTAATCGACAGCCCCGATGAACCCCCTTTGAAAATCCTCACACCAACAAAATTAATTCCTCGTAAATCCTCAGGATGCTGAAAGTTTATGCTCCCTTAAATAATCCCTACAATTTGAAAGGCAGCCAGAATTTGGCTGCCTTTCTTATCTCACCCAGATAGGCTGGATCCATGCTTTGGCAGGGCCGCTGGGGGAAGCACCTTCAATTTCAGCCCGAATATACTTTTCGTCACCCCGAACCACATATTCTGCAGCTGAAGCACGTGCTTCCGCCAAAAGCTGTCCCCGATGCCCAAAGAAGCTGATTCTCTCTGCGCCCTGCGCTTCAAGGAAAATCCTCTCTTCTTCTACAACCAGCTCCTCCAGCTCAATGCCCGTAGTTGCGTAAAGGCGGCCTGCTTTCAATGCATCCAAAACAGCCTCCCAGCTGAGTTCTTCCAGCCAGAGGACATTCCAGGCACTGTTGGGCCGCGAGGTTTTAGTAAAGTCATAATCGTGGCAGTCGGAATTTGCTAGGCCAAAAATTTTGAGTCCTGAAGACAGCAAGTGATCCCAAAGCAGGCTGGCCTCAGCGGCCTGTCCGCCGTTGTAGACTTCCAAAGCCATACAGCGGCTGAGTTCAGGATCTTCCAAAACATATTGTGGTGCCTGATTCCACTTGCCTGGGTGGTTGAGGACTGTGTAGCCGCCCCTCTGCTCCACAGCAGCTGTAAAGCCCCTCTCCCCTGGCAGGACCTGCAGCTCCGCTGGCCTCAGGCCCAAAACACTAACGTGGGCCTCGGGAAATGTAGCTTCAAAGCCCGGGATCAAAAGAGCGTCCGGATAATTGTGAAGCCAATCTCCATCTCGCCAGGGAACTTTCTCAGAAGGCAGCTTGCAGTGGGGCTCGAGCCTCCGATCGTGGTCTGTAATGGCGACAATCTGAATTCCACAAAGAAGGTAGATGGACAAGGCGGTCTTAGGACTTGCAGTAGGAATACCGCTTTTGAATGTGTGATTGTGGAGACTCGCCCTGTAGGTCCGGTATTTCCTTAAGTCACTGTAGCTGCTGATCAGTTTCATCTCCCACAGCCTCCTTCTTTCGCAAACCAATCAGTCAAAAATGCAGCCAGCCTGTCTTCCCCTTCCGATTGATAAATCTGCCACAACTCGAGCTCATTATATTTTGAATATAACACATTGCGAACCTGCTGAAACGGATAAGGGTTATTTGCTTTTTTGTACCACCTTTTGAGGGGATCATCCAGACTCAGCAGTATTCTCCGCTTCAGCCACATGGTGGCATCTGCTTGGTTAACAGCCCAGGCCTCAAAAGACTTTTCCGCAGCGCCAAGGGGCAAATAGCCTGCTGCATAAGGATCAATCCCTATCCAATGTGCTGCCTCCAAGATAAAATCCTGTACAACTTCAGGATCGCGCCACAAGCCTCCGTGTACACCAGCCAACAACTGCACGACATATGGAGGAAACTTTCTAACCATGACCTCTCCAATGGCAATCTGGTGGTGGCCGATTCCCTGGTCTGCATCGAGATTGTGCTCGGCATCCCAGACCATCAGCTTCAATTTGGCCCAATCGTGGAGCACTATGGCAGCAACACAAGCATCCCTGTTTACTGTCAAGCCTTCGACTGCTGCCTGTTCACAGAAAAAAAGCAAGCTTTTCAGGTCAAGCTGCGTGTGAATGGCCCACCCCCCAGGATATGAATGGTGACTTTGCAAATTAGCCCCTGGCGCAGCCCAGGTGGGATCATACGGGAGGCTTGCGCGCATCTTTTCCACCCCTGTATCCCTGTTTGAAGCAAACGGCTCCCTGGATGTAATAAGCGGGATGGGGTCAAATAACATCTTCTCTGTTGCATCTCTCAAGGCTTGATCCTGGATCCCGGCCACCTGCTCTAAAACAAAAGCACGGGCTTTTTGGACCCGCTCCGATCCACAAGCCAGCTCCCACGGAGTCTGCTGCCACAAAGGCTTCTCTGGCATTACTATCTTCCTCTCATCAAGTTATTTCTGCCATAGCCCTACGTTAGCCGCTGCCAAGACCAAAGAGCATTTGCGTGTCGCAAAAATGGGTATGATTATGATAAACCTATTCAGCTTTAATCGCTTCTTTCCTCCTTGCTGCTGTTTAAAAATGTTTAGCGGTTTCTTTCGAAACCGCTAAACAACTGCTTTTCTTAATTGTTCTTGACGAAATCCAAAAGCCCCTCTGCTGTGGTAAAGGCAACCGCTGTTACTGTATCTGCTGCGCCGTAGTAAATCGCGATTCTGCCAGTAGGTGCATCGCACAGGGCAGCGCAGGGGAAAACAACGTTAGGCACATCGCCTACGCACTCATAAAGCTCTTGGGGTGATAGCAAGTATTGCTTAGACCTATGAAGTACCCGCCAAGGTTCTTCCAAATCCAAAAGTGCTGCCCCAAAGCTGTAAACAAATCCATTGCATGAAGTTAAAACCCCATGATAGATCATCAACCAACCTTCGGTTGTTTCAATGGGAATGGGTCCAGCGCCGATTTTGGTTTCCTGCCAGCCTCTAGTTGTCCGCATCACCAGCCTGTGATGGCCCCAATGGATCATATCAGGGCTTTCGCTGTAGTAAATATCGCCAAATGGAGTGTGTCCATTGTCACTGGGCCGGCTGAGCATTGCATATTTTCCATTTATCCTGCGGGGAAACAGCACTCCGTTGCGGTTGAACGGCAGGAATGCGTTTTCCAGTTGGTAAAATTTTTCAAAGTCAAAGGTGTAGGCTACACCAATAGTTGGTGCCTTCTCATAGACGTTACACCAGGTTATATAATACCTATCTTCCAAGAAAACTACCCGGGGATCATAGCCATGGGTGTATTTTATCTCTGGATCTTCGCAGATGAAAGGAATAGGTTCGGGGTCTATCTGCCAATTGATTCCATCTTCGCTGAAACCTCTGTGCAAGTTCATTTCCCGTGCTTTATCATCGCAGCGGAACACACCTGCAAACTTGCCATTAAAAGGCACAACCGCACTGTTGAAGATGCTGTTGGACGAAGGGAGCAAGTTTCTAGGGATAATGGGATTTTTGCTGTAGCGCCAGATGATCTCACCAGAGCCAGCAGGTTTTTCCTCCCATGGCATATTCGGAACTGCATCTCCGATTACAATTCTTTTTTCCATTTCTGGTCACTCTCCTATCTTGTTCTTTTTGCAAAATGCTGCTGGATAGTTGACTCTCTTTCAAACCCAGCAGCAAGCTGCCTGATTAAATTATTTGTTTCACAGTAAAATGAGTGTTGAAACAAACAGTCAATTGATTTCAACTCCCGCAGATAACCTTTCCCTTCCACTGTGCTAATCTCCGAAGCAGACAAACAATCCAGATCCGCCGCTGATTGTCAGCACAGTGGCTGGCTCAACCTGAAGCTTGTGGTCTGCGGCTGGATCGTAAACTACTGCTTTTTCCTCAACAGTCAGCGCTTTTACTTCCCAGGATGGATTGAAAAAATAATACCTCCTGTCCTGAAAAGCAGAGTAGCGGAGATCCGAGGCTTGCGGAAATTCAGGTGCAGGCAGCTCTGACAGCGGTTTGATTGATAGTTGGGGACAGTCAGCAAGCTCTCCGTCTTTGTAGACCAAGCTTGGCCTCCCGCCGTACAAACTCACTCTGCCCTCTAGTGCGGCTTCCACTACGGCGTTTGCCACGACTGGGGCTTCTGGCAGCACCAAATGTGTGATGCCTCTTTTCCCTAAATCGTCTACCGAGCTTTCGTCGCAGAGGATAAACTGCTGGTTCTGGGAGAAAAGTTTATCGCACAGCCTAAGGATGCTCTTTTCAGTCTGCTGCACAAATTCCGGCTGCCCTTCAAGCAGTTCTGGCAGGGGAGTGCTTGCGGGAACATATCCAGCCCAAAAAGACTCGTACGGGCAATAAAGGGCAATGCTGGGCATGTACTTCCAATTCTCAGCATATCCACACATCCTTGCTAACAATTGGTTAATCCATCGATATTCAGCTTGTTCCTTGTTCCAGATATTGTAATAATAAGTAAACTCACGAACTCCAAGCAGAAATTGATAAGAAAGGGCTGCTGCCATCTGCTCGGCAGAAGCAGGCTTTCCTTCGATTCTGTCTTCTACGAAATCGCTTGTTTCAGTCATGATCCAGCCTTCATGATTCAAAAAGGCACAGGAAAGGGGCAGTTTGTGGCCGAAAATGCTGATATCATCAATTTTGTTGGTCAGCAGATCTACCCCTGGCAGATGAAAATGCTTCAGCACCCTGAAGGGATTGGCGTGAAAGACCATGTTGGCAAAAGGGCTCTCTTCCGCCAGAATGTGCCCTGTAAGTTTGGTCCCTAAAGCCGCACAGCCTGCCTGCATTCTCTCTGCATAGGTCTGCTCGTAAACCATAGCTACAGTTTCCCAAAAAGCACATTTTTCCGCAGACGGCTTTTGGGAGTGCCTCATCAGCTGTGGTGCTGCAGCAAGGAGTTCCTGCCCCCATCTCTGCTTGTAGAGGTTTGCTAATTCTTCGCTGTAGGGCAAGGCTGGCAGGACCTTCACAGCTGGATCTGGCGGATCCAGCACTGGAATCTGCTTGCCCTGCGGGCCTTCCAATTGAGGCAAGACCACAGACATCAGCGACGGTTCATCTGTAAAGAATGCCTCTACCAGTTCCATGTCCTTGCCCAATTTCTCCTTGTAGCGATTGTGGGTAACAGCAAGGAATCGCTCTACAGCTTTGGAGTCCAAAAGGTTGATATAGCGCCGCCTTTCGCTGTAATTGCGCTCTGCGTGGGTACCTTCGTACAAAGGAGCAAGATAATAGTCCTCTCTTTCGCGTTTGATCCCCACAGCTTCAAGCCGGGACTCTTCCCGCAGGACCAGGCCTCCTGCAGAACCGCTGGGATAACCTTTTTCATCGTAAAGCCAGATCTTAAAGCCTAAAGACCTGGCTGCTGCCAAACCCTGCCTCAGCAATTCCCAGCTTTCTTCATCTTCCAGGTAAGGCTCTCCCCCTACATTCACCACCAAGCCGTCCAGACCGCATTCTTTCAAATAGCTCAGGCGCTCTTGCAATAGCTCTGAAACTTTGGCCACACCAAGCTCACCGGAGCTGCCCAAAAGAACAGCCATGCCGTCCCTTTTTTCTTTGCTGAGAAACCCTTCAAATGTATGAATGATCTGCGCTCGCATTCTTCTTCCTCCACTGCACCTTTTATACAGCTCACCCTTTAAGCCCTGTAAGGGTAATGCCCCGGGTGATGTGCTTCTGCAGGGCAAAGAAAACCGCAATGGGCGGCAGGATGGCGATGGTGATTGCTGCCATGATGTCGTTCTGGGCAAAAACTGCGCTTTTGAAGACGCTGTTGTAGATGGCAACCATCAGCGGCTGCTTTTCAGTAGTTGTGATCACTATATACGGCCACATAAAGTCGTTCCAGACCCCAAGGAAAATGAAGATGGTGAGAGTAGCCAAAATGGGTTTGGACAGGGGCAGCACAATCTGAGCAAAGGTCCGCAGCTCTGACGCGCCATCGATGGTGGCAGCGTCCACCAGGTCATCTGGAATCCCATCGAAAAAGGTCTTGAGCAAAAGGATATTGAAAGCGTTGGCCCCTGCCGGCAGCCAAAAGGCCCAGTAGCTGTCCAGGAGATTCCAGCCGAAAAGGGGCAGGCTCTTCAAGATCACATACTTTGGAATCATCATGGCAAGCCCAGGCACCATAAGGGCTGCCAGAAAGCCGAACATAATAAGCTTATGTCCCGGCGGCTTGAGCTTGGAAAGGGAATAAGCAGCCAGTGTCGTCACCAGCATCTGCACAACCCAAATGCCGAAGATGAGCACAACTGTGTTTTTGAAGTAGCGGGGAAAGTTGAACTTGCTCCAGACATTCAGATACGTCCCCCACTGGAAATTCTCAGGCCAGATGGTGGGCGGCACCCGGAAGATCTCAGCACTTGACTTCACAGAGCTAATCACTACCCACACCAGAGGAAAGAGGGTTGCAATTGCCACCACAATAAGGAAAACAATCATCAAAGCATAGCCAATTTTTACAGTGGGCCTCAAAAGGTCCTGCCTGCCGATAAGGGTTCGTCCTCTTTCTGCCACGAGTATTCCTCCTTTAAGCCTCTGCCCTGCTGTCCAGTTTGAAGTAGATATAGGATAGAATAGCCAGCACAATAAAGAGCAAGAGTGACGCAGCGCTTGCAACGCCCATGTCCATGTACGTGAAAGCGTAGCGGTAGATGAGAAGCAGGATGGTCATGGTGGCGTTGTTGGG
>LFTB01000086.1:20054-49570 GCA_001512905.1 Clostridia bacterium DTU084 | reverse complement strand
CCTGCAAGGTAAATAATGGCTGTGCCGCCAAAGCCAGCCCATGTTGCCATCAGGACAAGGCTGGGCAGGGCAGTGCTGGATGAGAGGAGCCACTGGGAAGGCGGGATGTTGAACCAACCCAAAATTGTGTTCAAAAGCCCCAAAGAGGGGTCAAACAACCACAGCCACAGAATGCTCACTGCAACAGAGGGCGCAACTTTGGGGAGGTAAACTGCGATTCTGAAGAACGCTTGGCCCCGCCGGACCTCGTTGATGAGCACAGCTACAATCACAGGCACCAGGTACCCGAAAAGAAGCGCCAGAATGGTAAAATAACCGGCATTGCGCCAGGCCTGGCCGAAGACTGGATCAGCAAAGAGAGTTTTAAAGTTAGCAAACCCAACGAAGCTCGTGGCGCCTGCCAGGTTCACCTTCTCGAGGCTCATCACAAAGGTTAAAATCAATGGATACCAGACGAAGTAAATGAACGAGAAGACTGCAGGCAGTAAAAACAGATAGCCCATTATTCTCTTTCGCTGGTGGGTGGACAAACCTCGATAAACGTTTTCTTGAGCCAAATTATGAACCTCCCATATTCCGTGTAAAGACTATCACTTTCAATTCGACCTTGTGTGCCAAATTCCTCCTCTGATTCGGCAAGGCCGGGGGCTTTTGAGCCCCCGGATTTTATTTCCGCTTCTGCCATTCTGCTTGGATGGCTCGGAAATCATTGGTTTGTTTGATGAAGAACAAGGTGTTGAAGTCGTATTCCTCGCCAGGGGCCAGCTGAAAAGACTTGAGGTTGACTTCCAGGTTGAAAGCCACATCGCCCCACCACTGGCGAATTCCCCTGACCTTGCTTTCGTCAAAGACAGCACCGAAAGTTATTTTCTGTACAGAATCCACCAGGGCAAACCAGCCTTCTGCCAGCTCATAGGAGCCCCTCTCTCCAAGGGATGAAACATAAGGATAAGTTTTAACTCCCCCTGCCTCCGGCAGATGGATCAAGTCTCTGGTGCTGTCTGCTGTGCCCCCTGGTGTGTATTCAGGGTGCGTTGCGTAATTCACTGTCAGCTGGCTGTTTGTGGGGTTGTAGAACTTCACATTATAAGCCAGGTGATCGTTTGAGTTCGGAAGCAGGATCTCTTTGCTCACCCGGACTCCTGACTTGCCTGCAGCCTGCATGCTGATGCCGATTTCCTGATCCGTTTCAACCAACTGATAGTCGTATGCAGCCTGCCACAAATCTGCTGTCCAGCTGCCCAGTGCGTCCCAAAGGCCAAGGCCAGGCCCTGTACAAGACAAGTTGAATTCTTTAAAATCAGCATTAAGCTGATTGGTTTTGGATTCTTTATCTATTAACAGGATTAACCTGCCGCCATGTTCGGGAGCGATGAGCACTTCCCACTTTTCGTTAGTGAGTAAGATCTCTTCTGTGCCGTCTCCTGTATAGTCCTGCTTGTAAATTGCAGGTTTGGCGCCGAGAGGGGCAGCCAGCCAGAAATTCAGCTTAAATTCCTGGACACCTGCTATATCTATGGTCCCGACCTTCTGTTTAGGCAGTTCCACCTTGATTTTCAAGGGATACAGGCCAGGTGCTGCATCGCTTGGCAGGGACAGCGGCAGCTTCAAGATCGCTTCATCTGTCACTGTAAAGTCCACGGGCTCTACTGTAAACTGTCCTTCAACTGATACCCTGCCCCGGGCAGTTCCAGGCAAGGTACTTGTGAACTTCACGTTCAGCTCGGTATTATCGCCTGCCAGCTGCACCTCACTGGTCAGAAAAGCATCTACCTTCAAGGTTGGAGGTGGAGGGAGCCTCTTGGCACTTACCAGCTCCACTGGCTTTCTCGTGTGAATGTAGATTGGGCCTTCAGAAATAGTGAGGGTTATTTCCTGGCCAGCTGCTACTTCCCTCCTGTTGCCCAAAAGATCATAGATAACTACTTTTTCCTCTGCAGCATCCAGCTTCAGAACAGCCTGGCTTTTGCCTGCAGCATCCCAGAGGGTAGTAATGTAGCCGTCTTCGGCCAGTTTTCTGAACCGATAGCCGTAATACGGATTTTCTGTGCCTTCAAGTACATCGTCGAAGAGAGTTTCCCCAAGCTGGCTTGTCATGGTCTTGTAGGCGTAATACGAAACCTTTGGTTTGCCATAGTAATCTATGATCCCGAAGTTGTGCTCCATGTTCGTGGAATCTGTTCCTTCGTCCTGCAGCGCATATAAGAAAATACGGCGCAGGCCGCTGGCAATCATATGCAAATGCATGCGGACGAGGTAATTCGCCTGCTGTTCCTGGGTCATCCCCCGCACCGCCCAGCTGCGGCCGTTATAAGTTGGATAGCCCATCTCTGTGGTAATCAGGGGCTTGTCCTCATCGCCGTATTCGGCCATGATCTTCTTGATTTCTGCTATCTGCAGCAGCACTCCTTCTGGCGAACCAGGGGGCAGTCCTTCGGGCACTGGCAAAGACGTTTGCTGGTAGATGTGCACGTCCATGGTATCGAAATAGTCCTTGCCGCCTGCCTCATAAAACCCCCTCAGCCAGTCTGCTGCCTGAATGCTGTGGATTACCGGCGCTGCGAGCATGTTCTCAGGGCTCACATCTTTGATCACTTTATAGCCCTTTTTAATGGTTTCAACATATTCTTCAGGCGTTGTGCCATGAAGGTTAGGTTCATTGCCGCCGCCGAAAAGCCAGGCACCGTAGCGGTTGGAATCTCTAGTATATTGTTCATCATCCCGCAGCCAAACCTCGTAGGTGATGCCGGCATTTACGTAAGGCAGAAGGCCGTTAGGATAGTTGCGCCACCAGCGGTTGTACTTCATCCCAGCCTCCTGGGCCAGTTTTATCTGCAGCTGGAACATTTCCCGCTCCTCTTCAGGGCTCCGCTTCTGGTGAGCTGCTCCTGTTTCAATGTACGGGAAAGCGTTGACGCCGAAAACGTCGCCCACTTTTCGAACCTCTAACACCCCAGGCAGCTTTACGGCCACAGGCTCTAGAAACCGGCGCTGCTTGTCATCTGCCCTCACGCCTGCAACTGCAATGTAATGCGTGCGGTTGGGCGTCAGTCCGTTGACGATTACAGTTTCCTTCTGTTCATCTAAAAACCACCAGATGCGGTATTCTTCCATGCCCTCAACATCGCGAAACTCTTTGTCTGAAACGAAAATCCGCAGATCGGAAACCCCGGGGTTGCGTTTGAAGTAGTCGCCGATCTCTATGCGCACTGAGGAGTAGGTATTGACTTCCGCCGTAAATTCTACAGGCGCTATTCTCTCGTCATAGCTGAAGGGAAGGGGTTCGCCCCAGAAGTATACTTCTTCGATTACCTGCTGGTAAACACCAGGAGAGAGATTATCTTGGTAGAAAGTCAGCTTTAGGTACCGCCCTTGGATGTTCAAGTTTTCAGCACCAAAAGAGTATATCTTTGCCTTGGGAGGGTTTTCCAGCAAAGCTTCTTCAGGGTTTCTGATAGTGCGCACCCTGCGAAAATTTGCTCCGTCGCTGCTGGCAAGCACTTCTACCCTGCTTATATGCTGACTCTTGGTGTCTTCTCTGGTCCAGATCTCAATCTTTGTAACGTTGTACCTTCTTTTCAAATCAAAAAGCACGATTGCTTTATTTCCCTGCCACTGTCCCCAAACAGCGGTCGGTCCACCGCCGCCGACTTTCCCATCGGTCAGCTTGGTGTGATCAGGGTCCTGTCCTGGGATTATCGGATCCTGTCCAGGCTCGTCAGGATAGGTATAGCTGATTCCTTCTATTCTATCGGCTGCGCCTGTAGCAAAAGTGAACAACAAGGCAAACAGCAGGAAAATCAGAAAAAAGGATTTTCTGTTCATTTGCTCCCTCCTCTGAGATACATTCGGTTACCTGCCGGTCTCTGTCAAATAAAGGGTAGAGGCTGCCGGAAAGCCCGGCAGCGCATTTACTTCAGCAAGAGCACTGGTTGGGTGATGGCAGGCACAGGCCCGTAGAGGGAATTTTCTGCTGTGACTCTGACTAGGTACGTTCCTTTCTGCACTGCCTGACCCCGTTCATCTGTGCCGTCCCACATGAAGAGGTGGTCTCCTGCTGCCAGCTTTCCAGCTTCAAGCCTTTTAACTACCTTTCCTGCCAAGTTGTAAATGGCTATTGCCACTTCTCCTGGCTGCTGCAGGCTGAAGCTGATGGCAAGCTGCTCTCGCTTGCCCAGCCCTGGAGTGAACGGATTGGGGGTCATGGCGAAATTGCTGAGATTGAAGGAGCTGGTGTTGAGGTCCGAAACCTCAAAGGAGCCCTGGCTGCCTTCTGAGATATTGCCTGCTGCGTCCACTGCCTTTACCAGCCAATAGTAAGTTCCCTTGCTTTCTAGATTAATAGCCAGCTCCGCAGCCTTGCTCTGGACTGGTGTTTCAGAATCCAGATCCTCGTCTGTTCCCAGGTAAACCAGGTAGTACAGCGCATCAGCTGCTGCTTCCCACTTGAGCTTTAGACCTAAACTGGTGACTGTAGCGCCGCTTGCCGGATAGAGCAGAATTGGAGCTGCAGGAGGTGTGTTGTCTATGATTAGTTCTTTGGTGAAGAAAGGTATGTCTTCGCTTCCCACCTGAACCCCAACCTTGAGGATGTAGACTCCATCTGCTGCAAAATCCTCTTCCCTGCCGTCCCAGGTAAAGGTAATCACTTCTTCCCCTGCGGTGGCAAACTCTTGTACGTAGACTTCTCTGCCAGCGCTATCGAAAACGTTCAGGTAAGCTGTGCCAGCAGGTTTCAAATAGAAGGAGATGGTCAGCTCATCCCTGTAGCCGTCGCCGTTTGCAGGCGAAAGCAGATCGCCGTTGATGATGGTAGGCATACCAAAAGGCCGCTCTGGGTCGTAATTTACAGTGAAGCTTACCTCCTCTAGACAAGGGTTGCCCAGCTCGTCGAAGGTCTTCACCTTCAGATGATTATCTCCCTCGGACAGAGGAACGGAAATGCTGAAGGCTCCAGAGAGCTCACAAGATCCTTCTGCCGCTATCTCTTCTCCTGAATAAACCACAACAGTTGCTGCGCCCTCAGAGCTTCCTGTAATCACAAGGAAGTCCTGGTTGTGTTCCAGCTCTCCTTCCTCAGGCAGCACAGGTGACGTAATGATCAGCGATGACGGCCCTTGGCTTTTCACATTAACTGTTCGTTCACTGGTTCCCAGCCGAATGATATAAGCTCCATCTGGAACCACAGCGCCGTCA
This sequence comes from Clostridia bacterium DTU084, assembly GCA_001512905.1. Classification (GTDB taxonomy): domain Bacteria; phylum Bacillota; class DTU084; order DTU084; family DTU084; genus DTU084. The sequence continues at coordinate 44,374 of LFTB01000086.1, read as the reverse complement.
GAGTCTTTGCCGTCCCAAACCAGAATTCCGTTTACAGAACCAGGCGAAAAGGTTCTGACAACCCCGCCAGTTGAGCTTACTATGGTTATGGGCGAAAGCGCTGCAGCTTCAAAGGCAATATGGACCTTTTGATTCAGGGCAGGCGAAAAGGAATTCTTGTTTAACAAGAGCTGAGGGGTGGCCTCCCCAAAGAACTGGACCTCGCAGAGGAAGTGATTGCCGATCCTGCTGTCTGGGTCTGGGAAAACCACGATCTTGACATAGCGCGCCCTGGTGTTTAAATTAATGTCCAAAGAATATTGCTCTTTCTCAGGCGGTTTACTGAGTCGATAGGGGGTGGGATTTGCCGCCTGATCAGCTTTGATATATTCTTCCCCGTCTTCGCTTACGTAAAGCTCGAAGTGGCCCATGCGGTTGTTTTTATCAATCTCCTCTGTCCACACTTTCACCTCGTGGAGCTCGTAGACCTGTTTAAGGTCGAATACAACGATGATCTGCTTGTTCTTCACGCCCCACTGGCTGTTGACATTAGTGCTGCCTCCCCAGTTAATACCTCCATCTGTCAGTTTCTTCAGATCCGGATCCAGGTTAACAGCGACCATGTCCTGATTTGCATCGTCGGGGTAATAATAGGTGATGCCAGTGATCTGTGCTGTATTGCGGGGAGTTGTGTAGTCGAGATAAACTGGCAGCTCCCTTTCCACAGGAATGCCATCTATCGTGAACTGTCCGCGTACCAGGTAGCGGCCTGCTGGAACAAAGTTTCCCTGGCTATCCTTGCCATCCCAAGCTGCCTGCACAGTTTCGCCGCTACCGCCTGAAACAAGGTTCTTCACAACCGAGCCGTTTTTGGGGTTGATTATATCCAAAGTAACAAAAGCTCCCTCTAAACTCTCAGCTGTAATTGCCAGCTCTTCACCCCGCCACGGCATAATTACGGGTTTTTCCACCTCTAAATAGGGCAGCCTTCGCCCAAAGATTTCCAATTCACCCAATACTTGCTGTGAGGCCCCTCTGTAAGATTCGATCCTCAAATAGCGGGTACGCAGGTTTAGGTTGTCTGCAGGGATGGCATAGATTTTTCTGGAGGGAGGATTTTCTGTCAACCTGGGCTCTGGGTTTGTAACCTCAAGTAACTCTGTCCAGTTGATGTTGTCTTGGCTTGTATAGATCTTGTATCTGCCAACATACTGATTTGTACTGTCTTCAGTGGTCCAGAGGTTGATTTTCTCTATTTCTGCATAGGACTGCATGTCGACATCGATGACGATAGGGTTGCTGGCAGCCCAACCACCAAAAACAGTAACACCACCTCCTCCAGTGAGGCTGCTGTCGTTAAGCTTTACTCCATTTGGATCATTGTTTCGCGCTTCTGGGTCTTGCCCTGGAATGTCAGGAAGTGTGTAGGTGAAGTCGATAATCTGAATTGCCGCTCCTGCCCCAAGACACACAAGCAGGCTTAGCAAAACGAAGAGCAAAACTATCTTGTTTTTCATTTCTTCTACTCCCCTCTGGAATAAAATACCAACTTACTGGTTGATCTCAATAACTTCCAGCGGCAAGCTGGAGTGGATATAAACAGGCGCCTCGGAAATGCTGAGCTCAAGTATTCCTGTGGGGTTGGGTAAAACTTGTCTTTCGCCATTGCGCTCTACGAGCAAAACCTCTCCGTCAGGCACCCTCACTTTAGCCTTGCTCTGCCCTCTAGCGTCCCACAGGCAGCTCACATAGCCGCCATTAGGCTTTGCAAAGCTGTAGCCGTAGTAAGGGTTGGCAAGGCCGCTCGTAGGGCCGTGATAGACAGTCTCGCCCAACTGCTCGATCATGGTTTTGTAAGCATAGTAAGCTGGTTTGGGATTGCCGTAATAATCGATGAGGCCGAAATTTTCTTCCATGTTATTGGGATCTGTTCCCTCATCCTGAAGAGCGTACCAAAAGATCCTCTTCACACCGCTTGCGATCATGTGCAGATGAGCGCGGACAACGAAATTAGCCTGCATTTCGGGAGTGCTCTTCACAGCCCAATTGTTGCCGGTGTAGGTAGGGCAGCCTGTTTCAGTGATGATGATGGGCTTATCCTCATCGCCAAACTCTGCCATGATTGTTTTCAAGCGTGCCAGCTGCAGCAGGACCCCTTCTGGGGAGCCAGGGGCAAGCCCTGGGGGGACTGGCAGGCTTTTCTGTTGGTACATGTGGATGTCTAACACGTCAAAGTAGTCCTTGGCGCCTGCCTGGTAAAATTGCCGCAGCCAATTTTCAGCCTCGATCCCGTGGATGACCGGGGCAGCCAGGATGTTCTGCTGACTTACCCCCTTTAAAGCCTCGTACCCTTCTTGGACCATCAACGCAAAATCCTGAGGGCTGATGCCGGCAAGATTGGGCTCGTTGCTGCTGGCAAACAGCCAAACTCCCATCCTGTTCGCTTCCCTGATTGCGGCCGGATCCGTTCTCATCCAGGTTAAATAGGTGATGCCGTTCTCCAGATATGGCCTAATTCCCCTCTCGTCCAAGAACCACCAGCGATTGTACTTGACTTTTGCCTCGCGAAGCCACTGAATCTGCTGCTGGAACATTGCTTCCTCTTCTTCGCGGGGTCTGAGATTGTGGGCGCTTCCAGGAGCGAAATAGGGAAAAGCGTTGACCCCGAAAACATCGCCCACTTTCTCTACAGCCAGCACCTCTGGCAGCTTCACAGAAACCGGCTTCAGGCAGCGGCTGGCCGCACCATCTGCTGCACCGCCCACTGCAAGGTAGTACTCTCTGCCTGGAGCAAGTCCTGCGACCAGAAGTTCCCTTCCTTCATCCAGCCACCACCAGTTATCGTACGCCAGTCTTTCCCTGGCATCGTTGAAAAAATCCTCGCCTACGTAAACCAGGCACCCTTCCAGATCTGGATTTTGCGACAAATAATCGCCCAGATCTATTTTGACAGAAGAGTACGTATTAACTTCCACCCCTTTGATGACAGCTGAAGGAATCTGTTTGCTGAATTCCCAGGCAGCCGGATGGCCGAAAACCTCCACCTCTTCGAGAACCTGCTGCCTGGCCGCCGGATCGCGCCAAGTTATTATTTTGATGTATCTTGCCACTATCCCAAGCTGCTCAAGGATAATTGGATAGATTTTGCGCTGGTCAGGGGCATGATCCAGGCGCGGCTCAGGGTTGGCTGCTTCAGTGTGAAAAGTAAAGTTCTCGCCGTCTGAACTGACGTAAATCTGAATTTTTTCCAAATGCTGATTGGGATTGTCTTCGCTTGTCCAAAGAACAAGCCTTTGGAGCGCTACCCATTTCCCGAAATCCACAACAATTGAAATACCTTTTCCAGAGCCCCAGCCGCCAAAGATGGCTGTGGAACCGCCCCAACCTTTCCCGCCATCTGTAAGTTTTTTTCCCTGGGGGTCCTGAGTTAAAACATTCTCATCCTGATCAGGGCCTGTGGGATAGGTGTAGGTGAAGGGCAGTTTTTCAGGCTCTGCCGCCCAAAATTCAACCTCTTCTATGATCTGGTTGCTTGCATCAGGAGATTTGTGAAAGACCAAAAGCACATACCGGGATCTCAGGGCGAGATGTTCTGTGCCAAAACTGTAGATCTTTTTGGCTGCAGGATTTGCTTCCAGTTTCTTTTCGGGATTTTTTATTGTCACAACGTGGTGGTAGTGCTGCTGATCTGTACTTGTGTATACTTCCACTTCCCCTATGTGCTGGTGAGCGTAGTCCTCACTTGTCCAGATCTTCAGCTGGGTGATTAAATACTGCGACGGAAGCTCCCCCAAATCGAACAGCACCATGGCTTGGGGGTGATTCCATGCAACCCACACCGCCCCAGGGGCTCCTATGCCGACTCTGCCGTCTGCAAGCTTCTCAAGGGCAGGATCTTGCTGGGTGATCTCGGGATCTTGATTAGGCATTTGCGGGTACGTATATTCAATGCCTGTGAGTTTCACTGCCGCACCTGCTGTCCCTACCAACAAAGCTACTGCCAGCAAGCTGGCAAGGAACCCCTTCTGCATCCAGTTCACCCCCAACCTTTTATAATTCGGTTTCGTTCTGCTAATTCACCTGCGAGAGAAATCTCTCCTGGAAGCTCTTGGCAGCATCAGCCAACAGCTTTGCTGGATTTGTGTTCTTCTTCGTCAGTACTTCCTCCACAACAGGTCCAAGATATTCAGAGTACAACTGCTGGCTGAAGAACGGCGGCTCAGGCCTGATGTATTTAGCTGCTTCCTGAACGTCAGCAAAATCAATAAATACGTCTAAATTAGCACTCATGACTTCCCGTGCCTTCTGGTCTATTTCGCCGCTGAATATTGGCAGGATGGACAGTGAACCAACGCGGCCTTCTGCCCTCAGATCATTCGCTTGCTCCTTAATGATCTCAGGATCCCAGCTATATAACTGAGACCAGGTGATCCATTTAAATGCAGCTTCTTGTACTTCCTTTGGACTGTTCGGATTGATGACGAGATATGCGCCGCCCATCTGGTTTGCCCGTCCTGCAGGGCCTGCAGGCAAGAGAGCAATGCCAACGTCATCTTTATTTATTCCAAACTGATTGATCATGGTGGGGACGTTGTAGGTTGTGCCGGTAACCATCATCATGCCCAATTGGCCGGCAGCAAACATAGGCATGAGATCTTCCATCACGACCAGAAGGTTAGACTGCAGCACATCGTGTTCCCAGCGCAGGTCCCGGATAAACTCAAGTCCCTTCACTGCCTCTGGCTCGTGGAAGACAGCTTTCCACTGGCCGTTTTCTTCTCTCTGGAAGTCTCCGCCAGCTTGCCATACCCAGTTCAAAAATCCCCAGCCTGCTTCTGCGCCTCTGCCCAAAATGCCGAAGCCTGCTATACCTTTTTGCCTGTTGGTAAGCTTTTTGGCCACTTCCACAAATTCTTCCCAAGTATTTGGGGGCTCGGAGATGCCGGCCTGGCGGAAGAGGCTTTTGTTGTACGCCAAAGCCATAATATAGCCGAACTCAGGAAAGCCGTAGTAGCGGCCGTTGCGGGTAAAGGGCTGCAGCATCTCCACATTCAGCTGATCCCGATGTTCCCAGTTATTGATCATGTCGGTCATGTCCAAAGCATAGCCGCGATCGGCGATGTAGCCTTCAGTCGCGTAAACGCTGATCACGTCTTCTGCCGTTCCCCCTGCCATGCTGGTGGCAAAGCTGTCTGGGCTGTAATTGCGGTCTGTCCAGCGAATCTCAATATCTGGATATACCTCATTGAAGCGGGCGATCTTTTTCTTAAAGTCTCTTAGTTTCACTGTATCTGTTTCTTTGGGGCCATTGTTCACCACAACCACGATCTTTCCGGATGTTGCCTGCTTTTCTCCAGGTTTCTTAATTACAAACAATGCAGCAACAGCCACGAGAAGCACTACCAAAACAACCAGCCAGGTTTTCTTCACAGTCATAACCTCCCTTAATTAAAATTCAGCCTTAACGTGCAGGCCGTAGATTGTGCCATCTGCGTCCTCTGACAAATACTTATCCCAGCTGAGCTGGAAAATCGCTGTTGGATTAACTCTAATCCTCAATCCAGCGCCGATGCTGTCCTGACTCTTTTCAGCGAGATCTTCCTGCCAAATCTGCCGTTTTCCACCTACAAGCAAATCCCAGCCGGGAGCCAGCTCATACGATAAGCCTAAATCAGAAATAAGCTCAGTTCTGTTGATTTGGGAAGCTGCACCGCTTTCTGGGTCAGCTGGCCGCACGGTCCGCCTTCTCTCCCACTGACCGGTCAGCTTCGTTTCCTTCTGCGGCAAAGAGAAGATGGAATGTCTGATGATTTTGGTAAGGGGAAGCTCTCCCCCTATTTTTTCAACATAGTAATTCCGTGTAGTTGCGAACTGGTCTGTCAACCTGCCATCATCTAAGCTGGGCCTCAGCTCGCTCAACTGCCAGTGCTCCACGAGGAAGGTGGCGCCGCTTTGGAAGGTGTAGGCTGCAGCAAACTGTATGCCCTTGCGGTTTGGTGTGGCAAGGCCGTACGGCAGAGCTTCGTTTGCTGCTTCGGCCACAAGCCCGCCCATGGCAGTCCGGGCTGTAGTTGGCCCGAAGATGCTGGCGTTTGTCAGGGCGTAATCTCTGGATTGAGCTGTGGGTGCGTAGTAGAAGGGACCCACGTTTATGAGCCTGCTCTGCAGCTGGAGCTGAGCGCTTTTCCAGGTAAGTTCGCTTGTGAAAGCCTGGTCAAAGGCTGGGGGAAGGTCCCCAAGGATATTGGAGTTGTAGCTGCTGCGCACAATCTCGCCCTGCCAGGATAGGTTCTTGCGCAGCTGCCAATTGGCTGCGAGTCCCAAAAGAAGGCTGTCAGCTGCGCTGCCAGCCGTGGCAGAAGCTATATCGTCCTTGTAGCTCACAAAATTGCCTGTCAGCTCCAAAGCGGGGCTGACTGCCAAAACGCCTTCCAGACCCCACAGGAACCTGTGGTATGGGCTTTTGGCAACCCGACCCACAAGGCCTGTTACCTTGAGATTGTCCACTTGAAACTGTCCGCGGAAACCTTCAAGGCGCCGGGAATTTCCTTTTATTTTCTGCTCAGCCAGCCAATTGCTCCGCTTTTGGGCGAAAATGTCACTTTCAAATTTCGGCTGATCTAAAGGATAGAAGAGGGTAAGGGGTGAAAACTGTGCCCAATAGGTCCCGCCAAGAGTTTGCCAGGCCCCAAAGTCAGCTTTGATGTAAATGTTTTCTGAGGGTGTCAGCTGTTTCCCCCCAGCCCAGGTGTAGATAAACTCAATGTCTCCGCCAACCTCAATTTGAGGTATGGGCCTGCCCACAATCAGCAGCGAAACCCGCTCATTTCCTTTGCTGCCGGTGAGCTGCATTTCGCTTTCGATAGGGTCATGCCAAAGGGGTCTGCCTAAAAAGTCCAATGCACTGCCTGCACCAGGACCTTTCAAGTGAAAATTGCGGAAGTCTGTTACGCTCGTTCCTTTGATCTCAATCCGCGTTAAAGCGCTGTACAGATCGCTTTTTTGCCTGTTGGCAAGCTCTAACTGCCCTTGCAGCTCTTCGATCTTTCCCTGGAGCTTTTTTACTTCCTCCTGCAATTCCAGATTTAGTTGGAAATCAGATGCAGCTGGTGTTTCCTCCTCGAAGGAAAAACTGAATTCTCCCTCAACGCTAGCTGCTAGAACTGGCCAGGCTGCAAGCGCCAAAAGCACAATTAAGCTAAAAAGCTTTTTTCCCAATTTGCCGGCCTCCTTGCTAATTAAAATTGGCTTCTGTATTCGACTAACATCTCTGTTAGCCTCTCATCGCCGCGGGTATCTTCGAACCTGCACCTAATGTAGCTGGCAGAACCAACTGGAAACCTCGCTGTGATTTTCTGATAGTTCTTGTTCACATCTCCGCGGAAAAATTCCCCTCTCCAGGTCCAGTTGCTGGAGCCTAACGACCAGTGCAGTTCTGCAAAGGGCTTGTTGATTTTCTCCTGCAGCTTTTGCCCTGACAGCTCGCCTGAAAGGATCAGCTGCTGATAGCCGCCGATGATTACTGTGTCGCCTATGGTTTGTGTCAGGCTCACTTCTCCCATGTTCTGCTTCACGTCTATGGGTTTTGCTCCTGCCCTATCAGTCCAATACTGTCCACCTGCAAGCTGCAGCCGCGAGCCGTACAGGTAATCTATGGGGACGTTCAGATAGCGGGAAAGTTTTCCGCCGTAGTATCCGAAGGTCTTCCTGCTATCCAGAGCAGGTTCAATTTCGCCTGCAAGATCAAAGTCCAGCATCATGGTGCCTAAAGGTGTAGCAAATCCACCTGCCTCAACGTAGAGACGCTGGTGGTTTGTGATGTAATCTGGCAGCCAGGGATCTTCTTCGTACTGGTAGTAGTAATCTTCTTCTACGCTGTGGACAGCCGAATATGTTGCAGGATAATCGTAGCTGACGAAGTAGTAATTGTAGCGCAGAGGAACCCGCGTTCTAAGCTGCCCTATCAGACGGGCCGCAAACTCCAGTGTGCTGTCGGGGCCTCGCAGCGAATCGTGATCTACCCATGCTAGATTTGTTTCTCCTTGGACATCCATAAATCTCGTGCCAGGCAGCGACCTTGTGTCAAATTGATAGCTGAGGAGAGTAGTGCTGAGGGCAGGCCCTGATGCCGGAGCAGAGGCAATGTCATCAAACCACCGGAAAAGGGAAAAGCTGCTCTTCAGTCCCCCAAGCTGTGTATCCATTTTGCTGAAAATCGCATAGCGGTCAAACTCTTCGCCTCCTCCCCTGCCCACCCGGGAGAAGAAGCCCTGCAGATTCAAACCGGGAAATGAAGCGTTGAACCTAACTCCCTGAAAAGAACGCCTGGTTTCAGGCCACAACTCTTTAGCCCGTACAGCTTTTCCAATCACAAGGGGCGTATCTGAGGTATAAAAACTGCCGACAGTCAAGTTCAACCTCTGTCCTCGCCAAAGAGTGTTCAAGCTGAGGCTGCGGCCGCTGGATTCCATGGTATCCCAGTCGCCCATACCCAGATCATTTTGGATAAACAAGCCAACTTGTAAATTGGCATTATCTTTCCGAGAGATAAATTCCATTTTATTGAACATGTACAGCCTCGGAACTCCTTGATCATCTATGCGAGTGAGGCGCACTATTCCCATAGTTTCGCTGCTTCTGACGGTATACTGGTTGCTGCGGGCTTTTGCCTGCTCAGATATGCTGCCCAGTTCCTCTCGATATGCGCTAATCCCGCTTTCCAGTTCCTCCAGCTGCAGCTGGTATTGTTTGAGCAATTCCCGGGCTTCCCCTGCTGAGAGGGACTCCTCAGCCACAATGGGCATGCACGCTGCCCAGAGGACCAAAGCCCAAGTCCATATTTTTCTCACTACCACGGGCCTCCTTCCTTTAGAAACTTAGCCCCACAGATAACCTTTGTCCATCTCCCACCTCATGGGTGCTGTATGAGTAATCGAAAACCCAGTAACCTGTGCGCAAGCCCAGGCCGCAGCTGAAGCTGCCGCCAGCGTAACCACCCCTGAGGCTCAGGGCAGGGTTAACTTTATATTCCACACCCAAATGCAGCGTTGGGCTGGTGAAAAGCTCTGCCACCTCTGCGGACCACAGGGCCTGCCCCTTCTTGTAGGCAGCGCCAATTGCCACATCAGGGGGCAGCTTGGTGCTTGCCTCATGTGCTTCACCGTCTACCATCAGCGTGCCGCTTAACTTGGTGTAGAGATCCCGCACAGCAAGACCCACAGTAAGCTCATCCAAATCCAGCAGGAGGCCAAAATCAAAGCCTAAGCCCTGCTCAGAGCTGTTTACTGCCTCTGAGCCACCAGCGAAACTATTGTACTTTAGATTTGCTCCCCAATTCAGGTTGAAGCCCCGGCTCCACTCGGGCTTCACTTTTCCTGCGGCACTTACGCTGTAGCTGGACTCCTTGTAAGGAAAGGTTCCGAAGGCTGCGCTGGCATCAAGCCCTGACCAGCTGAGGCCAATTCCACCCCAAGCTGTGGGCCGGACGATGCTGGCCTGATTGTACAAAATCCCTGTCTTCATGAGATCTGCGTTATTGTAGGTTAAACCCATCCTTTGGATTTTCCCAAGGCCTGCCGGATTCCAGTAGATAGCGGTGGCATCATCAGCAATTGCCACAAATGCTCCTCCCATAGCCTGAGCCCTTGCGCCTGCACCAACGTTGGGGAACACTCCCCGCTCAACTGCAAAGCACTGCACGGCAACAGTAAAAAACAACAAAGTTAAAAGAAAAACTGCTCGCTTTGTTGCCATCTCTTTTTCCTCCCCTTTTTTAATACATTACGCTGAAAACCCTTTTAATCGTTGATTTGCCCCTAGTCTCGTCGTTCTGTACTGTCAAGAGAAGCACGTACACTCCCTTGCTGACCAGCCGTCCACTTTCATCTCTGCCGTCCCAAACGAGAAGGTGATCTCCCATCCCTTGGAACTGTTCTGGAAAACTGAACACCCTCTTGCCAGCTAGATTGTAAACCTGAGCTTCCACTTTGGCACCTTGGGTGAGGGTATAGCTGACGTGAAGTTTATTGAAGGCACTGCTGGCAGGAGAGAATGGATTCGGTCCCAGCTGGAGATTTCGCACCTCCAACACCCCTGGCTGCCGCCAGTCCACAATAAACGAGCCCACATCAGACGGAGTAGTGAGCCCTGCACCGCTCACAGCTACAACCTGCCACTGCCACTGGCCCACAACCAAATCAGGGGATATTACCAGGCGGTAATGAGGCTCAGATGTATTAAATGTTATCTTGTCCTCCAGCCTGCCTGTTGGCCAGATGGACAGAAGATACTCTTTGACTCCTGCTGAACTCGACCAGATAAAATCCACAAAGCCTTCGCTTTTCCTGCTGCCGTCCTCTGGCAGGAACAGTCTGGGCTTGCCTGGCGGCTGGCTGTTGACGACTATTTGTCCTGCTGCCAAGACCATATTCGCATCGAAAACTTCAATCCTATAAATGCCGTCGGCCACAGTTCTGCCCTGGCTGTCTTTGCCGTCCCAGGCAAACTGAAGCTGGCCAGGAGTTTTCTCAGAAAGGGGTTCGAGCTCAGCGATGGTTATCCCTGATCTCTTTATCCGTATCCCCAGCGACATAGCCTCTGCCAAGTAAAATGTAATTTGCGCATCGCCCACAGCTGGAGCAAATTCTGCTGGACTCGCAATAACTTGGCCGACTGCAGCTTGCTGATCGTATGTGATTGTGGGAAAAGCTACTGCTTGACTTTCACAGCCTGCCCCATCCACAGCAGAAACTGAGATTTCATTTGCCCCTGCCTGGAGATTGGCCACTGTGAAAACACAAAGGCCCTGCGCATCAGCGGAATACTGGCCGACAACTTCTCCATTCAGGCTGACTTTCAAAGATAAACCAGGACTTGATGTTGCTGTTAGCGTTATTTCTGGTCTGTTAACAGTAGTAGGGAAATTAGTTACAATTTGTGGCGGCGGTGGGCCTTCCCTGATCAAATCCACCCCAGCGGTTCGGATGCACACCTGTGTCTCATTTTTGGCCGTAAGCCTCAGGATATAGGTCCCGGCGCTGGCGTACTCCCCGTTCTTATCTTTACCGTCCCACTGGACAGTTCCCAAGCCGCTAACCGGTTCATCTTTAATCAAACCTGCTACGTGCTGCCCGCTCCGGGTCAAAACCTCTGCAGTCAGCATCACTTCTCCCGCTGCTTCATAAGAAATGGTAAGGGAGCCTAATTGCGGAGCAAAGCTCTGTTTGCTGAGGCTGATGGTCTTCAGGAGGGGAATTTCCTGTCCCCAAACCTCAATTTCCTCTAAGATCTGCGATCTGACCCCCGCCGTAGAGTCGCGGACGATCACGATCATCAGAAATCTTGCCTCTATTGCCAAGCCAGCCTCTCCAAAGGCGTAGATCAACCTTTGAGACGGTGGGTCTTCCAACTTGGGATTGGGGTTTACCACTGTACGAACATATTGAAAATTTTCGCCGTCACTGCTTGCGTGGACTTCAAAGCTCCCAATGTGATGATATTCTCTTTCTTCTGATGTCCAGATTTTTATTTGATCCACAACATATTTCTTCTTCAGGTCCAAGAGTAGTGCGTATCTAGGCTTTCCTTCCCACGTCCCCCAAACAGCTCCAGTGCCTCCCGCTCCGATTCTGCCGTCTGTGAGCTTGATGAAGTCAGGATCTTGTTGAGCTGGATAGGGATCATAATCAGGGTCTTGGGGGTAAGTATAGGTAAAGTCGCTGATCTTTTCTTGGGCATTGACTACACAAGCGGCTGCTACAATTAAAGCTAAAAAACACAGTGCTAATTTGCTGTAAAGTCCCCTCCTTTCCTTTTTGGATTTGCGCTCTAGCGAAGATCTTTTCACCCTGTCCCCTCCTTTAACAGTGTTGTTAGGTGACGATTTTCTAAGCTATTGACTGCTCTTTAGGGATCGCAACAGACCCTCTGAGGACCATCTGGACATGCAAAACTTTCTTTTGCACGGGGCTATTGGGATTTTGAATCGCAGCAGCTAACAGGCGCACCCCCTCTCTGCCAATCTGCTCCCTGGGCACACTGATGGTGGAAAGGCCCACTTCAAGGAGCCGTGCGGCGTAAATATCGTCGTAACCGAAGATGCTGACATCTTCTGGAATTTTTAAACCAGCCTTTTTCAATACCACAGCTGCTTCCAAAATCCTGTCATCGTTAGAAGCAAGGATCGCGGTAGGAAAAGGCCTGGCAGCCAGAAGCTTGCTGATTAACTGGTCTCCTGTTGCATCACCTATGCTCACAATGCTCTCGTCGTATAGGATTTCATTGTTCTCAAGGGCTTCTTTGTAGGCCAAAAAGCGCTGCTGGTAAGGGAACCTTTCCAGGGGACCTGAAATATAGCCAATCCTGCTGTGACCGAGATTTAAAAGATATTCCATGGCCAACGTGATCCCGGTTTTGTTATCTGAGCAGACTGAACTTATCTCCATTTCAGGCAGGTCGTTATCGATGAGGACTAAGGGAAGCCTTTCTTCCGATAGACGATTTATCAGCTCCGGATGAAAGTGTCCCACCAGGGCCAAGCCGTCAATTGCTCTGCCCCTGACCATTTTGAGAATGTTCTCCAGGTCCGACTCTTTCATGATCATAAACTGGGATACCATGTACCTATAATGCATGGCCTCCCGCAGGATCCCCTGCATTACCTCTGAATAGAAGGGGTTTGATTCGATGTTTTCGATCCACTTTCTCCCTGCCATATGTATAACAGCAATTGTATTAGCCTTTTTTACAGTAAGAGAGCGGGCGCGTACATTAGGTTCATAGTTTGTTTCCCGAATTACCTTCAAGACCCTCTCCCTCACCTCATCGCTCACGTTTTCCGAATTGTTGAGCACGCGAGAGACAGTAGAGCGGCTTACTTTTGCCATTCTTGCAATGTCATAAATTGTCAATGTCTTCATGCTATCCTCTGCCTTATGAAATATTCTTTGGGACCGCTCCCATAACTTTCCAAAAAAATAAATTGGATAACCCTTGTTTTTCCAGCTTTTGAGCGGTCTTAAGAGAGCGCTCCCAACAAAAATTTAACCACTTCTTTACAAGTGTACTGATATATTTCCACACAGAGGTCAAAAATCCTTTTTTTGAAAGTAAAAAATTTAATGAGCCAGTTAAATTTTGGGATCGCTCCCAAAGCCCTGTTAAGCGCTCCTGGACTTCCTGTGTGTTCTACTTTTAGAGCAGACAAATTCTCAAACCATCTTAAAAAAACCACAAACTTCTACCCGGAAAACAAAAAGAGGAGCTTGCGCTCCTCTAGTTTTTCGCCAGCAGCATGTTATTGATATCCAAGGCGAGGTCCACTACAAGTTGGATTACTCTATAGCATATCTCAAATTTCGATCCCGTTCATAAAGAGCCAGAGTTGCAGGTTTAATGCTTTTCAAATCTTCTAGGTATTTTTTCAGCTTCAGCAGTTTTTCTTTGATTACATAGTTATTCATGCTCCCTTCCCATGCGCGCGACCTCATACAGCATTATCGGCACAGCCCGGTTCAAGTCCACCAGATCTATCCTATCCCGTCTGAAAAGAAACATTAAATCTTCGAGGAGCCTTATCTACTCTTCTGAAGTCAGCGGTTTTCTGCTCTGATAAGCAAGATCTATATCGCTTTGGGGAGTGAAACGTTCAGTTCCCCAGGAACCAAAACTGACCAACAATGTAAGTTTGTGCTTTTTCACAAGTGCTGCAAAATCCATTTTTTCCTCCTTGCGTTAGCTATGCTACAACAGCGCTTTGTAGAGAAAATTCCCGCCGAAGAAAACCAAAAGGCTACCGAGGACAACAATGATGGATCTGTATAAGTTTTCCTTGATAAACCTGCGAGTTTTTCCAACCACTCCGGATATCAAACCGTACCAAAGAAAATCTGCTCCAATGTGACCTGCATAAAAAGCAGCTATCCCTAGAATACCAAAGGATTTGTAAGCCTCGAGCAGAAAGCCCAAACCTATGACCGCCCACCAGAGAAGGAAATATGGATTGGCTGCACTTATTGCCGCCCCTGAAAAAAACAGGTTCCTTCTCGTTGCACTGTCCTGGTCCAATAGGAGCTTTACTCTGTCTTTCCAAGCGTTCACGATCATCTTTACGCCCAGATGAATTAACAAGGCGCCGCCTATGATGCCAATGACAGTCTGGGCAATTGGAGACTGCAGGATGAGATCAAATCCCAGAAAAATCAAAGCGATCAAGACCAGCTCCAAAAGAGCGTGGCCGGCTGCGATTATAACCCCTGCCTGAGGGCCTGTGTTTAAAGCCTGCTTGATGGTATATGTGAGTAAGGGGCCTGGCATCATGGCCCCTGAAAAACCAACCGCTAACGCTGAAAGGAAAATAACAGCCATAGAACACCTCGAAACTTGATCATAAAATCCGCTATCCAATTAATTAGACAAAGTTTGCGAAAACCCTCCAAAGCTCCAAAACGTTCAATCTTTCCCGTAAACGAACCAGGCGGTTGCTTTGCAATCTCTATCCACTGTCACCCTCACCCAGTGGGCATTGAATCCTGCCGGGAAGGTGTGGACAATTTTTTCTCCTGGCTTGACTGTGACCTTATCGTAGACATGCCAGGAGCCTTCTGCCAGAAAATCAACTTCAATTGTAAACGTAACTTCAGTGCTGCTGTCGTGGCTGAAGCTTACAGACTTGTGAGCGTAGCCTGTCATCAGATACGGATCCGACGGCCTGCCAGCCTCCATCGGCGTATTGAGGCAGGGCCCTCCTTCTCCTTTCGGGCTTCCCATTATCCACAGATCGTCTACGTTCCCAAACCACAATCCTGCCTTCCCATCGTCTGAAGGAACAAAATGTTCATCTTCAGCAGCTCCGGTTAAATTGCCTGCCAAGACCAGCATTCCCCGCCAGGAGGCAAAATCAGAGATCAGCCTATTGTGGGTGCAGATTGGCTTTATCTTTGCTATATCTCCTGCAGACTCTCTGGGCAGTTCGTAAAAAGTGCCGTGCACGTTCATCAAGAAGCGTTCTGTCACAACCTCCCGCTTGCAGCGGCAGCCTGAAATCCCGTCGAAAAGGGCAGAACCCTTGGGAAGCCGATATCTGTTTCCAGCCTCATCGTACATGATTACAGAGGCAGCATCCACCTCGTAATCCTTGGTTATTTCCAGCTTCGTGCGGATTTCCTCTTCTGCTGCAGGATCTTCTGTTTTCCTCAAAACCATCTCTGCGCCGATTTCGTAGTATCCAGTGCCAGAAGCCTCTCCGGCCGAATCAATGAACTCAGCTGCAAAACCTAAAGTTAATGCATTATCGTTTTTCGGATAAATAACCCCTCGGGAATATTCCTCTTCCGTGCCTATGTGCGGTAGGCTCCTGAAGGCTTTCTCATCTAAAGCTGCGGGGCTTGAGCTTCCATAATGAAAATACGCACTGACGCCTTCCGCATCTTTTTCTGCAGTCAGGCGTAGCCATTGGGCATCAAGGTTTTCTGGGATCAAGAAATATGTATAATCTTGTACGTTGATGACTGCAAATTCCTCCCAGCAGCCTGTTCCCTTCTTATCCACTTCAAGCTTGAAGGACACATTGGTACCGCTTTTTTTGCTCAAATGGAGCACGCGCCTGTCAAAGCCTGAGCACAAAAACGGTTCTGAAGGAACTCCCGCTTTTATATCCTCGTCTTTCCAAAGGCCGCCCCAGCCTGCCGGCTCACCCATTTTCAGCAGATCCTCAAACTTACCGAACCACAAATTAGACTGGGGGCGCCCCAGGTGCGGATTCCCCATTAGTGAAGCGTCGTTAGCTGCCAAGACCAGCTGCCCGTTCCAGTCTGTGAAGTCAACCACCATCTTCTGATGCCTAGCTACCGGCCTGATGCCTGCAGCGTTGTCTGGGGTAAATGAAGTGGGAAACTCGTAAAACATCCCGTGCATGTCCATAAGCAGCTTCTCCCTGCCGATGTTGCGAATCCGCGGCCACTCTGTATACCATCCGTGATCTGCATCATAAGTATAGCTGGCTTTGGGCAGCCTGTATGCGAACCAGTTCCCTTCGTGGCATACCTGCAGGAGGACAGATTTTTCATCCCACCCCAAGGCCCAAAGGGGCGCTTTATCGTCGGGAGAACCGAAAATTCCGCCTGGCCCTGTGATTTCCGTGTATTTGTTCCGGTCGATTATCTGCCAGCTTTCCAGTTTCCCAGGATCGGCTTTTCCATCCCACTGGGCGAGTACCCCGCCTTTGCCGTTGTTTGAATATACCAAACGTCCCTGGCCAGAATATGCACCTTTGCCGTGGTCCCCAGGCAAAAGGTGCGGCTTGGGAGGATTTTTGTCTTCCAAAAGCTCCTTCACTTGGAGGGTATTTACATCTACCTCATACAGCCCTTCTTCCATGGTGAAAATGTAGATCTTGTTCTCAGGATCCTCAAGGTGTCTTGCAGAGCTGGTACATCTCCCCTTTAATATATCAGGAGAGATAACCCGTACATTATCGTGCTCGTCGATAAAGTACAATCCTATGTTCAGCTGCTTGGAATCGCGGTGGATCAGCCTGTTGGCGTGCGTTCCGCCGACACTGCCCTGATAGACCTGTACATTCAGCTCTTCGTCCAGGCAGTATAACTTGTCATCGCTGCCTTGGGGAGCATGGGCAGGATAAGTGATAAACCAAAGTTTGTTGTTCCAGACAGCCAATGCGCCGATCCCAGATTCTGTATCGCCCTCATTTGTGACAGCCAATTGCGGATAGATTCCGCTGTATTTCTTTTTTTCAGTCACAGGTTCCATCCCCCTTTTTTCTTTATATTCTAATTTTAACGAAAAAAAGAGGAAAATCTATTGAAAATCTTTCGCTGACCATGGATTTATTTTAGGTCCTTTTTCGGTAATCTGTGGGATAGGCGCCTTGAACTCTTTTGAAAACCCTGGAAAAATAGCTTGGATCTGTGAAACCCACTTCACTTGCGATCTGGGCTACAGTTAAATCTGTAATATCCAACAGATGCTTGGCGTGCTCAACTCTGCACCTGTTGATGTATTCTGTAATGGTTATTCCCATCTCCTTTTTGAACAGGTGGCTGAGATATGCCTTGCTGCAGTAGCAGTGCTTTGCAATAAGGTCCAATGAGATTTTGCCGGCGTAATTGGTCTTGATGAAATCAAGCGCTGATGAAATTATGGCCTTGTTCTGATAATAATCTGCAGCTGAGCGCACAGCGCCCTGCAGCTTGGACTTGATGGACCTTTGGAGAATTTTATTTCGATAAAACAGCGACAACAAATTACAAAGGACCCAGACATCCCTATTCAAATCGCTGACTGAAAAATTGATTTCTTTCGTTACGCTGAGATAATCTTCTACACAAGCTTCCGAATTGAGCCCGTATCTTTTCGCTTTCCGCCTTATAATTTCCATCGAATAATCAAGGTTTTCGTAAAACTGACCTATACAAATCAAAGCAATCAGCTGCTCGTTAAACCACACTGGATAATAAAACTCGTAAATGCCCAGATAACATTTTCCGTAAAAGGGTGTGCGAATCTTCTTGAAAGAATTGCAGAGAACGTTTTTAGACTTCACACAGAAGTGGAAGGCAGGCTCATTTTTCTTAACCCTGTTACAAAAAGGGTTGTTATGATACCTGTAAAGCTTAAAAATATCGTCTATCCGGCTGTTGATTTTGCTGATGCCTGCAATATCAGTCAGATTTATCCTGACTTCATATTTTTTCATTATCTCTTCAAGGAGATACTGAATTGCCTCTACCTCGTCATAGGTTTCGTTTTGCAAGACCTCAGCGATTTCCTTCAACCTTTTCACCTGGCTTGTAAGCAAATAGTAGGCTCAAAGAGATTTTTTCTAGCACTTTCTTTTTCCTGCTTTGTGCCTGCGATGCAGAATGTCCATGATCGCCTGGGCTAAAAGATGCGAATCGTGCCGCAGAAGGTCCTTTTTGCTAATGATGGGAGCTTCAATTGGGATAAACCCAAGCCTCCTGATTTCTTCCCCACTGCCTGTTACTGGATAAGAACCTTCAAGCTCGTATTTCTCCAACAATTCCCGCGGCAGGTCGAAGTCGCTGTTGAGGAGCACGTAGTCTGCGATCTTTTTGTGGCTGTGGGCAACCAGCGCCTCTACGTGCTCGGTTGCTGTATAGCCTTCAGTTTCGCCGGGTTGGGTCATCACATTGCAGACGTACACCTTCGGCGCTTTCGCACGGACAATGGCCCTGGTTATTCCCTCTACCAGGAGATTGGGGATCAGGCTGGTGTAGAGGCTGCCAGGTCCTAAAACTATCAGATCAGCCTCTGCAATTGCCTCCAGCGCCTCTGGCAGAGGCTCTGCATCTTTTGGGACTAAAGAAACCCTCCTGATCCGTTTGCCGCGCTGGGGAATTTTGTGCTCCCCGCGGATGGTGGTGGAATCTGTATATTCGGCTTCCAGATATACCTCCTGCAGTGTCGAGGGTAGCACCTGGCCCCGTACCGCAAGGACCCTGCTGAACTCCTTGATTCCCGTGAGAAAATCTCCTGTTACATCGCTCATGGCAGCGAGGAACAAATTGCCGAAATTATGGCCTGCCAAAGCTCCTTCCTCGCCTGTGAAGCGGTGCTGGAATAGCTTGTTCAGAAGGGGCTCTGCATCTGCCAAAGCCAGCAGGCAGTTACGCACATCGCCTGGAGGCAAGATCCCCATTTCTTCCCGCAATCTGCCTGAACTTCCGCCGTCATCAGCAACTGTGACAATGGCGCTCAGGTTTGTGGTGTGCTCTTTCAAGCCCCGCAACAGAGAGGCAAGGCCTGTGCCCCCTCCCACCACAACTATTTTCGGCCCCCGCCGGCCGTGGCGGGTTTTGTAGAGGCGCTTCGGCCAGCTGCCGGGAATGCCCAGATCCGAGATCATAGAGCCCAAGAGGCGGTAAAAACCCCAAAAAATAAGAAACAGTCCCAGAATAAGGGCAGGCACTGCCAGCCACAACAATGAAGAAACATGCCCGGTTGTCCTGAAAAGGAACCGGAGCAGGTGCCACTGTACTCTATTTATAAAACGAGAATCGAAAAGGAAAACGAGGCTTGTGCTAGAAAAGACGATTCCTGCGATGATGGTAAACAGCCAGCGTTTAAAACCCCAGTCCCTGGTTCTCAATCAAGATCCCTCCGCCCTATACTGCTTTGGCGTTTTTCAGATCGCGATGCTCCACCAAGACTTTGTAGCCCAGCCCTTTGATGAAATCAGCTATCGCGTTGGTCACAGCCACTGACCTGTGCCTGCCTCCTGTGCAGCCAATGGCGATGACGAGATTTGAACGTCCCTCTCTTTGATAATTTGGGAGGAGTTTTTCCATGAAGGCGAAAAAGTGCTGGTAGAAGTCGTGAGTCTGGGGCCAGCGGTTAAGATATTCCACAACCTGCTTGTCGTTTCCAGAGCATTCCCGCAAGCCTTCCACATAATAAGGATTAGGCAGAAAACGGACATCGAAAAGCAAATCCGCATCCATGGGAATACCGTGCTTAAAGCCGAATGAAACGACAGTCACAAGGAATTCAATAGTTTGATCCGAAGCAAAATACTTGCTGATCTCACGCTTCAGTTCGTAGTTGGAGAGATTTGAGGTGTTGATCAGCTTGCTGGCTTGGTTTCTGAGGCTGGCCAGCCGCATCCTCTCGCCTGCAATTCCCTCCAGCACGCTTCCTGTGGGAGCAAATGGATGGCGCCTTCTGGACTCCTTAAACCGGCGGATGAGAATCCTGTCGTCTGCTTCTAAAAAGACTATTTCGGGATTTATCCCCAGCTCTTCAACGCTCTTGAGGGCATCTGCTATGCTGTCGAAGAATTCCCCGCCGCGAATGTCCACAACCAAGGCAATATGCTTCAGGTTGCTCTGAAGGCACAGCTCTGCGAATTTAGGAATAAGCGTGGGAGGCAGGTTATCAATACAAAAATAACCCAGATCTTCAAAACAGCGCATAGCCTGGGTCTTCCCTGCTCCGGAAAGGCCGGTGA
This sequence comes from Clostridia bacterium DTU084, assembly GCA_001512905.1. Lineage (GTDB taxonomy): Bacteria > Bacillota > DTU084 > DTU084 > DTU084 > DTU084. The sequence continues at coordinate 24,411 of LFTB01000086.1, read as the reverse complement.
TGATCACAAAACGGTTCTCTGACATTTCTCTCACACCCCTCTCCTTGCCTTGATTATACCATAAATAATTTGGAGAAACTACATACATGCTAAAAATTACCTCAGACCTCCACACCCACACCACAGCCAGCCACGGCAGAGGCAGCATGGAAGACAACGTTCGCGCTGCAGTCGAGTTAGGTTTGGAAAAAATCGCCATCACAGATCACGGCCCTGCCCATCTGTTTGGCGTGGGAATAAAAAACAGCGAGATCCTGTTGGAACAAAAAAGAATGGCCATCGCTTTAGCCAAGCGCTGGCCGCAAATTCAGATTCTCGTAGGAGTGGAAGCCAACGTTGTCTCTCAAGACGGCCAATTAGATGTTCCAGAATCTGTCTTAGACCAATTAGATCTGGTCCTAATCGGTCTTCACCCCAGAGTGAGACCCGCATCCCTTGCCGCAGCGAAAGCACTGGTCTGGAACAATTGGTTAGCTCGTTTCCGGGCCTTCGAGAGCCAGGCTATAGCTGCAAACACCAAAGCCCTGCTCTCTGCCCTAGAGCGGTATCGGGTGGATTTTGTGGTCCATCCTGGACTGCACCTGAAAATTGATACCCTGGCCTTGGCCAAAGCAGCAAGCAGGTGCGGCGCAGCCTTAGAGCTAAGCGGAGGTCACGGCGCTGAGAGAGAATATGTAGAAAAGGTTCTCCAGACCGATGTGAAGCTTGTGATCTCCTCAGATGCCCATAAGCCTCAAGATGTCGGCAACTTCAGCAAAGCCTTAATGCTCGTGGAGGAGTTCCAGATTCCAGCTGAGAGAATCATCAACGCTGAGCGATAATTTCCTGCTTCCCCTCTGCTAAATTAATACCCTTGAAGCAATTTCTATTGTCTGGTCGCTATCGGCAGCCGCAGTGAGCTTTCAGCATTTCAAACAAAAGCCTTGCTACAAGCTCGTGCCCTTCCTCTCCAGGATGGTTGATGCCGTTTGCAAGGAGCAAATTTATATCGCGGCCCTCCTGCTCCCATTCTCGCCAAACCTTGTAAGGATCTACCAGGGCTGCATCAAGCTCCCTAGCCACAGCCCGCATGGTTTCCACGTATAAATCCAAAACCCCTGCCAGTGATCTTTCAAGCACAGGGCCCACCAATTCTCGCTGATTTTCGTGAATCTTTGGATTAACAGCCGTCAGCATCATGTTCGGGGTTATATATACCAGATCCGCATTGGTTTGAGCCTTAATCTCCTCGCCCATCCGCCTTAAAGAGTCTGCATAAATCTCCAAACCCTCTCTGCCGGTACCAGAATCATTAAGGCCGAAGCAGATGGTAACCAAATCTGGATCGAATGCCAATACATCCCGCTGCAATCTCTCCAAACCACCCTGGGCAGTATCGCCACCAACACCGGCGTTAATCACAGACAAGACTGTGCCTGGAAAATGCGCATGAACCAGCCTGCGAAATTTAGCATGATAAACATCTTCATGATAAATGGGACTGCCAGAAGGGTCGTGCTCCCGAAACCCCTGGGTTACACTATCTCCCAACGCCACATAAATCACAGGTCTGGCAAATCTGTTTTCAGCCTTTTCCTTTAACCGCCTGCAAAATCGCAGCAATCAAATCACCTTTTCCATATCCTTCCAGGGGAAAACCCGCAGCCCTTCGCCGCTTCTTCCATGCTGCATACATGAAGTGCCAGCGCTTCTTCAAAACTAGCACCAGCGCTTCTACATCCAAATCATGAAAATAGACGCTGTACCCTAACTAAACCGTTCCCAAAAAAGCTGGATAAGTCAGCTTGGCCAGAATCTGAGCCTGCCTTTATTTCGTGGTTAACGCTGATGAATCAATTGGCCAGCCAGGTACGTCCTGTGCACCTGAAATTGGGAATCAATTGCTACCAAATCTGCTGCTTTTCCAACCTCGATACTGCCGTAGAGATGGTCCAGGCCTATGGCCTGGGCTGGGTTCAGCGATGCTGCCCGAACTGCTTCACACAAGGACAGCTGGGCGAATTTGTACGCATTCTGCACAGCTTGAAGGAGAGTCAGCATGCTGCCACAGAGGGAACCTGTTGGGCGCCTTGCCTCCAGTCCCTTGACGATCATCTTCTCGCCGCCAAAGTCGTACTCTCCATCTGGAAGGCCCATGGCCTTCAAACCGTCTGTAATCAGAATTACGTCATCTATGCCCCGGGCGTGAATAAACAAATTCACTGTGGCAGGGTGCAGGTGAATGCCGTCGGCAATGATTTCGGCTTTGAGGCCTTCTAGGCTCAAAGCTGCACCGATAATTCCAGGCTCTCTGTGGTGGAAAGGCCGCATGCCGTTGCCAAGGTGTGTCACCTGGGAGAGACCAGCCTCCACTGCCTCCTGCATCTGGGCATAGGTGGCACCGCTGTGGCCTGCAGCTACCGCTGTCCCGCGGGAAACCAGATATGGAATCAGCTCCAGGTTGCCAGGGACTTCCGGCGCTAAAGTCAAAAGCCGCAAGGCCTCTGCAGGCAAGAGCCCGTAGAGTTCGTCTACCTCCTCCCTGGTAGCCGGGCGGATCACCTTCTCGACTTGCGCTCCCCTGTATTCGCTGGCAATAAAAGGACCCTCTACGTGCACTCCCAAGATCCTCGCTGCGTTGGGGAAGGGGGTCCCCACGTGCTTGCCTACATTTGCCACAGCCTGCGCTACTGCATCAGCAGCTGCGCTCATGGTGGTGGGGAGAAAGCCTGTTACGCCGCTTCTGCCGAAAAACTCCGCCATAGTCTTGAGAGCCTCAGCTGTGGCATCCATGGTGTCAGCGCCCATGGCGCCGTGGACGTGCAGATCAATGAGCCCTGGGATCAAGGTGAACTCTCCCAAGTCAACAGCGGGCTCAGGCGCAGGGCCAGTGCCGAGGGCGGCTATTTTCCCTGCTTCGATTTTCACCCATCCCCCGACTAGCTCCCTGTGGGGAAGAACAACTCTGCCAGCTTTTAAAACAGTCGCCATCTTTTTACCTCCCATCGTTTAATTTCCAGGCAGCAACCTTGCCGCTGAGGTCAGTGAAGTATATTTGAGAACCATCGTAAAACGGCTCTCCCAGAACAAAGCCATTCCCCACCTTTAAGATGGGCTGCGCTTTGAGACCTGCCTCGTGCCAAAGCTGATAGACAGTACCGCTTAGGGCAACCTGATATGCTTTTTCGCCGCTTCCTACAGGCCCTGGACCTGTGAAGAGATCTGGGACCTGCATTTGCCAAAGTTTGGCACCGCGAATGTTTATGCCGATGAGCTCCCGATTTAAAGTGCCTGCAACCTGCAGTCCCCCAATATTTGTTCCCAAAGGCGCGTAAAGAAGCTTCTCTTCAAGCTGCCAGAGGGCTGAACCGTCTTTCGGGTTCAAGCCCCAGATCCTTCTGGGCGTGGAAACCAAAAGCACTCCGTCCGCGAGAGCCGGGGTGGCTCCTCCTGGTGCATAAATGCCCATGTCCAGCTTCTGCAGCCAGCTTTGCCTGCCATCTGCCAGGCGCAGCGCCGCAATGCTCCCTTCCCAGCTGGTTGCATAAACCATATTGCCTACAACTAGCGGCGGAGCTTCGATAAGGCCCCCCAGATCCTTCTGCCAGCGTATATTGCCAGTTTGGGCTTCCACGGCTACTAGTTTCGTGCCTGCCCCCACCAAGACTAAATTGTCTGCCAGAACGGGTCTTGTGAGGATACTACCGTCCAAGGTTAAGGACCAGCGCAGAGCTCCGGCTTCTGTAAAGCTGTAAAAACCGCCGGCTTCGCTGCCCAAATAGAAGGCGCCATCCCCCCAGGCCGCACCTCCAACCAAGGGAGAACCTAAGTGCCTCTCCCACAGGAGGCTTCCGTCTTGCCGGTCCAGACACTGCACCCAGCCGTTTAAGGTTGTCACCAAAAGGGTGTTTGAGCCTGCTGCAGGGCCTGCCTGCAGGTCTCCTTTGGCTTGAAACTCCCAGCTCAGCTTCGGGCTTGGCTGGGCTGGCTGAAAGAAAAAGGAACGCTGTTCTTCCCAGTAGCCGGTTTCGGTTTGGTAGCGGACAGAGAGCTTGTGCCAGCCAGCTGTCCAGTCGCCGAGAAGCAGGGTTTGCCAGGGAACTTCCTGGCCCCGAGCCTCAATGCTCACAGACAGCTCTTTTTTGTCGTCCACTGCGATCTCCAAGGTTCCGCTGCTGTTTCCCACAAGAACAAGCTCCAGGGGGACAGCTCCCTGCCAGCGGCTTTTCTGCTGGGGAGAGAGGATCTTAAGCTGGTCAGAAGAAGGGGAAGTGAAGCTGTGGCGCAGCACGAGCTCTCCTCCCAATTGCTTAGTGAAGATAGTGGTACGGCCACCGCTGAGGTTGACAATCAAATACTCTTCGTTTATGGCAGCAGG
>LFTB01000086.1:0-20018 GCA_001512905.1 Clostridia bacterium DTU084 | reverse complement strand
CCACGTGAGAGGAGGTTCAGCACTTCTGCTTCGTTATCCACAATTACCTGCCCGCTGTTGCTTCCCCTGGCAACTGGGTGGTGGAGAAAAAGGATTTTCTCCTTGTCGTCTTTAAGCTCCTCTGCAAGCCAGTCCAGCTGCGCTTTTTCTACATGCCCATACTGCTCCATGCGGATGCTGCTGTCCAGGGCGATGAATTTATAAGTGCCTGCTTGAAAAGAATAGTAAGGATCGCCCCACCATTTCCTGTACAGCTCTTTGCCCCCTTCTGCCCACCTCAGATCATGGTTTCCCGGCACAGTATAGACAGGGTATGGAAGGGACCGCAGGACTTGAGACTGCGAAAAGTGCTCCCTTGTGCCCTGATCTGTGATGTCGCCGCCAACCAAGACAAAAGCAGGGCTGATGGGGCTATCTTTGAGTTCAGCGATGATCCGGAGGCTGTTTTGGGTGCCCCGGGCGGTGCCGAAGTGGGTGTCTGCCAGGTGAACAAAGAGAAGCTCGTCATCTAGAGGCGGATTTGAATCTGTGCGCACCCTATCCCCAACCTGCACTTCGTCGCTGAAAAAGGTTGCGTAGGTTTGCGCAACCTGCCTGATGGTGGCTGTGGTATAGGGATAGTTTTGGTTTGGCCGAAAGATGTAAACCCGTGTTCCCAGGGCAAGATCCCCTGCCCCTAAATCTGTATAGGCCAGATTACCTTCCTTCTTATAGACCAGGCCGAAGGCAAAGCAGGAAGCCAGGGCAAACCAGCTTAGAACCAGGCCCCATAGGATTTTTTTCACCTTTTGTGCCTCCTCCGGGAAGCAAGATATTCCTCCAGGCGTTTGCAGCTTGCGTTTAGGATTTGCTCATTCCCAAGTCCTGCCCGCTGCACCAGGTCAATTGCTGCATCCAAATCGCCCACATTGCTGCTGATAGTCGCTGCCTAAAATTACAATGCCGCCGAACTCTTTAAGCTTCGTGATGAGCCTGAGGCAGATCTCTTCGCTGCCCAGCCTGACCACAGTCAGGGAGCTGTTGTTTACCTCCAAAGCGACACCTGTCTCGGCAGCTTTCCGGGCAACTGCCTCCTCATCTATGGGAAACCTGGGATTGCCGGGGTGGACGATGAAATCCACATAAGGGTTTTCCAAAGCGCCAAGGAGCGCCTTTGTATGATCTGCCTTGGTTTTGCCTTCATAACCTGTATCCCCATGAAGGCCTGCAGCCACAAAATCCAGTTCCTTAAGCAGAGACTCTGGCAGGTTCAGCTTGCCATCTGTGGAGATGATGTTAGCTTCAACGCCAAAACGGATCTCCATTCCATCGATTTGTCTTGGGATCTGCCCGTGATTGCCGAAGTAATATAGGTGGGGTCCACCTGGCATGGCAGGACCGTGGTCTGCAATGCCCACAAGTTGAAGGCCGCGGTCTTTGGCCCTCGCTGCGATCTCCTCGATGGTACTGTAAGCATGGCCGCTGGCAACTGTGTGATTGTGCAGATCAAAGCAGGTGTACATCTTTTTCCTCGCCTTCCTTTTCTAACCTTATCTTTTCTCTATCCTTGAGCTGATCTCCTCCTTAAAAAAACTGGGAACGTGACAGATGGCTTTTGCGGCAAACTTCTCCCCTTTTTTCATTTCAATAGAATAATGCCTTTGTCTTTGAGCAATATTATACGTTGAAAGCGCCCTCCCATGGGACGAAAGGAGGCAAGAGATTTGAACAGCGGGGAACTCAGGCAAAAAACCCGTCGCGAACTGCTGCAGCTGGCTCAAACAAAAAACATCCCCAACTATCACGCCATGTCCTGCAGGGAACTGGAAGCGAGCCTCTCAAGCATACAGATGCAAAGACCACCTGAGAGGGAAAGCCATCCCTGTCCCGGGAGCACCACACCACCAGACCCGTTGCCTCCCATCCCCCAAAGGTATGGTAAAACGCGAATTGTTCTTCTCGTACGGGATCCCAATTGGCTTTTTACTTATTGGGAAGTGGAAAAGCCTCACCTGGAGCGGGCAGAGAAGGAGGCTGGCTTTGGCAGTCGGCGAATTCTACGCGTATACAACACCAGTGGAGAATTCTTCGATGAAACCCTCACTGACGATGCCGAAAGCTGGTACTTGGAAACAGGCAAACCAGGCCAGTCTTTTTTTGTGGAGATCGGCCTTTTGTCTCAAGACGGCAGGTTCATTCCCATCGCCCGCTCCAATACAGTTACCGCGCCACCGGCTGATATCTCGCCAATTATAGATGAAGCCTGGCTGACTGTGGATGAGCTTTATAAAATGGCAGCTTCAGTGCCGGAAGCTAGCAGCTCTGCAGAATTGCAAGAAGCTGTGCGGCAGAGGCTGGAGTGGGAGGTAGGATCAGGCGCAGTCAGCAGCATCTCAAGCCCTGTAAAAGTGGAGGTTGAGGATGGTTTTTGGCTAAACCTAAACACAGAACTCATCCTCTACGGCGCCACAGATCCCAGGGCTACAGTGACAGTTTCAGGCTTGAAAGTACCTCTCAACGAGCGGGGAGAGTTCAGCCTGCGCTTTGCTCTTCCAGATGGGACACTCACTCTGCCTGTGGTGGCGAAAGATGCAACTGGCAGCAAGGAGATCATAATCACCCCACGGGTGATGCGAACAACAGACAAGGAGGAAAAGCTGTGACCAAAGGATACCTCGCCCTGGTACTGCACACGCATCTGCCCTACGTGCGCCACCCGGAAGAAGAAGATTTTCTAGAGGAGGACTGGCTGTTTGAGGCCATAACAGAGACATATATTCCCCTCCTTGAACTCTTCCGGCGGCTGCGCGCTGAGGGGATAAACTTTCGCATTACCATGTCCCTTACTCCTCCGCTCCTCAGCATGCTGGCAGATCCCCTGCTGCAGGAAAGGTACCGCCGCCATTTGGGCAAACTCATCGACCTTGCCCAGTCGGAGGTGGCCAGAACCCGCTTTGATCAAACTTTCCAGCCCCTGGCCCAGCATTATCTTGCCAAATTCCAAATGGCCAAAAGGTTCTATGAAGAATACAACTCAGACCTCATCCGCGCCTTCAGAGAGCTGGAAGGTCCGGGGGGCCTGGAGATCATCACCTCAGCTGCTACCCACGGCTTTCTGCCCCTCCTCGGCATTAACCGGGAAGCTACGAGGGCGCAAATCCACTTGGGGGTACAGACCCACGAGTTTTACCTGGGCCGCAGGCCTAAAGGATTTTGGCTGCCTGAATGCGGCTACAACCCCGGCGACGATGAGATTCTTGCAAGTTACGGGATCCGCTATTTTATTTTGGATTCCCATGGCCTCTTGCACGCCACGCCGCGGCCCCGCTATGCCACCTACGCGCCTGTCTACTGCCCCAGCGCTGTGGCAGCCTTCGGCAGGGACTGGGAGTCTTCCAAACAGGTCTGGAGCGCTCAGGAAGGTTATCCAGGGGATCCTGAGTACCGGGAATTTTACCGCGATATAGGCTACGACCTGGATTACGAATACATAAAACCATACCTCCACAGCTGCGGGGTGCGGACCCAGACTGGAATCAAATATTACCGGATCACAGGCCAGAATTGCGAAAAACAGCCCTATAATCCCCAGGCAGCAACTGAGCGGGCTGCTGTGCACGCAGGCAACTTCATGTTCAACCGCCAAAAGCAGGTGGAATATCTGGCACCGAAAATGGATCGGCCGCCAATTATAGTTGCCCCATACGATGCCGAGCTTTTCGGGCACTGGTGGTATGAGGGACCCCAGTGGCTGGAGTTTCTCCTGCGCAAGCTCCACTACGACCAAAACGAGCTGGAGCTTATCACCCCCGGCGATTACCTCCAGCGCCATCCCACAAACCAGGTGGCCCAGCCTCCCATGTGCAGTTGGGGCTATAAAGGATACAACGAGGTGTGGCTCGAGGGGAGCAACGACTGGATCTACAGGCACCTGCACATGGCAGCAGACAGGATGGTGGAGCTCGCTGACAGGGGGCACCGCAGCGAGCTTGAAAGGCGCGCCCTCAATCAGGCTGGCCGGGAACTTTTTCTGGCCCAAAGCTCTGACTGGGCCTTCATTATGAAAACCAAGACCATGGTTCCGTATGCTGTCCGGCGCACCCACCAGCACATCGCCAATTTCACCGGCCTTTACGAACAAATAAAGGCCAACCAGCTGGACGAAGGCTGGTTGGCCCACTTAGAGCACACAAATAACATTTTTCCTTTTCTAGACTATACCATCTTCAAATCAGGGCAAAGCGCCCTCTCAACAGTAGTGTGACAAAGGAGGGATCAACTGTGAAAGGCATCTTTGGGCCAGCTCTCCCTGACAATGCAGAAGAGGAAATCAAGTGTCCCCGCTGCGGTTTCATGTTCGAGTTGGCATCCACAAGCAGCGCCCATGCGTCTACCTCTTGTCCCCAATGTGGAGAGAACATAGATTTGAACCACGCCTTGGTTATCGATGCTTCCAACGAAGACTACTGAGATCTTCCGAGGCGATCCAAAAAGCGCAGGAAGGGATTTCCCTCGATGATGGCGCTGAAAGAATATTTTTCGCTGATGAGGTTCAAGAGCAAGAGAAAAAGTACAACTGCAAGCTGCCAGGGCAAACTTAAACTGACAGCCAGGCTGTAGCCTAAAGCTGCACCCAGGCAGTTGGCGCCGGAGTCTCCCAGCATGGCCCGGCCCTTAAAATCAGCCGGTGCCCAGATGACCGACGCCCCCAAAAGGGGATATAGTGGCAAGTTGCCGCCTCGTGTCCAAAGGAGCAGGATGCTGCCCAGCCAAAAAGACTTCAGAGCCCGTCCAGGCCTCAGATCCAAAAGGTTCAGCGTGTTTGCAGAGAAGGCAATCAAAAGCGCTGCCAGCAAAATCCGGGCGGGCTCTTCTGCTAAAGTTGTGGCTACTACCAAGGAAAAAAAGCCGCCGGCAATTGCCTTCATGCCGCCAGTTGTGAGCTGGCCGCGGAAAAGGCTGCGGAAATGGCCGCGAAAGCCCTTGGCATCCTTCCCTCCAAGGCAGTCGTCAATAAAGCCCAACAGCACCAGAGCTGCCAGGAGAAATAGAAAGGAAAAACGGTCAGAAAGAGAAGAGATCCCCACCAGCTCCCCCAGCCAAAGGGCAAAGGTTGTGCTGCCCAAAAAAAGAGGCCCGGAGCTCACCGGGATCTCTTTTTGCTGGTAGTTGAGGGCCACAAGGCCGCAGTTTTTCAGCATGCCAAGCCACAAGCTCCTGACAAGCAGGGTAAAAAGACCTCCCAAGACAAATAGAATTGCCGCCTCCATCCCCTCACTCCTTTTGCTTGAAGATCAGCCGCATCAGCAGCACCTCAAGCACTGCCATGAACTGTTTTCCCCTGTGCAGGAAGCCTGCCAGGTTTCTGCCTGTTTCAGCGTGGTACATGTTCACAGGCACCTCTTTCAACCTAAACCCAGCCCGGAAAGCATCGATGGAGAGGGCAACCTCAACGCCAAAGCCGTGGGCAAGCCCGCCTAGCTTGTCAATAACCTCCCGCCGCATTGCCCTCTGGCCGCTGAGGGGGCTTTCCATGCGCAATCCCGTGGCCTTTTGAATCCCCCACTGGGCAAGCTTTTTCACCAGGCCAAAGCCGCCTTTTTTCTTTGCAGGCGGAAAGCGGGCGATGGTCATGTCTGCCCAGCCTTCTTCCACAGGATGCAGGAGTTTCGCAGCTTCCTGAGCTGAAGCTCCCAAGTCTGCGTCGAGGAAGAGCAAAACATCCATCTGGCGGGCTGCACAGATGCCTGCCCGCAGCGCCTGCCCTTTGCCCTGATTCTTTTCCAGGGCGATAACCTCAACGCCGGCCGCTCTGGCTATTTCCGCTGTCCGATCCTGGGAGCCGTCGTCAACTACGATGATCCTGTCGATCCCAGATACCTTTTTCAAAGCAGCCAAAGTATCGCCGATGCGGTCCTCCTCGTTATAGGCAGGAATAATAGCCGCTGTCTTCATCTTCACTGCTCCTGTTTTCCGAGCTCAGGGAGAAATGCCTGAGCCCCTTCCTTGATTCCGAAATGTCCCAGGCCGTCTGTGGCCAGAGCATAAATCAAAGCCACCTTGCCGCTGGTCTGGTCGATGTTGTCCACCATTAAAATCCCTTTTTCCGAAAGGGAAGAAGAAGGTGCTCCGGAATTTTCCACAGCTGCCACCCTGACCTGGTACTCCGAGCAGGCCTGCACCAGGGAAGTGGCAACCTCCTTGGGGACTGTGACGTTGCCCAAATATAAAATCACAGTCTGCACAGGCAGGTGGTAGTCCCCGCCCAGCTGCAGATAGCCTAACCTCTCAAGGGGTGCGAGCCCCTCTCTCCCCAACCCCATGGCCAGGGTCTGGGCGAGGTGATTGATCAATTGTTCCATACTGTCCCCTTCGCTCTCCAAGACTTCGGCTAATTGTTCATCGTCGCTGTACCGCAAAAGGGAAGTTGTGGAAATGACCTCAGCCCCTGCCTGCTGGAGGCAGTTTTTCAGTGCTGATACTTCCGAGGATACTGTTGTCTGGGTGAGCTGGACAATGGCCAGCCTCTGGCCTGTGAGCTTGTTTCGGGTCAGAAGGGGCAGGGCTGCCTGCCCGAACTGCTCTTCCCGCTTTAAGGCGAGCTCGAGGCTGACTATTTCTTCCTCCAGATTCCGCTTATCCTGCCGCAGGCTTGCCAGATCAGCTTCCAACCGATCCACTAATTTACCCTGTTGCTCATAGAGCTTTTCGTCGCTCAACAAGCTGCTGCCGATCAAGATCCCCAAACCCAGTGCCAGGAAAACTGCAGCCAAAGATGCGATATGATAGCGAAAATCGATAATCATTCTAACTCCACCTTAAAAACCGATCATGATTCTAAACTTCATCCACAGCAGCCTGCCAATTTGCCGCAATGGTTCAGAAAGACCCACCACAAGCAGAAAGGGCAGGAGGGCTGCAGCGGTGAGCTGGAAAAAATATTTAGCCCGCATGCCGCCGCGATATAGACGGCTGACGCCCTTGGCATCAACCAAAATAGATCCCACTTTCAGCCGCACCAAGAAGGTGCTCCCCATGCCAGGCCTGCCCTTTTCCAGAAAGTCGATCATATTGGAGTGGGTGCCCACAGCAACGAGGAGGGATGCACCTTTCTCGTAAGCCAAAAGCATGGCAATATCTTCGCTGGTCCCTGAGGCAGCGAAGGTCTTGGCCTGAAGGCCTAGTTTCTTCACCCTCTCAAGCCCCGGCGCCCTGCCGTCTGGATAGGCGTGGACAACCAGCTCTGCGCCGCAGCACAGAGCCCGGTCGCTTACCGAATCCATGTCGCCGACGATCATATCCGGGCGGTAGCCGAGCTCCATCAGGCCATCTGCTCCGCCATCCACAGCCACGATCACAGGCTGCATTTCGTTGATGTACGAGCGAATGGCCAAGAGGTCTTCTTTGTAGTGCTGTCCCCGCACAACAATCAAAACTTGTCTATCCCGAAATTCTGTCTTCACAGCGGGAACTTCCAAGCCCCCAATGATGAGGTCTTTCTCTTTTTTGGCGTACTCCAGGGTGTTCTGCACAAATTTGTCCAGTTCCTGGCTTAAACTGGCCCGGGCTTCTGCCATCTTTTCCTGCACGGATTCTGCAGTAAGCTCCACACCACGGGCAATTAACTTGCCGTCGCAAAAAACCTCTTCGCCAATGATCTCAATGAGCTGGCCTTCTTCCAGACGGAAAACTTCTTCCCCCACGTTGTCTAAAATGGGAATCCCAGCCGCCAGCACTAAGGCAGGCCCTGGATTTGGGTACCTGCCGCTGATAGACTCTTTTGCGTTGATTATGGCACGAGGACTGACCTCAATTAAGGATTCTGCAGCCACCTCATCCAAATCCTGATGCTCGATGACAGCGATCTCTCCGGGCCCGAGGCGTCCAACTAGTTTTTTCGTGCGGCGGTCAAGGCGCACTCTCCCTCTAACTTGCATCTAATTCCCCTTCCGCTAGCTGAGAGAAAACTTTAACCTGATCTCGTCAGCCAACTTTGCAATAAAGAGCGTGTTTGTGGCTTTCCCCCGGTCTGCATCGATGGTATTGCTGAAAAGCTCGTTCAGCACCTTCAGGTTGCCCCGTTCCCAGGTAACTTCCAGCGCATGGCGAATGGTGCGCTCTATTTTTTGGGGGGTGGTATTGTATTTTTCAGCCACAACTGGATATACTGTCTTCATGATGCTCCCTAGGCGGTCGAAATCCTTGGCCACCAGTTTAATGCAGTCCCGCAAGTACAGGTAGCCTTTGAAATTAGGGGGGACTCCCACCTGATTGAGCAGCTCCGAAATGGCCTGATCCAGCTTCAGGTCCGGTTCCTGCTGGGCACTAACCGGCTTCTCTTCCCTTTCTGTTTCTCTGCCGGCGAACATCTTCAGCCTGCTGAGGAGAGTTTCCATGGTAAAGGGTTTGATTAAATAATAAGAAGCGCCCAGGGAAAATGTCAGCTGAACCATTTCTTCAGAGCCTAAAGCGCTTATGACCACGACCCTACCTGGCCACTGCTTCTCCTTCAGCTTGTGCATTACTCCCAGGCCGTCCAAATAAGGCATGATGAGATCCAAAAGGATCAGATCGACCTCTTGTTTTTCCAGAATTTCCAGGGCTTCAAGGCCATTGAATGCCATTGCTGCCACAGTAAAAGAGGAATCAGCCCTCAGGGCTTCAGCAATTTTGCGGCAGAGCTCTTGGTTGTCGTCTACAATTAAAACTCGAATGGCCCCCGCCTCCCTTGACCCAAATCTTGGAAACTTTCTACCCTTTATATTTCTACAAGCGGTTAGATTATCCTCCTTTGGGAGGCAGGCTCGGGTGCCCTGTTGACTTTAAAAAAGCGGGGCTCCTGCCCCGCCTCAAAGTCCCAGCTGCTTGATGGTCTGTCCAATCACCTGCGCAGAGTTCAAAAGCTGTTCTTTTTCTTCTTGACTCAACTCCAAGGGAAAGACCCGCTCCACACCAGCTCTCGCCACTACAGCAGGCACGCTGAGGCAGAGATCCGAAATCCCAAAGTAATCTTCCAAATAGCACGAAACTGTGAGCACAGAGTGTTGATTGCGCAAAATTGCTTCAGTGATCTCCTGCATGGCCAGTGCCACTGCATAGTACGTGGCGCCTTTCCGCTCGATGATCTCGTAGGCAGCTCTTTTCACCTGCTGAAAGATTTCATCCCTCTCTTCAAACATGCAGTGCCTTTCGCAGCAGGGGCAGTATTCAGAAAGCCGCATCCCTGCTATGTTGGCCAGGCTCCAGACTGCAACTTCGCTGTCGCCGTGTTCGCCGATTATGTAGGCGTGGACATTGCGGGGATCCAGATTGCAGTGCTGGCTGAGGAGGTACCGGAAGCGGGAAGTGTCAAGGACTGTGCCTGAGCCTAATACCTGTCCGCGTGGAAGGCCTGACAGGCGGTAGGCTATGTAAGTCATCACGTCAACTGGATTGGTGACGATGAGCAGAATCGCCTCTCTGGTGTAGCTTGTGATTTTCGGGATCATCTCCTGGAAAATCCTGTAGTTTGCCTCCACAAGCTCTAGGCGGGTCTGGCCTGGCTTCTGCTTTGCGCCTGCTGTGATCACCACAAGATCAGCTTCACGGCAGTCTGCATAATCCCCTGCCCAGATCCGCACCGGCGGGACAAAAGAAGCGCCGTGGTTGAGGTCCATTACCTCTCCTTCAGCGCGCTTTTGGTCGATGTCGATAATGGAAATCTCGGAAACAAGGCCGCTGTTCATAAGCTTGAAAGCGTAGGTGGCGCCAACAGCCCCAGCGCCGATAATCACTACCCTGCCCTTGTTTGTCTTTCTGGCAAGCTGCGTTTTCATTTCCTCAAAAACTGCTGTTTCAGTCATTGCATCCACCTCCTACAATAACGGGCAAGGTTCGAACCTTGCCCGCACTCGTCAATCCAATTCCCCCTACTCCCCTTCATCAGGAAGGGTGAAGCTCATACAATTTACAACCTCAGTTGCAGTTGCATATGGGGTGTTGGAATCCACCCGGGTTACGTCCCTCGAGCAGTGTCCTTCTTTATTCCACTTACATTCCTCGACTCCACAATAAATATCTGTCATGGGGCATCCCTCCCTGGTTTACTTCCCTTGTATTGTGCCCGGGATCAAGCCCCTTCTATTCCAGCTCCCGCAGGAGGTTTGCCATCTCAATGGCGCTGACTGCAGCCTCTGCACCCTTGTTGCCAGCCTTTGTGCCTGCCCGCTCAACTGCCTGTTCGATGGAATCTGTAGTTAAGACGCCGAAAATAGTGGGCACGTCTGTTGTAAGAGCCACCTGCGCCACTCCCTTGGCCACTTCAGAGGCCACGTAGTCGAAATGGGGCGTGCTGCCGCGAATTACAGCCCCCAGGCAGATCACTGCATCGAACTTCCCGCTTTGGGCCATTTTTTTGGCCGCAAGGGGGATCTCAAACGCTCCAGGCACCCAGGCAACTTGAATTTCCTTTGTGTCTGCGCCGTGGCGGCGCAGGGCATCCAATGCTCCGCCCAGGAGCTTGCTGCTGATAAACTCGTTGAACCTTCCCACCACAATGCCAAAGCGCAGCCCTTCAGCAAGGAGTTTTCCCTCTTTAACATGCATTTTAACATTCCTCCTTTGTTGTCAGCAAATGGCCCAGCTTCTCTTTTTTGGTGCACAGATAGTCCCTGTTCTCCGGCCTGGGCGTGATCTCCAAAGGCACCCGCTCGATAACCTCAAGGCCATAGCCTTCGAGGCCCTTGATCTTGAAGGGATTGTTTGTCAGAAGGCGGAGCTTTTTCACGCCCAAATCCACCAGGATCTGGGCGCCAATGCCGTAATCCCGGAGATCCGCCGGAAAGCCCAGCTCCAGGTTTGCCTCCACTGTATCCCGGCCCTGCTCCTGCAGGGCGTATGCCCGCAGTTTGTTGGCAAGGCCAATTCCCCTGCCCTCTTGGCGCATGTAGACTAAAATCCCTGCCCCTTCTTTGGCGATGGCAGACATGGCCAAATCCAGCTGATCGCCGCAGTCGCAGCGGTAGGAGTGGAAAACATCCCCGGTAAGGCATTCAGAGTGCATCCGCACCAAAGTAGGTTCCTTCGGCGGCAGCTCGCCTCTGATGAGAGCCAGGTGGCACTCTCCATCAAGTTTGCTCTCGTAGGCAATAGCCCGGAATTGCCCCCACTTTGTCGGCAAGGCGACATCTGCCACCCTTTCGATCAGCTTTTCCTTTTTCCTTCTGTAGGCAATCAGATCTGCAATGGTGATCATTAAAAGGTTATGCTTTTTCGCAAACTCCTCAAGCTTAGGGAGCCTTGCCATAGTTCCATCAGGGTTCATGATCTCGCAGCAGACCCCTGCAGGAGCGAGGCCTGCCAGCCGCGCCAGATCCACTGTTGCCTCAGTATGGCCTGCCCGTCTCAGGACGCCGCCCTCTTTGGCCTGCAGGGGAAAGACGTGGCCTGGTCTTGCCAGATCCTCTGGTTTCGTTTTGGGGTCTACCAAAGCCCTGATGGTGGCTGCCCGCTCATGGGCTGAGATGCCGGTTGTGATGCCGGCTTTCAGGTCCACAGAAACGGTGAAAGCAGTTTCCTTGCTGTCTGTGTTTTCACTCACCATCTGAGGCAGGTCCAGCTCCTTGAGCCTCTGGGCAGTCATAGGGGCACAGACCAGCCCCCTGGCGTGGGTGATCATGAAGTTTATGGCCTCTGGCGTCACCAGCTCTGCCGCCATGATCAAATCCCCTTCGTTTTCCCGGTCAGGATCGTCCACCACTATGATCATCTCGCCTCTAGCAATGGCAGCGATGGCCTCCTCAATTTTTGCAAATGCCATTTTCCCTCTCCCCTTTCAGACAAAGCCGAAACGGGCTAGCTTCTCAAGGGTCAAGCCCGTGTTTTCCTTCTTTGTCAGTAATTTCTCCACATATTTGCCCAACACATCTGCTTCCAGGTTAACTAGCTCCCCAACCCGCTTCTCGCCTAAAATCGTCTGCCCCCGGGTGTGGGGAATCAAAGAGACTGCAAATCTATTTGCCTCCAGAGCTGAGATGGTGAGGGAAGTTCCGTCCACTGCAATGGAGCCGTGGAGGAGGACGTATGGCTCCAGTTCCTCAGGGAGGCTGATCCAGAGCACCACAGCATTGCTTTCTGTGAAGCTGCTCAAGATCCTCCCCACCCCATCTACGTGCCCCTGGACAATATGTCCGCCGAGTCTCGAGTCCAGCCGTAAGGCCCGCTCCAAGTTTACCCTGCTGCCAAGCTGCAGCTGGCTTAAGTTTGTGTGGCGGAAGGTCTGGGGCATGACCTGAGCTTGAAAATCGTCACCTGCCTTTGCTTCCACTGTGAGGCAGGTGCCGTTGACTGCAACGCTCTCCCCAAACTCCAGCTGGGGGGTAAAGCTAGCTTGGATCTGCAGCGTGATTGCTTCAACGCCCTTTTTGATCCCCCGGACCACCCCGATTTCTTCCACTATGCCTGTAAACACCCTCTCACCTCCGGATAAAGGGTTAACAAGAGATCTATTCCTATTTGCCGGCTGGATTCCAGGCGAAATCTGGGACACTCTTCCAGGTTGTCCCATCCTGGGCCGCCGATAGCGCCTGGCGCCGCCTGGCCCCCTATCACCATCGGGGCAACAAAAAGGTAGAATTTGTCTACTAGCCCTTGGGAAAGCATGCTTCCTGCCAGAGCAGCGCCCCCTTCTACTAAAACGTCTGTGATCCCTTCTTCGAAAAGGGCAGCGCTAAGGGCATTAAGATCCACTTTCCCTTCCTTTCGCGGCAGAAGCAGAACCTGGGCTCCTCGCCTTTTGAGGCCTTCCACCCGGCTCCATGGCGCGCCTTCTCCTGCTGCCACGATCACAGGAGAGGCCACAGTCCAAAGTCTCGCCTCAAGAGAAAGGCTTGCTTCTGTGTCCACGATGATCCGAATGGGATCGTGTCCTTCAGGCAGCCTCGTGTTGAGGAGAGGGTCATCTGCCCGCACAGTGCCGCTTCCCACCATAATGGCCTGGCTGCGGTCCCGGAGCTGGTGGACCCATTCCCTTGCCTTTTTGCCTGTGATCCAGCGGGAAGCGCCTGTTTTGGTGGCTATTTTCCCATCGAGGCTTTGGGCCAGCTTCAGCGTGAAATGGGGACGCCTCTTTTCCATGGCGTGGAAGAAAACTTCGTTCTGCTGTCTTGCCTCTTGGGAAAGCACCCCCACTTCCACCTCAAGACCTGATTGCTTCAGCCTTTCGAGGCCGCGACCGCAGACGCAGGGGTTAGGATCGGCTGTCGCCACCACAACCCTGGCAACTCCTGCGCTGAGAATTGCCTCTGTGCAGGGAGGAGTACGGCCTGTATGGCAGCAGGGCTCCAAGGTCACGTACAAGGTTGCTCCCCGGGCCCTTTCCCCAGCAGCCGCAAGAGCATATACTTCAGCGTGGCTTTCGCCTGCTTTGGGGTGATAGCCCTCGCCTACAATTTCCCCGTCTTTGACAACCACAGCTCCCACAAAGGGATTGGGCCACGGCCGGCCCCTGCGGGCCAATTCCAGCGCCCTTTCCATGTACTTTTTGTCCTGCATTTATTCACCACCAAAGAAAAAAATCCCCTCTTCGGGGATTTGGAAACAAAAAAGCGCATTGCTTCTCCCATCCAGACTTTAACTGTCGGCTCTGGAATTTCACCAGATCAGCTCAGAGAGCTCGCGGGCTATACCGCCGGTTCGGACTTACACCGACCCCGAAGCAATTATTGTTGTTAATATTTTACTCTTCTCTGCAGCAAAAAGCAAGGATCAGTTCCCTGCTTTTTGCTGCTTGATGCCTTTTCTTGCCAACTGGTCTGCCCTGTTGTTGCCAGGGTTTCCGCTGTGGCCTTTCACCTTGATCCAGGTTATATTGTGAGGTGCAGCAACTGCCAACAGCTCCTGCCAGAGCTCTTTGTTCTTCACCTGACCTTTGTTTTGGGTCAGCCAGCCGTTCCGCTGCCAGTTGATGAGCCATCCTTCGCTAAATGCCCGGATGAGGTAGGCGCTGTCGCTGTACAGCTTCACCTGGCAGGGAACCCGCAGAGCCTTGAGGCCCTCGATGGCAGCTGTGATCTCCATCCTTTGGTTGGTTGTATAAGGTTCGCCGCCATAGAGTTCTTTTTTGTGGCCGCCTGCATACAGCACAGCGCCCCAGCCTCCTGGCCCTGGATTGCCAGAGCAGGCACCGTCTGTGTAGATTTCAACTTCCCGCATGGCTACTGTCTTTTCTTGAAGAACTCCATTGCAACCTCTGGGAAGAGGAGGTATGTCAGCACATCTTCATCCCGCTGCAGATATTGCTTGATCTCAGACCGAGCCTTCTCCACTGCAGGCTCAAGGAGCTCTGCAGGCCTTACTGTGAGAGGCTCCTCACCTGGCTCGAGGATCTGCGCTTTCAGCTCTTCTGAGATGGGAGCTGGAGGCCTGCCGTAGTAGCCTTTGACGTAATCGCGAATCTCTTTAGACTTGACCTTATACCGCCCTGTGAGCACGTTGAAGACAGCCTGTGTCCCGACGATCTGGCTCATGGGTGTCACCAGCGGCGGATAGCCGAGATCTTCCCGGACTCTGGGGATTTCAGCTAATACTTCTGGCAATTTATCCAGCATACCCTGCTGTTTCAGCTGGTTTCTGAGGTTTGAAAGCATTCCGCCAGGCACCTGATATACCAAGACATCTGTGTCCATACTCACAGGTGCAGCGACATCACTGTAACCGTTTTGCCAGCTGCGAACTTCTTCAGCGACACCAGAGAGTTTTTTCAGATCGATCCCTGTCTTATAGCCTAGCTCTTCTAGTGCCACTACCATGGTTTCTGTGGCAGGCTGCGAGGTGCCGAAGGCCAGTGGAGAGAGAGCGGTGTCGATAATGGCAGCGCCTGCCTCCACCCCTTTCAGGTAAGCCATACCTGCCATGCCGCTTGTGTAGTGGCTGTGCAGCTCTACTGGCAGCCCAACTTCGCTGTTCATTTTGCTCACCAGCTCATATGCAACTTTGGGAGTTAAGAGTCCTGCCATATCTTTGATGCAGATAGAGTCTGCACCCTTGTTTTTCAATTCCAGTGCAGTCTGCACGAAGCTTTCCACATTGTGGACTGGGCTTGTTGTATAGACAACACATGCCTGTACATGGGCGCCTGCTTCTTTGGCAGCCTGCATTGCCACTTCCATGTTCCGAACGTCATTGAGGGCGTCGAAGATCCGCATGATCTTGATGCCGTTTTCCACAGATTTCTTCACAAAATATTCCACAACGTCATCAGGATAGTGGCGGTAACCCAAAAGGTTCTGCCCGCGCAGAAGCATCTGCAGGGGCGTGTTTTTAAAATAAGCCCGCAGTTTTGCAAGCCTGCTCCAAGGGTCTTCATTTAAAAAGCGCAAAGAGGCATCGAAAGTTGCTCCTCCCCAAGCCTCAATTGCGTGGTAGCCAGCCTCATCCATGGGCTCTGCAACCTTAAGCATGTCCCCAGTATTCATGCGGGTCGCCCATAGTGACTGGTGAGCATCACGAAGCAGTGTTTCGGTAATCCCGACCTTCATCTTATGACCTCCCTAACCTAACGTAGCCAAAAGGATACCCGCTGCAATAGCGGAGCCTATTACACCTGCAACATTGGGACCCATGGCGTGCATTAAGAGCCAGTTGCTTGGATTCTCTTCCTGCCCCACCTTATGGGCAACCCGGGCAGCCATAGGCACAGCTGACACTCCAGCAGCACCGATTAAAGGATTCACTTTGCCGCCAGTTAATTTATACATCAGCTTGCCGAAAAGAACGCCGCCTGCAGTGCTGAAAGAGAAAGCAATAAGGCCCAGCACGATGATCTTCAGGGTGCCTGTGCTCAAAAAAATCTCTGCATTGGCAGTAGCGCCAACTGTGGCTCCCAAAAAGATCGTGACAATATTAATGAGCTCGTTTTGAGCTGTCTTGAAAAGCCTTTCTGTGACTCCGGACTCCCGAAAGAGATTGCCAAGCATCAAACAGCCGATCAGAGCTGCTGCTGAAGGAACCAAAAGCACACCCAGCAGTGTCACTACTATTGGAAAGACAATGCGCTCGGTTTTGCTCACAGGCCGCAGCTGCTCCATAACCACGCTGCGCTCTTTCTTTGTGGTTAGAGCTCGCATGATAGGCGGCTGAATGATAGGTACCAACGCCATATAAGAATATGCTGCAACAGCAATTGGTGCTAACAGCTCTGGCGCCAATTTCGATGCCAGGAAAATGGCAGTAGGTCCATCTGCGCCGCCAATGATGCCGATGGAACCGGCCTGAGGCATGGTAAAGCCGAGGAGGATGGCGCCTAAGAAGGTAACGAAGATGCCAAGTTGGGCTGCAGCTCCCAAAAGCAAGCTTTTAGGATTTGCAATTAAGGGGCCGAAGTCTGTCAAGGCTCCCACGCCCAAAAAAATCAAGGGTGGGTAGATGCCCAGCTTCACACCTTGATAGAGCCAATAAAGAAGTCCGCCTTCTTCCATCAAATTGGCAAAGGGAAGATTGGCGAGCAGCATTCCAAAACCGATGGGAATCAAAAGCAAAGGTTCGTACTCTTTTTTTACTGCCAGGTAAATCAAAACAAAGCTGATTATATACATTACACAGTGCTGCCAGGTGACTCCAGTGAAGCCTGTGGATCGGAAAAAATCTATAAACTGCTGCCACATTTTGTATCCCTCGCTATTCCAACTCGACCAGCGGGTCACCAGTTGAGACAGTCTGCCCTGGCGTCACCAGCACTGCCTTCACCACACCAGCACGGGGTGAAGGAACTTCATTTTCAAGCTTCAGTGCCTCCAGCGTCACAAGCACTGTCCCCGCCTCCACTTTATCTCCTACATTTACCTTTACAGAAAGAATAGTGCCAGCAAGTGGCGCTTTAACTGCTTCGCCGCCTGAAGTAGCTGGCTGCTGAACCTCTGGTGCTTCTGCTTTCACCTCTACAGGTTCTGCTGCAGCTTCTTGAGGTTGTCCGCCTACTTCCTCCACTGAAACCTCGTATTTTTTGTCTTTCACTGTGACGATGAATTTTCTCATCTTTGCATCCTCCTCTATATTCTTTTAATATCAATAGCCCTAATCCGCTCTGGAGGGATTACTGCTGAAATCGCAGCTGTTACCACTGCAATTTCCTCAGATTCAGCTCCTGCTTCAATATTTGAGCCTTTTTCCAAAAATCTTGACATAAGATCAACCACCAAAGAAAGCCCCCAGAGGGCTAAGAGCACTATTCCTATCCCTAGCACAGTTATTTGTAGCCCTTGTACAAACGCTGACATGCCTTTTTCACCTCCTACATCTTCTTTATGATAGCTGTCGTGCCAAAAGATGTCAAGTTGGAAAGAAAAATTTGGAAACATCGGTAAATTGCCCCGATTTTAGGCTTAAACGGGCTGAGAATGGGTGCCACAAGTGATTATAGATTAATTTTGAGGGTACATCAGCTGAAGAGGGTGCACAGAAGGCTATGTTTTCAAGGAAGAGAACCATGTTCACTTCTTGTCTTCTGAAATGTTGAGCAAAACCTTGATTGGAGCTCCTACACCCAGCAAAGAAAAAACCAACAGCAGCCAGGGTGTGGTGCCTAACAAATCGTCTAGAAATCTTCCCAGCAGGACGCCTGCCGCTACCGATGCTGCCATAGTTATTCCTACATGGGAGAGAAGGGCCAGGATGCGCAGCGTTCTGCTTATGGTTGATAGTTTTTCCTTATTGTGCTTGTCCATAGCTCCTCCCCGCTTCAGACATGATGCCTGAATGAAACATTCCGTGTAAACATTTCACGCTCGCTCGGTTTTGAAAAAGATTAAGGCATGAGGTATCGATACATCATGATATAGTGGCAGATGCTCCCGCCTAAAACCAAAACGTGGAACAGTTCATGGAAGCCAAATCCTTTTAAATTTGGCCATTTCAGGCCGTAGATGACAGCGCCTGAGCTGTAAAACAGGCCGCCGCCGAAAAGCAGACCAACCCCTGCACTAGATACCGCCTGGCTGAAGGGTACGATCGCAATACAGATAAGCCAGCCCATAACTGCATAGATTATTGTTGAAAGCCACCTGGGCGCGGATAGCCAGACTGCCTTCATCACGAGCCCGGCGATGGTCAGGCCCCAGATACTGCCGAACAGGCTCCAGCCCAAGGGGCCCCGCAGGGCAAGAAGGCAGATGGGAGTGTACGAGCCAGCAATCAAAACGAAGATCATCATGTGATCGATTTTCCTCAGCAGTTTTTCCCAGCGTTTGCTGGTGATCACTGCGTGATAAACTGTACTTGCCGTATAAAGCAGGATTAAACTCACTCCAAAGGTGGTCAGGGACACCACGTGCCAAATGGAGTAGCCAGTTGCCTTGATTATCAAAAACACTAATCCTGCGACGCTCATTAAGGCTCCCCCGAAATGGGTCAGGGCACTGACGGGATCTTTGATTTTAAATTTCACTTTCTCTATCTCCTTTTTTGCGAAACAACTGCTTTTTAGTCAGTGCACCCGCTGTTCACATCCCAACGGCAGTTTTTTCACACGTTTTCCTAATTATATTGCAAGACGCTGCAATTTACAACCTGCCCAGCCTCCTTTTTCTCATCTGCACTTGTAACCTGCTGCAAGCTATATTATAATTATTCCAAAGGGGGAGGATTTCTGTGAAAAAAAGTTTAGGTTGGCTCATTGGCATTCTTGTTGTCGTCTTGATTCTTTTCACTGCCTTCATCAGCATCAGCAACAATTTCATCCGAAAAGAGGAAGCAGTAAACAACAGCTGGGCTGAAGTGGACAATCAGCTGCAGCGCAGAAGCGACTTGATCCCAAATCTCGTAGAAACTGTGAAGGGTTATACAAAGCACGAGCAAGCTGCTATTGAAGCGGTTGCAGAAGCTCGCAGCAGGCTTGCCGGTGCAGCAACTCCAGAAGCGAAAATGGAAGCAAACAACCAGCTGGATCAGGCTCTCTCAAGATTACTTGTGGTTGTAGAGAATTACCCGGATCTGAAAGCAAGCGAGCAGTTCACTAATCTTCAGTATGAGCTGGCTGGCAGCGAAAACCGCCTTGCTGTTGCTCGCAAAAGATATAATGACGCTGTCCGGGAGTACAACGTTGCCATTCGCGTTTTCCCCGGCAGCATAGTCGCCTCCATCAAAGGACTTACAGCCAAACAAATGTGGGAAGCAAGTCCTGAAGCTCGCCAAACACCGAAGGTTGAATTCTAAACGAAGGAGCTAGATGTTGTGCGTAAATACTTGTGGTTACTGATCGTTCTGCTCTTGCTGCAATTTGCTTTCGCAAATGAGCTGCCTAAACGGGAAAAGCTTTTCAATGACTATGCCAAACTTCTCTCTGCAGTAGAAGAAGAGCAAATCGAACAGCAGCTTCACACCCTGTGGAAGGAAACTGGAGCCACGATGGTAGTGGCAACTGTACCCTCTTTAGGAGAGCGAACAATTGAAGAGTATGCTGTGGAACTTTTCGAAGCCTGGGGCATTGGCACCAAAGAAGAAGAGCGGGGACTTCTCCTTTTGATTGCACCAAACGAGAGAGAAGTGCGCATTGAAGTGGGTTACGGCCTTGAGGGGGATATTCCAGATGCCTTTGCAGGGAAGCTCATCAGCCAGATCGCTGCCCCCGCTTTCCAGCACGGCGCATACGCCCAGGGGATCAAGGAAATCATCAGACAGGTTTCCATCAAACTAGGCGGCAGTTCTGAGGCCAGCACAAAAGAGAAGAAAGTCGATTACTGGGAGTTAATCTTCTGGCTCATTGTGGCCATCCTCATCATCTCTTCCTGGCCCAGGAAAGGACGAGGCACCAAAGACGGCCCGAAAAACAAAACTGGTGTTCCGCCTTTCTGGATTGGCGGCGGCCCTCGCTCCGATCCGGGTGGCTTTGGCGGCGGCCGCGGAGGTTTCGGCGGCGGTGGCGGCTTTGGTGGTGGAAACTTTGGCGGCGGCGGTTCCGGTGGCGGCGGCGCCAGCGGCAAATGGTAGCATCGGGCAGGTAGACGCTGCGACTAGTTCGCAGCGTCGTCCCTCCCACAGAACCGTACGTATGGGCCTCATATACGGCT
>LFTB01000104.1 GCA_001512905.1 Clostridia bacterium DTU084 | reverse complement strand
CGGTTGTCTCGCAGCTACATTAATAAAAAACATGCTATAAAGCCCGATTTTTCGGGCTTTTTTTATGTCAATATTTTTGGATTTTGATGTTGTCTAATGTTGTATAATATGCTATAATTATCCCGTGGAGGTGATTACTATTTTCCTTAAACAAAGTAAAGGAAGCAACGGTAGGATATTCCTGTCTTTCGTCCATGGGTACCGCATCAACGGCAAAGTTAAACATAAGACTATTGAAAAAATCGGTTATCTTGATGAACTAGAAAAAATTTACGACGACCCTATTGCTCACTTCAAAGCAATCGCTAAAGAACGAAATGCGAAAAATTATGCCAGAAAGAAAATAGAAATTGACATCGAAAAAAATCTTGCTGACAACGAAAACTGTAGAAAAAACTTGGGATATGCTATTCCAAAGCGTATTTACTCTCTCCTTGGCATCAATAAATTTTTCCAAAACAAACAAAAACACCTTAACATAGACTACAACCTTAACAGCATCTTCAGTCTTCTCGTTTTCAGAAGGATTTTATTCCCCGGTTCCAAAAAACGTGATTTTGAAAAGCGTGATTTCTTCTTTGATAAATACGACTTTTCACTTGATGACGTATACCGCTCTCTTGATCATTTCGCTGCTTACTCCGAACCTCTTCAAAAATTTTTGCACGAACAAATTTGTAAAACTATTGGCCGTGACGGGAAGCTAGGTTATTACGATGTTACAAACTATTACTTTGAAATTCCGTATGATGATGAGGACGAATATGATGACGATGGGAATTTAGTCAAAAAGGGATTACGGAAAAAAGGACCATCTAAAGAGCACCGCCCAGATCCTATAGTTCAAATGGGTCTTTTGATGGACTCAAACGGTATTCCTATGGCTTTTAACACCTTTTCGGGAGCTGAAAGCGAAAAGAAATCACTACTTCCACTCATTCGTAGAGTTAAAAGAGATTATAATCTTGAACGGATTATTGTTGTAGCGGATAGAGGGCTAAACACTAGCGATAATACAGCTTTTCTTGCAGGAGTAAATGATGATGATTCCCGAGGGTATGATGGCTATGTTTATGGACAAAGTGTATTAGGTGCTGATAAAGAATTTAAGGAATGGGTGCTGAACCCGGATGGGTATATAAAAACTATCGAAACAGATAAAAATGGTGATGAATATACTGTCAAGTACAAATCACGAATATATGCTAAAACTATACAATTGGAAAACCGCCAAGGAAAACGGAATCTGAAAATGACCATCTATCAAAAACAGTTGGTGTTCTATTCGGAGAAATATGCGAAAAAACAAGAAAAGGAGCGGGATCTTGTCATAAAAAAGGCCCTGGATCTAATCGCTAATCCGGGAAAATACACAAGGGCCACCAGCGTTGGGGCTGCAGGATATGTGAAAAATATAAAATTTAATAAGAAGACTGGGGAAATAGCCGATGGGCTTAACCTATTGTTGGATATAGAAAAAATTAAAGAAGAGGAAAAATTCGATGGGTATTATTCAATTGTAACCAGTGAAAAACATCTGTCTGATCAGGAAATCCGAGAGATTTATAGGCAGTTATGGGAAATCGAAGACTCATTTAAGATTACCAAAAGTGAACTTAAAACAAGACCAATTTTCGTTAGAACACGTGAACACATCAATGCACATTTTCTTGTTTGTTTTGTCGCACTTCTCATTTTGCGGATACTTGAATTCAAGTTAGGTAAAAAATATTCAATCCGAAGAATAAGGGAATCGCTGATCGAGTATTCTTGTACCTATATTGAACAGAACATTCATGTGTTTAATTATAGAGATGAAATTTTGTGTTCACTAGAAAAGATTTTTGATCTGAATTTGAAGAAAAAGTACATGAGCACCTCAGAGATTAAAAAAATTTTAGAGTATCATAAATAAGGGCGTATTATACAACATCAAGATGGCAAAAAAGAAAGCTCTGCAAACCGCATTATTGCAAGGGTTTACAGAGCTTTTTGTTCTTTTTTACTGCGAATAAAAGGAAGCTATCGCTTTTTTGTCAAGGATTATTTTAACCTTTCCCTCAGGCGGGGGTGAAGGATTTCTTCCAGCTGGGAAAAAGAAATAGCGAATTCCGGTTTACCTGCTGCATAAGGCGCAATCTCGTAAGACTGAAAACAGATAACCAAGGCATCAGCTGTGAAATAAAAAACCTGATCCTGGGCAATGGACTCAAACCAATAATAATCCAGCTCGAAATTGCTTTTTGCGATTTGCTCATTTATCTGTTCATTTAAGAAAGCAATGTAATTAACTTCTGGAGCAAAAAGGTCAGGGAGAGTGTACTGCCTGCCTGTTTCCAGATCAAAGTTAAAAGCAAACTTGTAGCCGATCCCGTGAGCTCCCCCTGTGAAATAATAATCCTCAAACAGAATGCTCAAGATATTGTCCCGGTTCCTCTTCACTAGGTAATTGAGATAGTAATCGTACGGTATTCGCGGGGGATCGGTTAATAGGCCTTCCCGATCGCTGAACACCGTCTTCTTGAGCGCTGTGACTTTCTCCTCAACAGCAGAGTTCACAAGCTTTTGTACATCAAGGGGTAGCCCATCAACTTGCGGATACTGCATCTGAACATTCAAATACTGATCGGTATAAGTTACAGTTTCGTTTTTAATCTGAAGCTGGTTTTCTGCTGCTTTAACGATCTCATACTGTCCATGGGCAGACTTCACGTCCAGCCGCAAGTGATCCTGAAGAAAATTCACTGGCACATAGCAGACGCTGTCAATTAGACAGGGCTCAGGCCACAGAAAAACTCGGTGGCCATTGGCTACGAGCAAGCCGTCTTTGAGGTTCATATATAGCTCTTTTTGTGGACTTGTGAGGGTTATCTCCCCAGGAATGTAGTGGACAAGGTATCCCGCAAACTCAGCAACTTTGCGCAGGGGAAACATCTCTTCTCCGTGAAAGTAGTGCAGCTCTGCAGGATTGAGGAGAAGGCTTTCCGCTGCGCCAAAGCATGCACAAAGCATGAAAAGAGTAGGCAGCAAGAGGTAACGCTTCACGGGATAACCCCCAGTCATTTATTGATCGTCAGTATTATTATCATGCTTCCGCCGCTCTGCAAACGGGTAAACAGGGGTCAGATGCCTGCGAGGAGTTTCAAACTCCTCGTCTTCAAAATCATCGTACTCATCATCCCAAAAACCAGGGCCATCCCCAACTCGGTCAATGAAATCTCTGAGGTTTTGATAAACTTGAATTTCGGCAAACACATACCGCGCTTGAGCAAAGAAATAAAGGACAAATAAAACCACCAGCCCCTGAGTTGTTGTCAGGGAGAACCAGCGGACAAACAAACTGTTTGCCGCCAATAAAATCACTGCTTCACCAAGCACCCTGCCCATACTTCCCAAAAAAGAAAACAGTTCGGCACATCTTTCCCATTTTGTTGTTTGCTCTTCCAACAGCCTCCCTCCGTTCCTCAACTTGATTTAATCTTAACAGAATTTTTTTCCTCTGACAAGGCCTCAGGACACAGCTTGTATTTCGCAAAACGGCAGTATTTGCAGCTTTGTGGATTTGCAGGAAAATCCTCTTCAGCCTGACCTTGGGCCATCTGCCAAGCCAGGTCTAAAAGCTGCTCTTCCAACTTCTGCCAGTCATTGAAGCGCCAGGAAACTGTCTCGTCGGGAACCAAGTAGTGCAGAGCGAGCTCAACCTCCTTTGCTCCGACTATTTTTTGAACAGCATATGCATATACCTCAAGCTGAAGTCTGTAGTAATCAGTGAGCTGAGGCACATTCTGCGAAGTTATATTGTTGCTCTTAAAATCCACAACTTGCGGAATTGGTCCTAAAAGCAGCTTATCCACGAACCCCTCGAGAATAAACGGACCCAAAGACACAGCAAACTGCCATTCGGAGTGTGCGTTTTGTAATCTCTTGCAGAGCTCATTTCTCTGGTAGCGCTTCAGAACAGCAGAAAGCTCCTCCAGCTGCGTCAAAGTAGGCTCGAACCCGTAAGCTTTGAAAGCTGCCAGCAAAAGAGCAGCTGGGTCTGAATCGGGCATGCACTTTTCACAGGCCATGTGGAGAATTTGACCCCGCTGCCAGCCTGCAAGGCCCACCCCCTGCTCTTCTTCCAAAAGGTTTAGTGCAGCCTCGTCCACCTGCCAGCGGTAGGTGTAAAAGTAACGCCGGGGACAGGAGACGAAGTTGATAAATCCAGTTGCTGACAAAGGTGGATGGGTGGGACTGATCTGGTCTGGCTGAACCTTAACGTTAAACAGAAGAGGCAGCTCCTCAGCTTCAGTTTTAGGTGCGCTCTGCTCCTTGTGCATAACGGGAGCAGGATCAACGTTTCTGGTTATTCTAAGGACACCGCCTTCGTAGGGCAGCGGTTCTGTAACTTCTTCCCAGTCTTCCACATCGAAAATTGTGCCCAGCCACCCGAGCCAGCTTGTCTGAACAGCAATACCGCCTGATTTTGGATTTTCAGCACGGCTCGAAATGATCAGGTGATCACGAGCCCTGGTCAAAGCTACATACAAAATTCGCTTGCTCTCTTCAAACTCAGCCCTATCTTCTTCCGCCTCCAATTCCAGGTAGCGGCTTGGCTTTTCTACGTCTATGTCATTGCATCTCAGTGCCAGACTGCCGTTGCGGCAGATGAAAAAGATGCCACTGCTGCGCTTGATCCCTCGAGAGAAATCCGGCACCACCACTACAGGAAACTCGAGGCCCTTGGACTTGTGGATGGTCAGCAGCTTTACAGTATCATCTGCTTCGCTCTCTACCTGAGCCTCTCCTTCCCTTACCTCCTGCTCCAAAAACTGCTCAACCCGCTCGATAAGCTGTCCTGGTGTCATAAGCCCCCCCTGTCCGAAGCGCCTAGCCAGCTGAACCAGCTTTTCCAGGTTCTGCAGTTTTTGTTTGCCCAAAAAGTCTCCAACAATAGCAATTTTATAGCCTGTGCGGTCCAGAATCGTTTGAATCAGCTGATCTAAGGGCAGGCTGCGCATTTTGAGAAACTCCGGGAGCAGAGCGCGGGCTTCCATAAAGCCTTCAAGATCGCTGCCTGATAGTTCCGCTGGAACCTCCGTAAACAAACTGGCATCCAAAGAGTCTTCTCTTGTGAGCCAAAAGAGGGCTTCATCTGAGAGAGAAAAAAACGGAGAGCGCAGAATCCCTGCCAGGGCCACCTGATCTTTGGGGTTTTCTATCCAGCGCAGCATGTTCAGAACGTCCTGCACTTCCTGCCTTGCGTAATAACCTCCTCCCCCCAGCACGTAGTGGGGAATTCCGGCATTGGCCAGGGCATCCTGGTAAATGGAAAGATCTGTGGTGCTCCTGAAAAGCAGCGCAATATCTCCCCAGCTGACAGGCCTGCTTCCGCTCTTTGTTTCAATTGTCAACTCTTGTTCCTGGACCATTTTTTTAATCCGGCCGGCGATTTGCTCTGCTTCTGTTTCTCGTCCTTCTTCTGCTTTAGCCCCTTCTTCCGGGAAGGTCAGGAGAAGTTCTGGCTGCAGTTTTGTTTCTCTGTGGCTTTCGAGCTTTTGGTAGCTGATCTCCCCCGTGAAAAGTTTACTGAAAAAGTGATTGAAAAAATCGATTAAGGTTTTTGTGGTCCTGAAGTTGTCCAAAAGCTCGATTTTCTCTCCAGCTGCCGATTCAATCCGCTCCACAGTTTCGCCGAAGACAGCCACCTCAGCTCCCCGGAAGCGGTAGATGGACTGCTTTGGATCTCCCACCACAAACAAATAGTTCTCCCCTGCCCTGTAGAGGTTCTGCAGCAGCTTGTCCTGCAGGCGGCTTGTATCCTGATATTCGTCAATGAGCAGATATTTAAACTTCTTCCTATAGCGCTGGGCAAGATCCGGATGATCTTTCAGCAGCTTGTAAGCGTAAAGTTCCAGATCCGCAAAATCCAGCGCTCCCAGTTCCAGCTTTCTGTTGGCATATAGCTGATCAAGCTTTTCCACAAGCTGGCAGAAGTCGGAAATAACCTGTGCATTCCGCTGCTCTGCCACTTCACTGCCCAACTGTTCCAAAGCTTTTTGCAGCGCATCCACAGGCTCTCGCAGCTTACCACTCTTATTTACTATGCTGCCACTTCGCAGAAAAGCTTTTAAAGCTTCTCCATCTAAATCCAGGCAGTCACCTCTCAGGAGGCACTCCCTCAGAGGCGCAGCCTCTTTCCAAGCTGCTGCGAAGCTGGCCAGCTGCGCTTTATTTTTTGGTGTAGTTCCAGGAAAAGTTAGAAGCTCTTCTCCTAACTCATTTGCCCTTTGTGCAGCTTGCAGCAAATGAGGCAGTCGCTCCTTTATCTCCCGCTGTGCTTGGGCACAAACCTCCTGCGGCGTAAGCGCTTCAGACCGCAGCTTCTCGTAGAGAGCTAAAAGATTGGCCAGAACGGTGTCTTTTGGAGACACCCTCAAAAGCAGCTCCAGGCCCCGTTTTTGCGGTGCCAATGCAAGAAGACTTTCTTCAGCTGCCTCCTGCAGCAGCAGTTTTCCTTCATCCTCAGGCAAAACCGAAAACAAAGGGTCCACCATGGCCAGATCTGGATTCTCCCGCAAGAGACGAGCGCAGAGGCTGTGAATGGTGCTGATCTGCGCTCCGGGCAGCGCCTCTTTCAGCTCAAGCCAGGCTGCTCCATCGTCTCCTGCTGAGATTTTCTCTTCAATCTTCTGCCTCAGCCGTTCTTTCATTTCCGCAGCTGCCTTATTAGTGAAAGTGATGGCCACAATGTTGGAAAAATCAGCGTTTCCACTTTGGAGGAGCCTCATCAGCCGCTCTACCAAAACCATGGTTTTTCCGCTGCCTGCTCCTGCCACCACACCCAGGTCCTTTTCCAATTCAATGGCCCTTTTTTGTTCAGGGGTAAATTTATTTTTCACCAAGGCTTGCATCCTCCTTTCTGGCCAGGCGCCACTTATTCTTACGGCAAACAGTCTTGTATTCGCAGAAAGGAGGACATTCCCCTACTGGCCAGACCCGAAAATCGCCTGAATTAATCCGCTCCAAGTACGTGCTGAGCTGCCCTCGAAACCACTCCATTATTTCGTCCCATTCACCTCGAAAACAGCTTTTTGCCCTTGAACTCATGCCTGTCTTGATCTTCTCTTCCTCTCGCCAAAAACCGCGGAACCTTGCATTTTTCAAACTGTAAAAAAGCGCGCCTATAGGCCTGCTGTGAGGTCCTAGAATCTTTTCTGCAGCCCAAAGGTAGACAGGAAGTTGTAGGCTTACGCCTGCTGCTAACTCTTCATTAGAAGGCAATTTGCCGAGCTTATAATCAATGACTAGAAAATCCCCTGTTGGCGAGGTGTCCAGCCTGTCAATGCGGCCCCGAATGCAAATTTTGCCCCACGGCAGCTCAAGCTCCAGGGGCTCCGCCATGGGAGACTGTCTCATACCGAAGGAAGCCTCTAAAGATCGGGGAGACATGCTGTAGCCTGCAGTCTGCTGCCTTTTCAGCTCTTGATCAAGGAAATTAACGAGAAGCTCCATAGCCTTTTCCTGCTGGATCCTCTCGAAAAAGTCCACTCTGTCGTCTGGCCAATTGACCTCTAGCAGCTCCTCCAGCTCAGCCAGATAAGCCGTCCGTTTTTCAACGAATAAAAATTCGCCCTTGTGTTTTTCGAGAAACTGCGACAAAACCTCATGGAGCACTGTGCCCAAATCTTTGGGGGACAGCTGGTCATCAAGCTCCGGAAGTGGTTTGAGGGTTAATATTTCAAGACAATAAAAACGAAAGGGGCATTTAGCATATGTTTCCAGCTGGCCGGTACTGTAGTGGTGATTTTTTAAAAATGGAAGTCTGGCAGCAACCTCTGGCCTGTCCAGGTAGCCGTCGAAGGCCGTCCACTCGGTGCTGTTCCTTTTTTCCAGGAGCGACCTTGCCCTGAGGATATTTCGGGCCAATTGCGGCTGCCTGCTCTGGAATTCTTCCCACAGGGCTATGTTCTTTGTATCCTGGGCATAGAAAGCAAGCTCCTGTTCTGATGCAATTTGAAGGTTAGTGGTGGGAAACTGCTGGGAGATGGGAAAAGTATGCTGTGGGAAATCCTTTCCTTCTAAAAGCTCGATTAAATACGGACTGGGCAGGATTTGCTGACCATCTTCATCTTGGATTTTATAAGAAAGGAGAAGGACTTGTCGAGCCCTGCTCACGGCAAGTTCAAATAAATCCCGTTCACGCCCTGCCATCTCAGAGCGGGTTCGCAACTTTATGCCAGCAGCAGAGAAACTCTGCCGCATTTTTTCGGAGAAAAACCAGTCCTCAGGCCAAGGAGTTGGATATTCGCCTTCCTCAAGCCCCAGCACTGCTGCGCCTTGCCAAAACAAACCTCTGGCCTCAGCAGGATTTACCAGCCTCACCCCAGTGCCCCGCTGAGGCGTGCGCAATGCGAGCTGTCTTGAGCTGCCCTCAATTGCCCTGAGGAACAACTGCTGAAACTCTGCAAGCTCCAATTCCTGGGGAAGGTAGCTGGCAAGTTCAGACAGTTCATCCAAGATCGATTTCAATTTGCTCAAAGCAAGAACCTGGGAGAGCCCTGCTGCCCCAGGTTCTGAGATCTTTGTTCTGCTTTTGACAAGCTGCCAAAGCTTCCCACACCGCTCAGCTATGGTCTGGGAGCCGTCAAGTTCCACGAGCTCTTGGAAGAGAGCCGCCGGCTCCTCTTCCTGAAACTGTTTTTCCACGATTTCCTGCCATCTGTCCCTGCCCCAGAAGAGGTTTGCTTCCCTGCTCAGCAGGTCCAGCACAGCACCAATTTCAGTGCCCAATAGCAGCCGGACGAGGCTCAAAACCTCTGTCCGCCGCCAATTGTTCTGCAGAAGCTCTAAAGCAGTTTTACAGGCTAGCACTGGCGGCAGCTGGGAGTTGTCAACCCTAACTGAAACCTCCGAGGGGATCCCCATTGCAGCTAAAGTTTCAGCCACCTGATTGCGGTACTTTTCAGGCTGCCTCGCGATTATGACCAGCTGCGAAGGCGGGATGCCTGCTTTGATCTGCTGTTTCAGCCAGCGGCAGGCCTCTTCCACCTCTTGCTTGAGGCTGGAAGCTGCATGAACCTGGACGTTTCCTGCCTGGAAATACTCGGTTTGCTGCTTTTGCTCGATCTCAAAACCGCCCCCAAGCTGCAGGGCCAAGGTTTCTGCCTCCTGAGGAGAAGCGCCAGCCAGATTAACGAGGACATGCTCCGTCCTCTGGCAGAGCAGGCGAAGGCACTCTTCCTGCAGGGCAGTGAAATCTGCAAAGCCGTCCACAACCAAATGAGTCCAAGAATGTGCTGCCAACTGTTCCTTTGCTAAGCTAAGGCTTAAAGCTTCGTCTGACAATTGCTGTTTCTGCAAATATTGCCAATAGGCGGAGTAAAGCTCGCAGACCTCTTGGGGAAGTCCAGGCCATCGATCAGCCGGACCCAGCCTCTCAGGCCTTGCCCCCCCATGGGCCAGTTCCGTCACAACTCTCACAACTTCCCGCCAAAAGCCAGGGAATTTGGCCATGGCCTTTATCTGCGGCCAGTTGCCTTTCTGGGCTAGCTTCTGGAGC
Source organism: Clostridia bacterium DTU084 (assembly GCA_001512905.1). Classification (GTDB taxonomy): domain Bacteria; phylum Bacillota; class DTU084; order DTU084; family DTU084; genus DTU084. Next base: position 4,146 of record LFTB01000104.1, on the reverse strand, counting down.
AATAGCTCCTGCTCCAAAGGGGACAATTGGCGCCTTGTGGAATTAAAGCGCCGGGCTAGTTCCGGGAAGGTTGCGAAGGTAACGCTGCTTTTCACGTTGCGGCGGGCCAAGGTCGTTCGCATCTGGCGGCACAAATCTGGTGTTGCCCCGAGGTAAAGGGCAGCTGCTGCTTCAGACAGGGCAGCTGCCAGATCAACAGAGCTTGTCAGTGTCCCTACAATAATCTTGCGCATGCTTTTCCTCCTTGCAGCTGCGTTACTAGCTGCTTGTGCGTTAAAAGGGTGAAAATTTTCTCCTGGGGAAATTTCATTCTTGTGGCCAGCATCTCGCGTGCCAAATGGTGGAAAGGAAGTTCCGGGTTCTGACAGTAAGCTTCCAGTTCCTGCCTCTCGTTTTCAGCAAGGGGCTCTCCTTTTGCAAGGAGCTCTGCGTTGAAAAACACGGGCACAGCCATCCCTCCCAGGCTTTCCACATGCTCTTTCGCTTCTTGCTGAATGGCAATGCCCATGGGATCTATGTCAGTCCAGATGTGAACAGGCATACCCTTGCAGAGGAGCTTTTTCAAAAGCAGCCGCTGCTCTGTTGCCAAATAACCTTCCAGCAGGATTGTAATCACTGCTTCATGCCACAGGCCGGAGCGCAAGATCTCCTCAAAACAATATTTTTTTTCAATCAAGACCAGACAATCGGCAGTTCGTTTGGTAATCCGCATTCCGCTCACTGTATCCTCAGTCAGGGTGATGAAGGGAAAACCTGCCCTGCCGCTGATTGGCTGCCTTTCGTAGACAGCACGGAAAGGTCCGGCGCAGTAAACTAAAGAGGTAAAGCTTTCCAGATTCAGCTCCCTGAGGCGGCAATCCAATAGAGCTTCGATTTCCCGGCGGAAGCTCGGCAGCTGGTTGCTGTCTCCCAGGTGCTGATAAGAAAACTGCTGTTGGGAAACTCTTTTCCCATGAGCCAGCTGTCTCTGCAGGAGGATCAAGAGCCGCAAAAGGGTAAGATATCGTCCCCAGTTTTCCAGGCTGGCAAGCTCCTTGCCTGTCTGAGGGTGAAAAAACCTGGGGGTGAGACCCGTCCGCAGGCAATTATACTGCTGGCGCAATATCTCATCAAGCTTTGTATATAATTCCGCGCTGCGTGCAGGATTTTGCGGCCAGTCTCCTTCCTTTGGCATAGGAGGTCTGGTATCGAAATATGTGGAAAGGAGCCCAATTGCTTCTTGCCTGGGCTCGTCCTGATCTAATTTCTTAAAGTAAGCTGCCAAGGGTTTATAAGCGTGTGCTTCTAGGTAGACTCTGCTTGTCTGCAGATCTATCTCGTCTTTGCTGACGTTTTTGGCTTCCACCTGAATTAAGCCATTTCGCAAAAGCGTTTCGATGACATATGCCAGCACTAAAATATCTGAACCGGCTTTAATGGTCAGGTTCACCAGCCTGCTGTTTGCTGCGCTTCCCAAAGGTTCTGGGCGCATGTCAGGATCTGGTTCTGCAGGTATTTCTTCATCTGATCCCTTAGATACACGCACCAATTCCCGCAGCACGATCTCCATAGTCAGCCGCTCGTCAATTCGTTCCTCGCCTTTCACTACCGCCAAAGGATCGTGGTCAGGGTCGAGAATCCCGGCTCTGCGGGAAGAGATAGGGATTCCAGTTACCTCAGCAGTGTAGCCGCATTCCTCGCAAGTTTTGATCCAGACTTTATCAGCCCGCCATTCTGCAGCCTTAGGGGGCTTGCTTTTCTTTTTCCAGGGGGAATTTTTATAGTATATTTGCCACGGCCGCTCTACTATGCTGCGCCGCCATTTGCAGGCATGCTGGGCCACGGCATCACCTCCTAATCGATAAGTGTGATTCCGCCCATGTAAGGACGCAGTGCATCAGGGACAGTCACGGTTCCGTCCTCGTTTTGATAGTTTTCCAGGATGGCTGCCACAGTTCTGCCAACTGCAAGTCCTGAGCCATTCAAAGTATGCACAAATTCCGGTTTTGCTCCCAGCTCCCTGCGGAAGCGAATCTGAGCCCTGCGGGCCTGGAAATCTTCAAAATTGCTGCAGGATGAAATTTCAACGTACCGGTTGTAGCTGGGGAGCCAAACCTCTAGATCGTATTTTTTCGCTGCAGCAAAACCAACGTCGCCTGTGCACATCATAGTCTGACGGAAGGGCAGTCCTAACCGTTTTAATACCTCGGAGGCATCAGCCACAAGCTTATCTAGTTCTTCATAGGATGTTTCAGGTTTGACAAATTTAACCAATTCAACCTTGTTGAACTGATGCTGGCGGATAAGGCCCTTTGTGTCCCGTCCGGCAGCTCCTGCCTCTGCCCTAAAACATGCTGTGTAGGCTGCGTAATAGATGGGCAGCTGATCACCATCTATAATCTCTCCCCGGTGGAGGTTGGTCACTGGCACCTCGGCGGTGGGGATGAGGTAGTAATCAAGGCCATCGCACTTGAACATATCCTCAGCAAATTTCGGCAGCTGTCCTGTGCCGATCATGCTGTCTTTGTTCACCAGGAAAGGCGGGAAGATCTCCTGATAGCCGTGCTCTTGGGTGTGCAGATCCAGCATGAAGTTCATCACTGCCCGCTCCAGACGCGCTCCCAATCCTCTGTAGACAGTGAAACGGGCGCCTGTGATTTTGGCAGCTTGTTCGAAATCCAAAATGCCTAATTTCGCGCCGATCTCCCAGTGGGCAAGGGGCTCGAAGTCGAATTCTCGAGGCTCTCCCCAGCGGGCAACTTCTACGTTTTCAGAATCGTCTTTGCCAATTGGCACTGAGCTGTGAGGGATGTTTGGAATATTAAGGAGCAGGTCCTGGATTTTCTCTTCAGTTTCCCGAACCTCTCCGTCCAGCTGTTTGATCTCCTCCCCAACCTGCCGCATCTGGTCCACTAAATCCTGGGCGTCTTTGCCGGCTTTCTTCAACTGCCCAATTTTTTCAGAGGTGCTGTTGCGAAGGCTTTTCAGCTGTTCAACTCGATAGAGCAGATCCCGTCTTGCCTCATCAAGCTGCCTGATCCTCTCGAGGACAGATGTGTCTTCTCCTCTTTTCTCCAATGCTTCTTTCACGATTTCGGGGTTTGTGCGGATTAATTTTAGATCGATCATTTCTTATCTCCTTCCAGCATCCACTTTTTTATTGGTATGTATCGAGGGGGTCCTGCCCCTAACTTGCTCTCAAAAAGGGTCACCTCATGCACAGGCACCAGAATGTTTTCTGCAACTGGCCCCAGAATGCTTTTAATATCACGGGGTTTCTGATTACGAAACCGTGCCAGGGTCAGATGTGGAGCAAAGGGTTCTTCCTCACCTAAAGCGCACCGAACCAAGCCTCCCAACTTCCCAAGCTCCTCTCTCCCCTCTCCTGGTCCCAGCCACAGTACTTTGGGTCTGGAATAAGTGCCGAAAAGCTCAAGCTTATCCAAAGCGAAGGTAAATGCTCCAGGCCAAGGGATCCTATCGAGTATGTTAATTATTCCTTCCAACTCGTTTTTTGTCCGTTCACCCAGAAAAAGCAGAGTGAGGTGAAAGTTTTCCGGCCTTGTCCAGGAGAGAGCTGGCAGTTTATCCTTTAGCTGTTTCTGCAATTGTGAAACTTGAGCCTTGATCTCAGCAGGCAAATCTATTGCAATGAAAGTCCTCATAAAACCCTCCTGCGGCCTTCGGCACTTTTAAGTTTTCGTTTATCCCTCATGCAGTTACTCTTTCCTTACCTGGAGTCTTTTTATGTAGGAGATTTGTCAAACTATCCCTAGTAAGGGAGATGTAAAATCTGTTTCTGAAGTGCCAGGGTTGCCTTAAACATAAGTTTCCATCAATAGGAAAAAGACTTGGATCTATTGACCCAAGTCACTTGCTTGCAACCTTGGTGGACCTGAGGAGGATCGAACTCCCGACCTCTGCGTTGCGAACGCAGCGCTCTCCCAGCTGAGCTACAGGCCCACAACAATTTCATTATAGCACCGGGAAAGTTGAACTGTCAATTAGCACCAAGAACCAAACAGAAAAAGCCAGGGTTAGCATCAGGTTCATTTTCTTCTGCCCTCGGATATAATGCTCTTCAAAACCGTATATCGTATCAAGTCTGCTGTTTATACGTTCTACCGAGGTGCGCATCTTATAAAGATTATCCCACTTGAAACTAGA
>LFTB01000043.1 GCA_001512905.1 Clostridia bacterium DTU084 | reverse complement strand
TCTTTGATCACGTTTACGTTCTCGTAGCTGTTCACATTGGTGCCTATCTGCAGAAAGCTAGTCGGCCGCAGGGTCACGCCGGCAGTGAGCCTGGACAGTTCCCTGCTGCCGTAGCCTGTGGTGCGGGTCATGCCCAGGGGATTGAACTCCCTGCCTAAAGAGCGCCAGTTCAAATTGATGGAAGCTTTGTCAAAGTTGGCTGTGCCGCCGATTTTGACCCCCAGACCGGTTACCTCTTCCCCTTCGCTTTCCAGTGTATCTTTATCCAGATATTTGTATCTGATGGTGAGGGATTCCAACTCTGTGTCTCTATTCTTTAAAATCTCAGCTGCTGCTCCGAAAAACCTGATTACACCGGTATCAAAGTCTATTTCGTAGCTGTCGCCGCGCATAAGGGTCGTGGTTGTGCCTGTGGTTCTCCGTATGGTGATGGTCTCGCTCATCGGTTCGATAGGCAGCGGGAAATATACGCCCGTCCCCTGCACATCGAAGCGGTTCAAATAGAGCGTTACAGAGTTTTCGTCAGTTCCCACATCTAACCCAACCTCAGGTATTGGAGATAATGTTTCAGAGATATACAGCTCGTCTGCGCTGCGGTTGCCGCTGCTGAAGCCAATCTCGCCCTGCAGGGAAATCCGCGGCGTCAGCTGCGCCCGGGCATCCAGCGTGACCACTGTGGTGTGGGCCCTGTAGCTGTCATCGGTATCCTGGGCAGGTGGAAGGGTGGTAAAGAGGGTGAGCTCTACATCCGTTAAATCTGTTAGCTCATCCCCAAAAACTGTTTTTTTAACCTGCAGTTTGTCGCCCACTATCCAATCTTCTGGAAAATCTTTTGGGTAAAGGGTTAAGTCATAGCTTTGGCCGCCAATTTTGTAGTGCAGGTGAGCTTTCCCCTGCACAAGCTGGCCAGGCACTTCTGGCAGCGGCAGCTTGATGCTGATATATCCCTCCCCTTCATCCTTAACATTATTCTTGTCTATCGGTTTTGTCTCACCAAAACTTATTTGGTAGTAGTACTCTACCTCGATTCTGCTGATTTCGTCTTTTATTTCAT
>LFTB01000075.1:42555-70036 GCA_001512905.1 Clostridia bacterium DTU084 | reverse complement strand
CTGGTCTTGAAAACCAGTGACTCGAAAGAGCCGTGGGTTCGAATCCCACCCCCTCCGCCATTAGTAGATTGGAGAGGTACCCAAGTTGGCTTAAGGGGACGGTTTGCTAAACCGTTAGCAGGTGTAAGCCTGGCGCGGGTTCGAATCCCGCCCTCTCCGCCATGAGATTTAGCCCCGACAGGGGCTTGTTTTTATGAAGGGAGCGAAAGCGCCAGTGGATTGGTCCCTGCTTTTGAGGGCTTTTGGGTTAGTCTTCCTTGCGGAGCTGGGAGATAAGACCCAAATATCAACGATGTTGCTCTCTGCCCAATGTAAGTCTCCTTGGATTGTTTTCCTCGGCGCAGCGATGGCCTTGGTCTTAAATGCTGCTCTTGGAGCTCTGTTTGGAGATGCAATTACAAGGCTAATTCCTCCCCATTTGGTCCAAAAAGGAGCAGGAGTTGTCTTTATCGTTTTAGGAGCACTTCTCTTTTTTGGAAAGAGCTAAAAAATCTCCACAAACTATTGCAAAATCAGCGTTGGTGTGTTAAGATAATAACAGCCAAACAACGTGCGCCCGTAGCTCAGGGGATAGAGTGACTGACTACGAATCAGTAGGCCGCAGGTTCAAATCCTGCCGGGCGCACCATCACGAAATTATTGAGTCTCAAGCATTTGAGGCTCTTTTTTATTACCTTTTTTAATGCTTTTATGCTAGGATGTCTTAAGGCAGGGAGGCCGTAGACGTTCATGCATATAAAAGCAGAAAGGCCCTGATTTAGGGCCTTTTATTAACTCCAATACCGAGTTGCTCTTTTAAAGCTGCTTGAAGAACTTGTGAAAAGTTAACGCCAGCTTTTTCAGCTCTCGTATTTAACCAGTTTGGTATAGTTAATGTTTTTTTAATGGCTCTGCTGTCATTTAATTTTCGATATTCTGCAGTATCAACCTGAATAAGATTTACAAATTCTCCTTCTTCACATGTTACATCGAATATACTGGAAGCTGTTGGAATAGTTTCGCTGTTGTCCTCTGCATCACACAGCCATATAGATATTGCATCTTGCGCCATATTTAAAGCATCGAAAAGATTTTTACCTTCTGTTATGCAGCCAGGTAAGTCGGGCACTTTGATAAAATATTCTCCGTTCTCTAGAGGCTTAAATATAGCAGGATATATATACTTCATAACAATGCTCCTTTCGTGATTAACTTTGAACAAGAAAGTTTTTAATTAAGACCTGCTTCCTTGAGGATTTGCTTTGCGGTGTATTCGTTAATTTCAGTATGTCTTGGAATGGGGATTTTAAAACCCGGTTTATCGGGGTGCTTAGCCATATCATGTTTTGCCCCCCTTGATATTTTCCATCCAGCCTTTTTTAATCTTCGTATCAAATCTTTCCGCTTCATTTCCTCACCTTTCAATTATAGTATATACGTGTATTATACGTGTGTCAATAGTGCAGTAAAATTTTTTAATGGCCAATTTTCGATTTCCTGGCTTGTGACAATACGTAGTATAAGTAAAGGGGCATCATAGTCGGACATCAGAAAAACACCTTTACGTTTTATTATTGGGGCGGTATGTGGGTAATGTTTTTGCTAAAATCACACTGGAACCCTTCTAAAGGAATCTTTTCCAGCCGCAAGAGAAAGGGAATGGATTGGGAAGAGAGAATTATTTACAACAATATCAATAAAAGACTTGCCTTCTTTCTGCCACAATTTAAACACATTTTATGATTATAATTACAAATAAGGCGGTTTTTGGCAGTAAAATGAGTTTTAAAAAATTTGTTTATCAGTTGCAGTTTAATTTACTATAGTTATGAGGTGAAATAATGCGGAGCAGAAAAGAAATATATCTGGTACTCTTGCTAATCGTTGTTTGCACTGCAGCTTTTGCAGAAGAGGTTATTACTTTACAAGAAGCTAAAAAAATTGCATTGGAACAAAGCAGACTTGTGCAATTAGCTGAAGATCAATACCAGGCAAACCGAGCTCGAGTACAGCTAAACCAGGCCAGGAACGAACCGCAGCTGGGAATCAGCCTCAGGCCAAGCACAACCATAAGCGGCGACAAACCACTGCAGGCGCAGATTGGCCTAAGCTTCAGCCAGCCACTGCCAGGCTCCTTTGCCTTGCAGACTGCGAAGAAGACAAACGAGTTGGATCTGAAAATGGCTGAACGAGGTTTAGCAGAATCAAAACGTCAACTTCTGCTGCAAGTTGAAACAGCTTATTTTAACCTCCTCAAAGCAGAGCAGATCCTCTTTGCTAGCAAAGAGGGGGTGAAGCGGGCTCAGGCGCAGGTGGAAACAGCCAAAATCCAGGAGGAGGCAGGAACAGGGACCCGCTTAGATGTGATGCGGATGCAGGTTTCGCTGTCGAGAAGCAGACAAAGCCAGCTGGAAGCTGAAAACAACGTCCGCAAAGCAAATGCCACATTAGCCAATTTGCTGGGGTTGTCCCCTGAAACAGTGCTCAAAACCAGTATCCCTGATCTTCAGGTGACAATTCCTCCATTAGAAGAGGCATTATCCTTGTTAGAAAGAAGGAAAGAAGTTTTAGATCAAAAGGCTGCAATAAAAAAAGCAGAACTTGCTTTAGACGAGGCCTTAAGAAATAAGGAAATGAATCTCTCCCTTTTCACAAGCTACAGCCCCAACAAAAGCGATCTATCTGTGAGCGTGGATCGGGATAAAATAAGCGCCAACCTTACCCTGTCACCTTTGCAGGATACCCGTTCTTCAGGGTGGCAGATCGGCGCAGAGGCAAGGTGGGATCTTGCTGACGGTGGAGCGAAAGATGCTGCTGTTGCCGAGGCACAAGCGCAGCTGGCCAGCCAAAAAAAGCAGCTGTTTAACCTCATGACTGAGCTGGAACAGGAAATCAGGAACAGCTATTGGGATCTGGAAGCTGCCCGTGTGAGGCTGGAAACAGCTGAAGCGAACCTGAAAACTTCCCAAGAAGCGTGGAACGTTGCCAAGTTGAAATATGATTACGGCTCCGGAAGTGCCAGCGAGCTGTTGGACTTCGAAGTTGCCTTGACAGAGGCTGAAACAGAATGGATCAACGCTAATTTTGATTATTTACTAAAACAGCGTCAATTACTGTACAAACTTTGCCTGGAGGAGGAGACAGCGTGAGCAAAAAGAATTGGTTTAAAAACCGTTGGTTGTGGATAGGGATAGCAGTTGTAATCATCGTTTGCGTTTGGCTGTTCGCCAAGCCAAGCAAGCAGACAGAAGCTGAGCAGGTATCTCGAACCATCACCCCCCAGCGGGGAAAGATAACAGAAGCAATCAGCGTTTCAGGAGTACTTTCCTTTGGCACTCAAGTTGAAATATATCCAAAAGTCAACGGCGCTATTACAGATCTTTACGTTGAGAAAGGCGATGCCGTAAAAAAGGGACAAGTGATCGCGAAATTAGACACCAAAGAGCTCCTGCGGGCCAAGCAGCGGGCGGAAGCAGACCTTCAAATGAGCAGATCACAGCTAGCTCAGGCTGAGACCAATTTAGCGCTGCAAGCCAAAGACAGCGTGATCAGCGAACAGCAGGCAAGAACCAACCTTGCCAATGCTGAGGCCAACCTGAACAGGTTAAAAGCAGGCGCAAAACCCCAGGAGATCGCTCAAGCTGAAGCTTCCCTCAGACAGGCCAGGCTCAACTTGGAAACTGCCCGCCAGGAAGAGGCGCGCCAGAAAATTCTCTACGAAAACGGGGCCATCAGCCGACAGCAGTATGAGGCATCTCAAAAGCAGGTTCGGATGCACGAGGAGGATGTTTATACACAGGAACAAAGGCTTTCCCTCTTGAAACAAGGGCCGGATCCGGCAGAGCTCAGGGCAGCTGAGGCGCAAGTAGCGCAAGCTAGGGCTGTTTTGCAGAATCTGAGCTCAACAGAACAGCGCAAGCTCAGGCAGGAAGCAGTGAACACTGCCCGCACCTCTCTAAAACAAGCTCAGCTTGCCTACCAAAAGGCTGTTGAAGACCTCGAAGCAGCTGTGATCCGCAGCCCTATCGACGGCGTTGTGCTTGATGTGCCTGTAAAACAAGGCAGCTTGGCATCTTCCAACGCCATTACTGCCAACACTTTGATTGCCACTATCGCTGACCTTAAGATGCCCAGGGTAGAGGTCCATATCAACGAGGCAGATTTGAGCAAAGTCTATGTAGGACAGCCTGCCAAAATCAGAATAGATGCACTTTCACAGGAATGGGAAGGTCGAGTGCAGAGAATAGACCCCAAGGCTACTGAAAGCGGTAATGTGGTTACTTTTGCTGTTGATGTGGTCTTCCTGGATCCCCCTGAAAACCTGAAAGAAGGCTTGACTGCAGATGTAGATTTGATCGTAAATGAAAAAGAAAACGTTCTTTGGCTCCCCAGCTTTGCCATCCGGTCGCGAGGTGACAGCACCATAGTGATGGTGAAAGAGGGAGATAAGGTTGTTCCAAAGAACGTGAAAATCGGTATTAGCGACGGCACAAGAACAGAGATTATCTCCGGTGTAACTGAAAAATCACAGGTGGTCATGGGATCATTTGATTTTATAAACCGAGAAGCGTCTGGAAATGCCGGCGGCAATAACCGTGGCAACTCTCCGTTTGGACCGACGGTTCGTGTTCGTGGGAGGTAGCTGATGCTAATCAAATTAAAAGACGTCACTAAAATCTATAAAGTCGGTACAGAAACTGTTTATGCCCTGCGAGGCATTAGTTTCGAAATAAAGCAGGGTGAATTTGTAGCCATTATGGGCCCTTCAGGTTCAGGCAAGTCAACTTGCATGACATTTTAGGCTGCCTGGACCGGCCTACTAGCGGCGAATACTATTTGAATGGAAAGCTGGTCAGCAACCTTACAGATGGCGAGCTGGCTAAGGTCCGCAACCGGGAGTTGGGTTTTGTCTTTCAAAATTTTAATTTGCTTTCGAGAAGTACCGCTTTGGAAAATGTGGAACTCCCGCTTTTTTACCGCGGCATGTCATCTTCCCAGCGCAGGAAAAGGGCGGTGGAGGCGTTAAGGCAAGTTGGTTTAGAAGAACGCATGCACCACCTGCCAAACGAATTGAGCGGCGGTCAGCGCCAGCGGGTCGCCATAGCCAGGGCCCTGGTTGGCGAGCCATCAATGATTTTGGCTGACGAGCCTACAGGTAACTTGGACAGCAAAACCGGGATTGAAATCATGTCCATCTTTCAGGAACTACATGCCAAAGGACACACCATTCTCATGGTGACACACGACAACACTATTGCTGGCTATGCCCAAAGAGTACTCGAGTTTTTCGATGGGCAGATCAAAAGCGAGGCGAGTTAAATGAAGATCTGGGAGATTTTTCGCGTAGCTTTACAAGCTCTCAGCGCCAATAAACTGCGTTCTTTTTTAACCACCCTTGGGATCATTATTGGTGTTGCTGCGGTAATCATTATGGTTTCCATCGGTCAGGGGGCTAATCAGGAAGTTGTAAGCCGGATTTCAGCTATGGGTGCAAATCTAATCACCATCTCTCCTGGCAGAGTTGCCGCAAGACGCGGCGGTGGCTGGGGTGCTCGGGGTTCTGCAAATGTGCTCACGGATAAAGAGGTAGAGTATATCAAGCAGGGCAACACAACCCTGAAAGCAGTTGCACCAGAAGTATCCCAAAGTTCTGTACTCAGATATGAGGGTGCAAACACCTTTACCCGAGTCTATGGAGTGACAAGGGATTACTTTACCGTTCGGGATTATACATTGAAAGCAGGGCGCTTTTTTACAGATCACGAAGAGGAAGCAGCAAGCAGCGTAGTGATAATCGGTGAAACTGTAGCTGAGGATCTGTTTGACCGTGAAAATCCCTTGGGCAAGGAAATCAAGATCGGCAGCGTCCGCGCACAGGTGATCGGAGTTTTGCAGCCTAAAGGGACAGGGTTCGCCGATAACACAGATTCAGTTTATGTGCCTATAAAAACAGCCCAAAAGCGTCTGTTCGGCACAGAATATTTAAACTCCATCCACGTGCAGGCAATGAGTCAGGATGTAATAGATAAGGCAGTTGCAGAGCTCAACATGTTAATGCTGCAGAGGCTTGGCGATCCGGAAAAATTTGAGATTCGCAATCAGCAAGAAATCTTGGATACAGTTTCCCAGACTACCGCTACCTTCACCTTTCTTTTGGGAGGTGTGGCCAGCATTGCGCTTTTGGTTGGCGGAATTGGCATTATGAACATCATGTTGGTGTCAGTGACTGAAAGAACAAAGGAGATCGGGATCCGTAAAGCCCTTGGGGCAACGCAGCAGGATATCCTCAATCAGTTCCTTATCGAAGCTCTCCTCTTAAGTTTCCTCGGAGGGTTTGTGGGAGTGGCTCTGGGTTTTGTAGGTTCTAATTTGGTTTCAAAACTTGCAGGCTGGTCTACTGTGATCTCGCCAGGTGCGATTCTCCTTGCCTTCAGTTTTGCAGCAGCAGTAGGGATCTTTTTTGGCATTTATCCCGCTCGCAAAGCTGCCGGTTTGGATCCGATAGATGCTCTCAGATACGAATAATTTAATAAAAGGATGGGCATGATTTTTCTACTTCTCGGGAAGGATATCTGAGAGGTGAAAAGTCATGAGAAAAAGATATGCTTATGGAGTGATTGCTTTATTAGCAGTGGGCTACTTTGCTTTCAGCTATCTCTTTCCCTCAGATAATCTTTCAAAAGAACCGTTTGTACCAGAAAAATTCCAGCTGGCCGGAGGACCGGAAAGGGAAAACAGGGGCTTTCCTCAGCGGGAGATCGTTGATCTTGCCTCGGAGTATCCAGATACATTTTTTCGGCAGGGCTCAATTAAAGAAGCTAAAGTTGCTTTGAGTTTTGATGATGGACCTGACAACAACTACACCGTGAAAATTCTGGATACCTTAAAAAAGCATAAAGTCCCTGCCACCTTTTTTGTCATCGGTTCCCGTTGTGAGCTGTATCCAAAAGTGATGAAAAGGATGGTCAAGGAAGGTCATCGGTTGGGGAACCACACGTGGAGTCATCCTAATATGGTAAAAATGTCAAACGAAGCGATCCTTAAGGAATTGACCAAAACCGACAAAATAATAAAGAAATATGCTGGCTATACACCGGTAATCTTCAGATCTCCCTATGGTTCCTTGAAGCGGGAACAGGTTGAATTCTTGCGAGATAAAGGTTACAAGTTGATCTCCTGGAATGTTGATTCCCTGGATTGGAAAGGACTTTCTGCTGCAGAGATTAAAACAAACGTTTTGGAAAACCTCGAGCAAGGGTCAATTATTCTTCAGCATTCTGCTGGCGGTCCAGGAGAAGACTTGAGCGGAACCGTGAAAGCACTGGATGAGATAATCCGAGTGCTGAAAAAAGACGGATATAAATTTGTAACTGTGGATGAAATTTTAGAGATAGAGTACAAAAGATAGCATTATCGTACAGAAGGCTGTTTCGTTTGGAACAGCTTTCTTATTTTTAAACCAGCTTCTCTAAAGACTTAACAGCATAAGTCAGTCGCTTTTTACGATATCTGGCTATATATTTGCAGGTATAGCTCTATCTTTGACGAATAATATATGGAAGTAAAAAAGGATGTGAGCATCAGTGAAAAAATGCAGATTGATAATCCGGGAATTGAAAAGACGAGGCCTTAAGTTTCCTAAAAGAGCACTGGAGCTTGCAGTGGAAAATCAGGAGCTGATCACACCAGAGTTGTTGAAGCTTCTGGAACATGACTGTGAAAACATAACAAAGCTGCCCAAAAGATACTGCGGGCACTTATATGCGTTATACCTATTGGCCCAATTTAAAGAGAAGCGTGCCTTACCCTTAATAATGAAAATAATCTCTAGACGCTCCGAACGCGTTCTGCGTTTTATTTTTGGGGACGTTTTAACTGAAGACCTCGGCAGGATAATAGCATCTGTCTGCGGTGGAGAGCTTTCGCCTATCAAGAAGCTGATTGAAGATGAGAGAAGTAATGAATATGCTAGATGTGCAGGTTTCGACGCGCTGTTAGTTCTTTTAGCAGAAAATGTCATTACCCGCGACGAGCTTTCAAGCTACCTAAAAACTCTCTTTGCCAAACTGAAAAGAGAACCTTCTTTAGTGTGGGGGGATCTTGCTGTTGTATGCTGCGAGATTCATCCAGCTGAATTCTATGATGAGCTCAAACAGGTCTTTATGGATGACTTAGTGGACCCACTTTATATTACACTTGAGGATATAAATGATTCCAATGCAAAGAGTCAAGAGCAACTGATGCTTCGTCTCAGACAGGATTCACGCTATTCTTATATTGAAAATGCCATCGAGGCAATGCAGTGGTGGTCATTCGTTCAGAAGCAGGCAAGATGATATCATTCAGAATGAAAAAGGCTGCCCTTTTGGGGACAGCCTCGCATTTTTAAAACACCTTTTTCCGTCCTAGCTGGTCCTGGTATATATCCAACAGTTCGCCAAACCGCTGGAAGTGGATGATTTCCCGCTGCCTGAGGAAGCGCAGAACATCGGTAACATTAGGATCGTCAGAGAGGTTAATGAGCCACTCATAAGTTGAACGGGCTTTTTCTTCTGCAGCCATATTCTCGTGCAAATCCGTGATCGGATCGCCTTTGGATTGGATGTAAGCAGCTGTCCAGGGAACACCCTCTCCATTGACAAAATATACAGCTCTGTCGTGATCTGCATAATACCCTTCCAATCCTGCTGCCTTGATTTGCGAAATTGACGCATCCTTAATTAAATTATAGACTAATGCAGCGACTATCTCCATGTGAGCAAGTTCTTCCGTCCCTATATCTGTTAGTAACCCCTTTCCTTGAGAGGTGGGCATAGTATACCGCTGGGTCAGATAGCGCAGCGACGCTGCTAGCTCACCGTCAGGTCCACCATATTGGGTTATAATGGCTTTAGCCAGCTTTGGATTTGGCCCGGAAACTCGCACAGGATACTCTAATTTTTTTTCATAAATCCACAAAACCCATCACCTCCTACTAGTAAGACATTTCCCAAGGCCAGGGGCCTTCTACCCACTGCCAGTAACTGCATCCAGCCTTCTGTCCCTGTACTGTCAGCGGGCCAAACCTTTTTTCATACTCAGCCACTTTCATCTGCAGCTGCTGATTGATTTGCTCAAACAGAGCCAGAGCCTGCTGATCTGTGGGATGAGTATCTAGGAAAAGGTTCAGCTCCACCAATGAGAACTGGAGTTCTTTGACTTCCATCAGCAAAGCCTGCTGGTTATGTGTCACGACCGAACACCCCCCAGTAATCGGCCTTAGGGTAGTAAGGACGAATGAGTTCTGGGAAAATGGTTCCAGCAGCCAGCCCTTCCTTCGGAGATAACACTTGTTTGAAAATCTGGAAAGGCACATAAGCCTGTGCCAGCTTCATCTGAGGCGGGGGATACTGATGTTCCAGCTTAGTATCCATGTCAACTGACCTCCTTATAAGGGATCTGACCTATTTTATGCTTTGCTTTCAGCTTTTGTATGATGTTTTTATCACATTTTATGAAGGAAACAGCTTTTTTCCAGCGAAATAATTTGATGGAACAATGGAAGGAGGAGGTAGGATGGAAGATCGGGAACGCGAAATCATGCTAGATTTCGTGCGGGTGACGGAAACAGCAGCTCTACGCGCAGCTCGCTTCATGGGGAGAGGAGATAGGGACGCTGTTGACCAAGCTGCTGTGGACGGCATGCGAGGGATGCTGGACCTTGTCAACATCAACGGCACAGTGGTAATAGGGGAAGGGGAAAAGGATAGGGCGCCTATGCTCTACATAGGCGAGCAGGTGGGAAGCGGCAAGGACAATGATCCTGTGGATATCGCAGTAGATCCTGTGGAAGGAACGAGGTTGGTGGCCTGCGGACTGCCCAACGCCATTTCCACCATCGTGGCTGCAGATAGCGGTTGCCTTTTGCCTGTTCCTGGTTTTTACATGGAAAAGATTGCAGTAGGGCCTCAAGCCCGCGGCTACATAGACCTCGAAGCGCCTGTGCGGGAGAATCTGCGGGTGGTGGCTGCAGCTTTAGGCAAAAAAGTGCGGGATCTGACAGTTGTAGTCTTAGATCGCCCCCGCCACAAGGAATTGATCGAAGAGATCAGGAGCTGCGGGGCCAGAATAAAACTGATTCTCGATGGCGATGTGGCAGGAGCAATTGCAACAGCTTTGCCTGAAACAGGAGTAGATATTTTAATGGGCATCGGCGGCGCACCAGAGGCAGTTCTGGCAGCAGCAGCTCTCAAGTGCCTGGGGGGAGAGCTGCAGGTAAAACTTTGGGGGGCAGACCAAGAAACTAAGGCAAAAGCTAAAGAAATCAACCTGGATCCAGATTCTATACTGACAATCGAGGATTTGGCCAAAGGGGAAAGCATTATTTTCGCTGCCACTGGCATTACAGACGGCGAGCTCCTCAGAGGGGTCCGGTACGGGTCTGGCTGGGCAAAAACCCATTCCATTGTAATGAGGGAAAGAACAAAGACTGTGAGGTTTGTAGAAACAATCCATAATTTGAAGTACAAGACAGTTCGTTCGCGAAAAGAAATGGCTGAATTGGAAGTTTAATTTTAGAAAAAGGAGCAATAAAAATGAGTTTTAAATTAACAGAGATCGATCCAAATTTTGCTATAGATTCGACATTTCCCGATGAGATCGCCTGGTTCAATTGCCAAGAGCCGCCAATTGAGATCTTCGGCCTTGCTGTCTGCGAAGGAGAGAATTTTTGGCGGCTGCCAGAGGACTACCACCAGATCAACCAGGGAATCCAAACTTTGGCGAAACACACAGCAGGAGGGAGGATCCGTTTCCGCACTGATTCGCCTTTTGTTGCCCTTGCTGTTAAACTTTTAAACACTGGCCTGATGGTGCACATGCCCCTCACAGGGAAGTCAGGCTGTGACATTTATCTGGGAGCAGGCGGAAAGAGCGTTTATAAAATGACAGCCTTGCCAGTTGATAACCTCACTCAGTCGTACGGAGCAGTCTGCTTCAAAAAACCTGAAATGGAAGATGTAACTGTCAATCTCCCGCTTTACAACGGCATCAAAGCAGTTTATATCGGAATCAGCCCAAAAGCGAAGATCGCAAGTCCCACACCTTATTCATTAACCAAGCCTATTGTCTACTACGGCTCCTCAATAACCCAAGGGGGATGCGCTTCGCGACCCGGCAACGCATACCCTGCAATCCTCTCCCGCTGGCTGGATGCTGATTATCTCAATTTGGGGTTTTCAGGCAGCGCAAAAGGAGAACCAGAGATGGCAGAATATATTGCCCAACTGGAAATGAGCGTTTTTGTCATGGACTATGACTACAACGCAAAGACAAAGGAGGAACTGGCTGCGACCCACCAAAGATTCTTCCAGCAAATCAGAAAAGCCAATCCCTCGCTGCCTGTTATCATGCTCTCAAAACCTGATTTTGCAAAGGATCCCGAAGATAGTGCAGCCCGCCGGGAAATCATCCGAAACACTTATGAACAGGCAAAGGCTGAAGGGGATGAAAACGTTTGGTTTGTGGATGGAGAACTCCTTTTCGGCAGCCTGATGCCAGACAGCTGTACTGTGGACGGCATCCATCCCAACGATTTGGGATTTATGCGGATGGCAGAAACCGTTCGTCCTCTTTTGGCAGAAGTGATTGACCGGAGCCGCAGGAAATAGATTTATTGTCATGGCAGCGATTGTTTATTGGGAATTTGGTAAAAAGCATCCTGCTTTGCTGAATGCCTAATTTTAAGAAACAGGGAAAGATTTAAACTTAAAGCAGGAAATTCCTTTTTCAGGGAGAATTATTGTACTAGGTTTATTTTTGAAAACTTTTTTCACTGATTGGAAAAACAAAGGAGGGTTTCCCATGAAAATCCGCTGGGGTGTAATTGGCGCAGGGGGAATTGCGCATCGGCGCACAATCCCTGAGGGCATTCTCCAGGAAGAAAACTCGCAGTTAGTTGCGCTTGTAGACGCTAATCCGACCTTGGCAAAGGAATTAGGCGAAAAGTACCAGGTGCCTAGCTATACTGAAATTGAACCTTTGCTTGCAGATGAGGATATAGATGCTGTCTACATTGCAACTCCAGTCTACCTGCACAAAGAGCATGTGATTGCTGCGGCAAAAGCAGGCAAACACATCCTCTGCGAAAAACCCCTTTCCCTTAACGTTAATGAAGCTTTGGAGATTCAAGAGGCAGTGAAGAAAGCAGGGGTCAAGTTCCAGTTAGGTTTTATGATGCGCTTCCACACAGCACACCAAAAAATCCTCCAAATGCTGGAGGAGGGAAAACTGGGTCAGCCTGTTTTCGGTAGAGCACAACTGACCTGCTGGTATCCGCCCATCGAAGGAGCGTGGCGGCAGGATCCTACTTTGGGCGGTGGCGGCACTGTGGTGGATTTGGCAAGCCACTGCGTGGATTTGCTGGAGATGTTCTTTGGACCAATTGACAAGGTTGGTGCCTTTATCGATACCCTCACCCACGACTACCCTGTGGAAGACAGCAATGTGATTATCCTGAAATTTGCCTCTGGCGCCCACGCCACCGTGGACAACAATTTCAACGTCCCAGACCTTTCAGCAAGCAATGTGCTGGAGATCTACGGCACAGGCGGCAGCGTAGTGGCAGAAGGCACTATCGGCCAAAGCTCAAACGGCAAACTGACCCTGCGGCTGGAAGCCCAGGCAGGCTACGATGCTGCACAAGACCGCTCCACAGGCAATGTAGAGGTCTTGGAGATCGAAGGAGAAAACATCTATAAACAGCAGATTGCTGAATTTGTGTCTGCCATCCGGGAAGACCGCGAGCCCAAAAACGGATTGGACAGCGCTGTAAAGAACATGAAGCTCATGGAGGCTATTTATACCGCTGCCAAAACTGGCCGGATTGTGGCTGTTGAGGGGGCGAAGTAAAATGGCTTTTCTGGCAGGTGTTGCCAGGGCTAATATTACCCCCCATGTAGGCATCCCCATGGATGGAAACGTGCGCAATGACGTTTCCAAAGGTACCCACGACCAATTATGGGCCAAGGCTTTGGTTTTGGAAAGCGATGGGAGAAAAGTAGCTTTAATCGCCTGTGACTTATGCGGCGTCACAGAGCAAATAACACAGCCTGTGCGTCAGGAATTAGCAAGAGAGGGTTTTGACCCAGCAGGCATCTGGATTTGGGGGACCCACACCCATTCCGGACCCAGCATCTTGGGACTACACACGCCAATAGATTCAGCCTACAATTCAGAATTGGTCAGGAAGCTGGTTGGGGTTGTGCATGAAGCAAACCTGAAAATGGTGCCTGCCCGCTTTGGCGTGGGCAGCGGCCGGGAAGAGACAGTGGCACATAACAGGCGGTTGTGGCTCAAAGACGGAAGCATGGTTATGAACTGGGAAAAACCATCGCCAGAGAAGGTCAAGGGGCCGGCTGGGCCAATAGATCCTGAACTGATAGTTCTGAGTTTTGAATCTACCTCAGGAGAGCCCATTGCCACCTTGGTAAATTACGCACTCCACCCAGCCATCTTAGCAGGCGACAATCTCCTCTTTTCTGCAGATTGGCCTGGAGTGATGGCCCAGTTTGTAGAGGACAACTGGGGAGGAGAGGTGCTGTTTGCCAACGGAGCCACTGGAAACATCAACCATATAGACTACAAAAATCCCAAGCAGGGCAGAGGGTTTGCAGAAGCAAAAAGAATAGGAACCATCCTGGGCGCTACAGCAGTGGCCACCCTGAACCGCATTTTCCATCTGGAAGAAGATCCACCTCTGGCCGCAGGCCAGCGGAAGCTTAAGCTAGCGCTGCGGGAGATCAGCCCCGAGGAGCTTGCCTGGGCGCAAAAGGTCAGTCAGGGTGTAGAGCGGGGCAGGATCAACCTCGTGGATGGAGTGCCTGACGAATACTATGCCTTGGAGCTTCTCTCTTTGTGGGAGCAAAAACAAAGAGGAAATCATGTTTCAGCCAAGGTTTCATGTATCAAACTCGGAGGTTTCTACCTCTTCGCCTTGGGCGGCGAGGTGTTTGTAGAGTTTGGTCTGGCTTTGAAATCAAAAGCGACGTGTATGTTGATCACCTATTGCAATGATTACTTGGGATATATTCCCACCCAAGCTGCTTTTGCTGAAGGAGGATACGAACCGCGCACTGCAAGCTGGAGCAAGCTGGAGGAAGCAGCTGGTGATAAATTAATTGCTGCAGCAGAAGAGCTGCTAGCGGAACTGAAATGAAAGAATTAAAAAAAGGGAGCCTTAAATTCGTTCAAAGATATAACCAAACATTGATCCTGCGCCTGATTCGCCAGCGCTCGCCCCTCTCCCGATACGAGCTGGCCAAACTCACCAAGCTCAGCCCTACAACTGTAGGCAACGCTGTGGATGAACTGCTAGCTATCGGGCTTCTGCGGGAAACTGAAGGCGCATCCTCAGGGGGCCGCAAACCTAGGCTTTTGGAGCTGAACGCCAAAGGCAACCTCGTGATCGCAGTTGGCTTCATGGGCAGACAAATTGCCCTGTGCAATCTCCAGGGGCAGATCCTAGAACAGCAGCCGCTGGTTTTTCAAAGTCAAGACGGCCCTCAGATGCTGGAGGAACTCAGCCAACAGCTGAAGTCCCTCATCGATTCTCACCAGCGGGAGAACATTTTGGGGATCGGAATCAGCGTTCCGGGACTTGTAGACCCATCCGGAGGTCTGGTTTTACTGTCAACATATCTGGGCTGGGAAAGCCTGCCTTTGACCCCCCGCCTCGAGGAGGATTTAGGCTTGCCTGTGATGGTGGAAAACGACGGCATAGCCTTGGCACTGGGCGAAAAGACCTTTCGGGAAGCTTTGGAAAAAGAAGAGAACTTCGTTTACATCCATGCAGGCTACGGTATAGGTGCTACAGTGGTCCTGGGCGGAGAGATCCAGCGAGGGGAGGGGCTGGCAGGGGAAATCGGCCACATGACCATAGACTGGCAGGGGCCTCAGTGCAGCTGCGGCAGTCGCGGCTGTCTAGAGGCACTTATAGCCATTCCAAGGCTTTTGGCTAAATATCAACAGTCCACTGGCAAAGCCTTGACTTTCGCTCAATTTAAGGAGAAAGTAGCGGGAGGTGATGAAAAAGCTTTAGAGATTGTTGATTTCGCAGGAGGCGTGTTGGGTGTAGGTTTGGTCAACGTCTGCAACTTGCTTAACCCCCAGCTGATTGTGGTGGGGGGAGAACTGTCCTTGTTAGGGGAGCTGCTGCGTCAGAAGCTTTGCCAGGTAATATCCCTCAATGGTTTGCCTGGCACCAAAGACGTACAGGTCCAGCTGGCAGGTCCCCACAGCGGTGGGGAGCTTGTCGGCGCAGCCAGTTTAGTTGTGGAAAAAATGTTTGCATTGCCTGTAATGAGTTAAAAAAGGAGGAACTGCTGATGGCATGTTGTTGCAATGGGAACAAAAAGTTAGCAATCGATGGAGGGAAGCCTGTATTTGAAGGAACCTTCCCCATGTGGCCCGCTTTTGAAGAGGAGACCATTCAGGCGGCCATGGAACCTTTGCGGACAGGGAAAGTCAACTACTGGACAGGAACCGAAGGGATGAAATTCGAAGAGGAATTCGCCCGCTACAATGGAGTGCGTTTCGGCATCGCCACATCCAACGGCACCAGCGCTCTGCACGTGGCAGTTGCCAGCCTCGGCATAGGTCCTGGCGATGAGGTTATCGTGCCTTCATACACATTTATCGCTACTTCATTTGCCGTCTGCCAGGCAGGCGCAATTCCAGTGTTTGCTGATGTGAACAAAGAAGACCACACCATCTCTCCTGAGTCAATCGAGGAGAAGATCACAGAGCGTACCAAGGGAATTATCGTGGTCCACCTGTACGGAAACGTCTGCCAGATGGATAAAATCATGGAGATTGCTGAAAAGCACAACTTAAAGGTGATCGAGGACTGCGCCCAGGCAATTGGCGCGACCTTCAACGGCAAGAAAGTGGGCAGCATCGGCCATGCAGGCGCCTTCAGCTTCTGCCAGAGCAAAACCTTCACCACGGGCGGAGAAGGCGGCTGCGTGATCACAGACGATGAGGATCTGGCTTGGGAATGCCGTTCCTTCCGGGATCACGGCTACGACGTAGCACAAAGAATGCGGCTGCTGGAACTTGAATCCAAATTGCCCTATATCCACAATCGGGTAGGCTTCAACTACCGGATGACTGAGATGCAGGCTGTAATCGGCCGCAGGGAACTGGCAAGGCTGGAGAGCTGGAACCTGGCAAGGCGGCGCAAATATGGCGAGAAACTGATTGCTGCTCTGAAAGATTGCCCACAGATCCAGTATCTGCCGCCCCACAACCAGGACGGGAAAGTAAACGGCTTTTGGCTTTTCCCCATCGTTCTGAACTTGGATGAGCTTACAGTTGACAAGCAGACTTTCGTGAAAGCCCTCGAAGCTGAAGGAATTCCCGCAGGCCCCGTTCTTTGGCCCCAGTGCTACAAAGAGCGCGCTTACCTGGAGCACAACGGCTTTGGAGCAGCAAAGTATCCTTTCCGGGATCCGCTGACCAATCCTGAGGCTGTGAAATACGATCAAGTGTATTGTCCAAATGCAGCTTGGCTGGAAGAGCGTACCTTCTTCGTCCCAACCCATCCTGTCTACGAGGATGAGCATATTGATGCGATGATCGAAGCTATTTTGAAAGTAGCCGACGCATATAAAAAATAGTTAAGGAGGTAAGGAATATGGAGTTCAAGTTTGATCTGGCGAAGTTCATTCCTTTCCGCGATCAGGAAGCCATCGCACGGGTCAGGGCAATCAAGAAAGAGGACTACTGCAAGCACCCCAATCCTGACTTCAAGATCAAGATCTACAAAACCAAGGAAGAGTTTTATCTTGAATTCGCTTTGGATATCGTCAACAGGCTGAAGGCAGCCTTGGACGAGAACAGGAAGTTCGTGGCCATCATGCCTGTAGGGCCTGTTCCCCAGTACGAGATCGCAGCCAGGATTATCAACGAGTTCAGGATCCCCTGCCACCACATGTATGTTTTCAACATGGACGAGTACGCTGACGAGGATGGCAACACAGCGCCAGCAAGTTGGCCTGGCTCTTTCCAAATGGCTATGATGAAGAACTTGTTCAGCAAGATCGATCCTGAACTGAGGCCTCCTGAAAACCAGATTTTCTTCCCGTCCAAAGACAATCTGCCAGTTTACGGCAAAATGCTGGAAGATCTGGGCGGCGCTGATGTCTGCTACGGCGGGATCGGCTGGTGCGGACATATCGCCTTCTGGGAAGCAGACATTGGTTTTGAGTTCGGCGATGATCTAGAAAGCTATAAAAAGGCAGGGCCCAGACTTGTTGAGCTTCATCCCATGACCATTATGCAGAATGCTCTCCACTCTTTCAGCGGTGACTGGTCCTGGGTACCGCCGAAAGCGGTAACAATCGGCCCAGCCCAGATTTTAGGGGCCCGCTACCGGAGCTTCTGGCTGGACGGCTATTTGGGCGGCGGCGTCAGCTGGCAGAGGTTTATCGCCAGGCTCGTTGCCCATGGACCTGTAAACACCCTCGTTCCAGGCTCCATTCTGCAGACAGCACCCACATCTTACAACGTTTTGGATGGGGTTGCCGACGATGTGGTAATCCATATGTCGTAGAAAGAAGGGTATTTTTGATGAGGATTCTCGCAGTTGGTGCCCACCCCGACGATCTGGAGATCGTCGCAGCTGGCACATTGATTAAATTCAAACAGCAGGGACACGAAATTTTCATCTGCCACGCTTGCAACGGCAACAAAGGACACTATCACATTCCACCAGATGAATTAGCAGAGATGAGGATTGCAGAGGCCAAAGCTGCAGGCGAGCTCATTGGCGCTGAGGTGTTCACCTTGGGGATCGGGGATGCAGAACTGATCGCAGAAGACCTCGACACCAGAGCTTTGTTCATCGACGCCATCAGGCGGGCTAAACCAGATCTGATCATCACCCACAACCCAGAAGACTATATGCCAGATCACGTGGCAACAAGCAAACTGGTGCGGGATGCAGCGTTCTGCGCCAGCCTCCCGCACTACAAGACTAAGCTGCCCGCTTTCGATAGCGTGCCTCCAATCTACTATATGGACACTTTGGCAGGGATTGGCTTTCAGCCTGAAGAGTATGTGGACATCACAGACGTCATGGAGCTGAAAGAGCAGATGCTCGCTTGCCACAAGAGCCAGGTTACCTGGATGCAGGAACACGATAAAGTGGATTTGATTGGCATGATGAAATTGCAGTCTGAATTTAGAGGCTTGCAGTGCGGCACGAAATACGCTGAAGGATTCGTTTCCGCAAGGATTTATCCCAGCGTCAAGCCGGCTAGACTTCTTCCCTAAAAAAAAGAGATTGAGGCGACTGTCGCCTCAATCTCTTTTTTCCTGAGCTTGATTTTGAACTTGAAAAAGCTGACGAAAAGCGTTAATCAGTTTGTTGGGGAGGAGCGGATCGACAAAGAAAATCAGAAAGAGAATCAAAACCACAATATCCATCCGTTTTTCAGAACTTGCAAAATTAAACATTACACCACCCCTCCTACTGCTCAGGAGCAGGGTTTAAAATTGCACCAGGTGCATCAACCACTGCCTGCAGTGCAGAAACTGTAGCTGAAACTGCATCAAGCATGGAACGGAAGGAAGCAATTTTGCCATTGAGGCTTGCAATCCCCTGTTTGAAAACAGACTGGTTTTCCATTAGAAAGACGATGAGGATCAGAAAGAGGATCAGAAGAAAATTTTGCCCAAACAAGCCGCTGAGCCTTTCCAGTTCACTACCCTCAGCTGAGTAGGGCATATTTAAACGCCTCCCTTCGTAATGTAGCTAGTGCATAATATTATTTTGCAGGGATTTATGTAACCGAGGGAGGCATTTTTAGGACCTAAGCCTACAGATACCGCAGGACGTTGTCCAGGTCCAGCTTGGGGTGGAGGAAAGCATTAAGGCCGCTGGCGAGAGTTGTGGCCAAATCCTCAATTAACACATCTACTTCCTTTGGTGTGACCATGAGATTCCCCATAAACGGAGAAAGGAGCCTCTTCAGCGCAGCTTTCTTTTGCTCTTCGCTTACAAACAGCGGTACCGTTCCAGGTGGCATTTGTCTGGGAGTGGGCTTTGTGATGGCCTCCATAGCTTCGCTGGCGATGGTCACAGCGCCAACCACTGTGGGAACTCCCACTGCGATCACATCCACACCCAAAGTTTCTTTCGTTATACCAAAGCGGTGGTTCCCTACACCAGAACCAGGCTTTATGCCGGAGTTGGAGATCTGAATGGTGCTGGCAAGCCTGCTTGTGGAGCGGCTTGCCAGGGCATCAATGGCGATGACAAGCTTCGGCTTTGTCTTCTCTACGATCCCCTGCACGATCTCGCCGGTTTCTATACCGGTAAGGCCCAAGACGCCTGGAGCGAGAGCGCTCACAGGCCTGAGGCCTCCCCGCACCTCTGGCGGTACCATATTGTACAGGTGCCTGGTCACCATCAGCTGCTCCACTACTTTAGGCCCCAAGGCATCGGGAGTTGCCTGCCAGTTGCCAAGGCCCACCACAAAGACAGGATCGTTCTCCTCAAGCTGCACAAAATTTGCCAATTCCCTTGCGAAGAGCTCTGCCACCTTCTGCTGGGCCTCGCGATTTCTCTGCCTGAGGACTGGCGCCTCGATGGTGACGTACAATCCCGGCAGTTTGCCCATACTTTGGGCTGCTTGCTGGGATTTAATGTTTACCCTGGATATCACAGCTTCTGCAGTTTCTTCCCGTTGGTGCTCAACATCTCTGACTGTTGGGGCACGGAGGTCTGCCACAGCTTCCATGGCCAGATCCGTGCGGGGTGAATAGTCATCTTCAGGCAAGCTGAAAAAAAGCCTTTTTGTCCTCAACACACATCATCCCTCCATTTTTTTTAAGCTCCTGTAAATAACCCTCAAGTCCCCGGGCTTCCTCAAGCTGAAAGAAAGCCCTCTGATCCCAGACGGCTACAGGCACGAACAGCTGATAAAAAAGAAAAGCATTTGCCCTTTCCCAGGCGAAAGTTTCCCTGCGTACCAAAACGAAAAATTTCCGTCCAGCAATTTTCCGGGGGCCTAAAAGGGCATATTCAGGCACCAATTCAATCTCCTCTTTATTATGGAAGAAATGATTTTTCATATACCTCTGCCTGTGAAGGGGATTCTTCAGAAAAGGGCAAAAAAGTCCTCTTTCTCTTGCAGCTGCAACCTATCTTAGGCTATAATAGTAATGTCAAAAAGTGGCAATATATTCACGTTCTCCCACGTCTTCAGTTTATTGACAACAGTTCCACCAACTACATGTTCCCAAAAGCAGGATCTGGCTTTCCAGATCAGAATTATTAAAGATAGCGGACAAAGGAGGGCAGAGGATAGTGTTAGTATTCGCAGCTAAAAAGAAATTAATCATCACAATATTTTTGTGCATCTGCTTTCTGACAGCTGGCTGGCTCCTTGCTGTCCGTTATGTTAACAAGGAGTACCTAACCTCCGCCCTGGCAGCGAAAGTGAAAGAGGAACTGACCAAACAGCTCGGCAGGCCGGTGGAGTTTTCAGATCTCAAGCTGACAGCCACAGGCAGGCTTGAGGCAAAAGGTGTGAGGCTGGGCAAGCTTTCCCATGAAAAAGCAGACCTCCTGCAGGCGAGCAAGCTTATAGTTGAGGTCAGCGTCCTGCAGGCGATAAGAACCGGGGATTTGGCAGGTTCCATCGCTGAGGTGAAGCTTGTTTCCCCCAAGGTGTGGATCGGGCAAGACAGTGAAGGCAATTGGAATTATGCAGGGCTTTTGGGCGGGGAGGGAGCCCCGGGCGGTGGAGTTTTCCAGGGCAGCGTTGCAGTGGAAAACGGCACAATCGTGATTTCCACCTTGAACAGGGTGCAGGAAGAGATCTTCCTGTCCAAAGCCTGGGTTTCCTTTGCCAACATGCCCCTTTTAGGAATTGAACTGGCCGGAAAGTGGGAGGATTTCCCTCTTGCCATCCGGGGGAACTTGGATCTAGAGCGGAAAAAATCGGATCTGGCAGGGCAGACGCTTGAAGCGGTATCCATAGTTGACCTTCTGGATGCCATCGCTCAGCGCGGCTACAACTTATACTGGGGAGATATAAAAGCCGGGCGGGCAAAGCTTAATTTCCGCCTTTGGGACAGCCAGCTGGCTACCGCCTTTGACCTTTTCGGCGCTAAAGCCCAATTTATGGTGGGAGGCGAGATCATCGCCGGCAGATGGCAGCCGCCAGGCTGGCAGGTTCCTGTGCAGAGATTAGACGGCAGATTCAGCTGGGACACCAGTTCCAAGGAGCTGGTGCTTTCAGATGTTCGGGCAAAGTTGTCGCATATTCTGGCTCAAGGAGAGGGCTCTATTATTTTCGGGGTGAGTCCCCTTTTCGATGTGAAGGTGAGAGCCCAGGGGGAGATTGCTGAGGTATTCGACATCTACCCCCACTGGCGTCCCCGGGGCCTTGAGGCATCCGGCTACGCCAATGCCCATCTGGCTTTTCACGGCACCACAGGTGCCCTGCGGATCACAGGCACGGCTGATCTGGAAGGAGGCACTGTTTACTATCCAGGCCTTGGTGCTCCAATCAAAGGGATCCGCGGCAAGGTGGCAATGGATCCTAACAAAATAACTGTAGAGCAGCTGCAGGCCATCTGGCATGGCGGCAGCTTCACATTGGCAGAAGGTTACCTCACAAGCCCGTGGTCTGTGCCCAGGGGCGCTGCCACAGTCACAGTCCATTCTTTCAAAATTCCTGGCTCGGAAAACCTTGTGGCCACAGACGGCAAAGCCAGCATCCGCCTCCGCAACCGGCAGCTGTTTGTAGAGGATCTGGCCATCTATTTGGCAGAAGGAAAGGTTGTGGGCTCAGGAGTCTTGGATTTTCGGGGGCCGGAGCCCCTTTGGCAGGCTGAGCTCAGCGCAGACAACATGGCTCTAGCCTCCTTTGAAGGGCTGCTTAAAAAACAGTTTTCCCAGCTTCCCTCTTTAGGGGGACAGGTTTCAGGGACAGTTGTGGCGAAAGGAGAAAGGTTTGCGGCACAGTCCCTTGAGGCCAGCGCTCAGCTGGAGCTGACGAGTGTTTCCGCAGGAAAACTTGTTTTCCCCCAGGCAGAAGGAAATCTGTTTTGGGACGGGACGCAATTGACCCTTAATTACTTTAATCTCTACCAAGGCAGCGGCAAGCTGGCTGCAGCAGGCAAGCTGGTGCCGAAAACCCTGCAGGTGACTTTCACTGGCGAGGATCTGCCTGTGGCGCCTTGGGCTGAGCTGTTTTTCCCTGAAGAAAGGATCACTGGCAAGCTCAACCTTGTGGGACAGCTGCAGGGAACAGCGCAAATGCCCGTTCTCGAAGCCCAAGCAGAGCTTGTGGATTCTGAGGTAGCAGGCCAGAAAATTCAAATGGCCCAGGGTACGCTGCGCTTCCAGAAGGGTGAGCTTTCCACAACTGGGTTCACAGTCCGCTCCCAAGGTGCAGTACACAGGCTCAAGGGTTCTATAGCGACAGGTCTAGAGAAGAAAGTGGACCTCAAATGGCAGCTGCAGGGCGAGAGCCTGGAGCGGATCTTGGCCTTTGCAGGTGTAAATCAGCCAGTGGCAGGACAGGTGGCAGGACAAATTGAGCTTGCCGGCTCCCTGTCCAATCTGTCTGCCTCTGGGATGGTGAACGTCCTTTCAGGACAGGTAGGCAAACAGCATTTCGACAGAGGAAGCTTTTTCTTTACTACTCAAGGTGAAAAGCTCATCTTAGAGCGGGCAAGTCTCGAGCAGAACGGCTCCAGGCTCGCTGCTGCAGGCACAATCGGTCGCGACGGCACTTTGAACTTGATGGTCATCGCCCCAAATGTGAACCTTGCCTCTCTTACCTTCATTCCCCAAGAACAGCTGCCGCGCCTTGCGGGCAAGGTGAGCTTCCAGGGTCTCGTGGGCGGGAAGCTGACACAGCCAACTTTGGTAGGGGAGCTGACAAGTCAGAGATTGACTTACGATCAATACGTCTTCCAAGAGCTGGCAGGGAAAGTTGTTTTCTCAGACCAGCGCCTCGAGGTGGAAGCCTTTAAGCTCAAATGGTTAGGTGCAGACTTTGTGGCCACAGGGGAGCTCATTATCAGTCCAACCCCGCTTCTGGATCTCCAGCTGCAGCTTAAAGGGGTGCCCCTGGGCGAGGCTGCAGGCTTTTTGGGCTGGCAAGCAGGCTCTGAGGTTTTAGCAGGCTATTTCGATGGTTTGGCACAGCTTTCAGGCCCTCTTGATGATCTCAAGGGAGAAGGCTATTTCTCGCTGCGTGAAGGAAAGCTCGGCAGCCTGCCCATAGGCGGCAGGGGAGAGCTGGTCTATTCTCAAGGCGCACTGCAGCTGCACTCTGTTTCTCTAACCCAGGGCAGAGGTACAGTGCAGGCAGCGGGCTTAATCACATCATCCGGCCTTTCCCTGAAGGTCGACGGCCAAGACTTGGACTTAGCGGTGCTCTCGGAACTGGCAGCTGGGAAAGTTCCTAAACTTGCAGGCAAGTTTTCCCTGGATGGAGAGGTCATGGGAGATTATGCAGACCCCAAAATCCTGGCAGACCTCACAGCCCATGATGCCAAAATGGGAGCTTTGAAGCTTGGGGAGGTAGTGGCCAGGCTGCAATTGGAAGAGGGAATCGTCAGAATCGACCAGCTGCAGGCCAGGCAAAACGGCGGTTTTCTTTCCCTGACAGGCACCCTTCCTTTAACAGGCGCTCAGGCCTTTGGCCTGACTGCAGCTTTTGGAAGCAGTTCTCAAACTGATTTGGACTTGAAGCTGGAAAACATTGATCTGCGCTTGCTGGCAGCTGTGCACCCTGATTTGGAAACCCTCTCTGGGAGGGTCAGTGCGCAATTAAAGCTTATTGGCAGAGGAACGAAGCCCGAGCTTCACGGTAGAATTGACGTCAAAGGCGGGTCTTTGTCTCATTCCCTTTTAGGCGGCCAATTGAAAAACCTCACTGCAGCGCTGATCTTCTACGGAGACCAGATGGTGGTTGAGGAGCTCAAAGGCAATTTGGGCGGCGGAACCGTTCAGGTAACCGGCGGCATGAAAATGAATGGCCTTGTTCCCGAAAGCTACGATTTGTTTTTTTCAGCAGGCGGCGTCCACTATAACGACGGGAAGATGGTCAATGCCATCCTGGACGGCAACTTGCGCTTGAGCGGAGATGCATCCCTCCCGAAAGTCAGCGGCTTGGTGGAGGTTTCCCAAGGCCGGCTGAGCTGGGCACAAATGGGGGAGGGCGGGGAGTACCCCTTTGATTTGCTGCTGGACATCAAAGTTGCCACCAAGGATCAGGCG
This sequence comes from Clostridia bacterium DTU084, assembly GCA_001512905.1. GTDB lineage: Bacteria > Bacillota > DTU084 > DTU084 > DTU084 > DTU084. Next base: position 45,774 of record LFTB01000075.1, on the reverse strand, counting down.
ATTTTCCGCTACGAGAACATGTTAAATATTTGGTTCCAAGGCGAGGTTCAGGTGGGGGGCACCCTGAGCAACCTGGCCTTGAGCGGACAGGTCACTTCACAGCGAGGCACTTTCTCCTATCTGGAACTGTCTTTCAACATCAATGAGGCAACAGCAGATTTTTACGATTACCGCGGCATTATGCCCATTTTAGAGGTGCAGGCTGCCTCGCAAGTTGAGCAGTATACCATTCGCCTGCAGCTGTCAGGACCAGTAGAGAACCTGAACTTCTCCCTTTCCTCGACACCAGAGCTGAGTCAGGAGGAGATCCTGGCGCTGCTCGGCGTCACCGGCCGCATCGACAGACTGGTGGACACTGCCACAGGCCAGGCGGATTGGGAAGCTGTAATGCAGGACGAACTGCTGCGGTTTTTGGATACACAGTTCAGGTCTCAGTTTGTCAGCGGTTTCGAACGCAGGGTGGAAGAGTTTCTGGGCATTGACGAATTCCGCCTAGAGCCCAATCTTTTTGCCCGTGACGAGAAAATGGAAATCCGCTTGAGCAAGCAGCTGTCGGACAGAGCTGTCCTAAGCTATCAGCGGACCCTGGAGCTGAGGCCCAAGGAAACTTTCGAGCTGGACTGGCGCATCCTGCCCAGCTTCCAGCTGAAAGGTCAGTGGGACGACAGAGAAGGAGCTTCGCTGAGCCTGGAGACGAAATTCCGTTTTTAACTTCAGGCCAACATTTACCGCTTCTACAAACAATTACACCCCACTTGGGGGAGGATTTCTCTTTCGCTGGTCGAAAACATTATCAGAAGTTTTAATAAGGGGCTGCTGAGATGCGGGCACTCAGAGAATACTTGACAGCTTTAAGTCAAGTGGAAATATTAGAGCCAGACGAAGAGCAGTCGCTCTGGCAAAAATACAAGCAAGAAGGCCACACAGAGAGCCGGACTAGAATCATCGAGGCATATCAGCCTCTGGTGTTCAAGCAGGTAATGGGAATGGGCGCCAGACAGGATCAACTGCTTGATCTGATTCAGGAAGGGACTGTGGGGCTAATCGAAGCTGTGGAGGCCTTCAACCCAGAGCGTGGAATTCGTTTTGCTACCTTTGCCAGGCACAGGATCCGCGGCAGGCTCCTCAATTACCTGACTTCCAAAATCCAGTACGTTTCTGAGGCCAGCTGCGAGCTGTGGAATATGCAGGACTCTGATGCCAAAAGCGGCCAGGAAATCGTCGAAGAACAGGAGCTTTCCTCTAAGGTTGCCCACGCTCTCTCAAGGCTGCCGGACAGAGAACGGGCTGTGATCCGCGCTGTCTATTTGGACGAGGAACAGCCTGGAAAGATAGCAGAAGAGATGGAAATCAGCGCCTCTTATCTATACAAACTCCAAAAGCGAGCTGTGCGCAGATTACGGGGAATGCTCGCAGGCTTCATCGCGGAAGTGAAAATGGGCTAAATATGCTCCTTAAAACGCCCCAAAGACGACAGATGAGCTGAGATGAGCTTTGGTGCGCGATTTTGGCTTTCCCAAAACTCCTCATTTGCGAGGATATGTAGATGAGGTATTCAAGGGGGGAAACAGATAAATGAATCATAAATGGCGAGAAAAAATTTTAGGCCATCTGCAGTTTGCCAGACACTGGCTCAAGGAAGCGGAAGCTGATTTCTCGCGGAACGATAATTTGCGCGGCGAATTGAACCTCGCCCTTGTGGAAGCTGAGGTGCGGCACGCTTGGGAGCTCAGCGCAGGAAAGGTGCAAGGTGAAAAGATACAGCCAAAGCCCAGACAAGTTTGGTTTTGGTCGCCTGTGGCAGGAATTCTCATCACCCTGCTGTTTATCGGGCAGTTGGCTCCAGCAGACATGCCGCAGGAGGAGGTTCCAGCGGCAACCTCTGCAGCAGAGCAGCAAGCTGCCCAGGTACAGCCTGAGCCAGTGCAAGTTTCCTCCAGAAAAACTTCCCCCCCACAGGAGACCGCTGTTGGGGACGTACCTGCTGTTCCGCAGCAGCAGGAGACTCCCGCTGTGGAAAAGCAGTCTCTAGAGGCCAAGCTAGAAGGGGGACAGGCCATTCAAAAACAGAAAAGCAGGCCAGAAGAGGAGAAAACAGTTGAGCCCCCAAAGCCTGCGCCTGAGCCCGCTGAGGCTGCTGCTGAACCCTCAATTGAGTATGATTTGCGAGAGTTAACCCGACTGGCACAAGAAGTGCTTTACGCTAAAGCAGACAGCTAGAAAGGAGTTTCAGTTAATGAAAAAGATTTTTCCAATCGTAGTAATTTTAGGACTAATCGCCTCCAGCCTGGGAGTTTTCGCTGCTGAAGCTGAGAAATCATCCATTGAAGATTATCCCATAGTATCCTTCGCCATCGAGGGAAACAGCAGGATCCCCACAGGCCAAATCATGTCCAAAATCACTCACTCTAAAATCGGCGAACCTGTAAAGGAAGACGACGTGCGCGCAGATCTCCAGGCCATAGGAGACATGGGAGTTTTTTCAGATGTATCTGCTAAATTTGCTTCTGAAGGCCACGGCATCAAGGTTATTTTTCAGGTGGTAGAAAATCCAGTGATCTCTGATCTCGACGTTTCCTGCAGCAACATTCCGCCAGCAGAGCTCAAAGGAAAAATGAAATTGAAGCGCGGCGACGTCCTCAATACAGTGCAGCTGCAGGAAGATATTAAGGCCCTTTCAGATTTCGCCATGGAAGAGTACGGCCTTGTGGTGAGGCCGGTGGATGTGGGGCTTACAGACAGGCGTGTTTTAACTTTGAAATTCAAGGAAGCCTCCATCGGCAAGGTTGAGATCACAGGCAACGAGAAGACTAAAGAGTTCGTGATCCGCCGCGAGCTGACCATGGATTCAGGCGATGTGCTGAATATGAACACCTTAAGGACAGACTTGTGGAAAATCCTTCATCTGGGATTTTTCGATGAGGTGCTGCCTCATTTTGAGCCCACAGAAGATCCGGACGTAGTGGACCTGAAGATCGAAGTGAAAGAGAGAAAGACCGGCACAGCAGCTGTTGGTGCAGGCTACGGCTCTTCGGGTCTGATGGGCTACGTTGAACTTGCAGAAAACAATTTCCGCGGTGTGGGCCAGGCCATCAACCTCCGGGCTCAATTCGGCACAAAAGAGGACATGTTCGAATTCGGCTTCAGCGAGCCCCGCCTTGGACCCCAAAAGCTGTCCTTCGACATCAACATCTACAATATCAGGTATAAGTACGGCAC
>LFTB01000075.1:37747-42478 GCA_001512905.1 Clostridia bacterium DTU084 | reverse complement strand
ACCAGGATCTACGGCAAGTACCGCACCACCAACTTCACGCCCCAAACTAAAGACGGGCCTGGACCAATGGAGAAGATCCGCAGCTTGATTTTTTCGCTCTACAATAACACCTCAGATCACCCCTACAACCCCTCAACTGGCTGGCGGAACACCTTATCTGCCGAGCTGTCTGGCGGCTTTTTAGGCGGCGATCACAATTTCGTCAAATTGGAGCAAGACTCTTCAAGGTACTTTAGAGTGCGGGAGGGCCATACCCTTGCTTTCCGCTTGGGCGCAGGCTATGCTTTCGGCGAGCTTCCGTATTTTGAAGAGTTCCGCGTGGGCGGAGCAGAAACCCTGAGGGGATACGACAACTTTAAATTTCATGGAGACAAAAAGCTTCTCGCCAACGCTGAATACAGGATCAAGCTTGCTGACAACTTGCAGGGTGTTGTTTTTGTTGACGCAGGCAATGCCTGGGAGAAGGGTAAAGATGTTGACCTAAACGAGATCAAATACGGGGCAGGAATTGGCCTTAGGATAGACACTCCCATCGGCATGCTCCGCTTGGACTACGGCTGGGGTGAAGACGGCAAAGGGAAGACCCATTTCAGCATTGGTCAACCTTTTTAAGAAGGTGAGTAGAGGGTGAAAAGGCTGAGTTGGCTGATTCTCTTCCTTCTGTGCTTTTCTGTTGCAAGAGCCCACGCACAGAAGGTACAGAGCGTACAGGTGGAGCTTCTCTTTCCACCTGACAGCTTCCTTTACCCACAGCTGCAGGAGCGGATTGAATTAAGTTTCAAGTCTGTAGGAGAGAAAGTTTTGCTCGGCAAGGACGTAGCTGTAGTTAGCCTGTTGAGCAAGACTTTCTCCGGCACAATTAAAGAGGTTTTTGATCTTGTGCTCAGGGGCTTTGAGATAGATAAACTGGAAATAGTCCCGGGCACAGAAACAGTTTTGCAAATTGGCCTGGTGCCTCAAAAACCCCTGATCAGGCAGGCAAATCTAAAGATCGATGCCCTGGGGCTGGCGCCGGGACTTTTGAAAATCCTTCAGGAAAACGAGCCACTTTTTTCACAAGTTGCCACTAAAGTTTTAGCAGGAGTGCCAGTGGCAGCTTTGGATTGGGCGGAAGGGGTGATGCTTGGCATTTTAGAGCAGGTGGTTGCAACGCAGCTGCCTGGTTTTTCAGTTCATTTGGATCTAAAAGTGGGAGAGGTTACCCAGATCATCCTCTATTTGGCTCCCACAGGTCCAGCAGTCCGTTCTGTTTATGTAAATGTTTCCTCCAGCACCATCCCAACAACCTTGGTGCGGCTCCTTTCAGGAGAAGCAGAAGAACAAGCCCAACTGCTCCTCGGCATTCCAGTGGCTTTCCTCAGCCAGTACAGGGAGCAGCTGGAGGAAAGCATCGTGAAGGAAGTCAATCAGCATCCTTCACTTAGAAAATGGGGCCTCAAGACTGAGCTCTCCCTTAAGCCGGGGGAAGTAACTGGAGTGGATTTGGCTGTTGATTCCAGCTACGGGCGCCTCCTTGCAGGGTTCACTGTCAATGTTGGGCGCAGCGCGCCTCCGCCAGCTTTGGGGACCCACGTAGGTTTCTTTTTGGGCAGGCAGGAGTTTTTCCTGGAAAACACCCTGGCCTTGACTTCCCTTGACCTTATCACCCTCCTTGGCACAAGCTGGCAGGTAGCATCCAAGACCCAAGTGGCCGGAACAGTGGATTTGGGCACTGGCAATTTGGAATACCGCTTCGCCCACAGGATAGACGACCTGCAGGTAGGGCTGCGCAGCGACGTCAAGCAGGGAATGTGGGAAGTTTCCATCGGCAAGGAAACCAGCGATCTTTTAATTGAATTTGTAGGGAATGTAAAGCAAAACTACTGGTTGAGGCTGACAGCACAAATTTGAAAGGGGAAAGAAAAAATGAGCACAAATAAAGGCTGGATTATAGTTGGCTTAATTGTTGCAGCATTAATTGGCGGTATTGGCGGCTTTGTTGTGGGAAAATTGACAGGCGACGAGAAAGTTGGCTATATTGATCTGGAAAAAATCATGACCGACTTTCCTGCATATAAAGATGCAACCAGCATCCTTCGCGGAGAGCAGGTAGAGCTGGAGATGAAGCTGCAGGAAGAATCCAAAGGCAAAACAGAGGAGGAAAAGCAGAAGCTCCTTGCAGAGCTGCAGGAGCAGCTGGTTGCCAAAGATAAAGAATTGGCAGAGCGGGTAGAGAAAGATCTCCGCGACGCTGTGAAGAAGGTAGCTGCTGATAAAAAAATCACTTTAGTCAGCGTCAAAAACGCCCTCTATTTCGGTGGTGTGGACATTACAGACGATGTCCTGCGCGCAGGCGGCGCCAAGCTGGACGACAAAGCAAGCAAGGATAAGAAATAACTTTTACTTGCAAACTTGAGGCAGGGAGGTTAGCTTCAGAAAGCTGAGAAAGTAATAAAGCGGTGAAAATTAATGAGAAGGACTCTTTTATATATACTGGTAGCTGTCATTTCCGTTGTCGTGAGTTTGTCCATGACCAAACAATACGCAGCAAAGCAGGCAAACACCCCAGCTTTGGAGGACTTTAGACTGGAATTTCCCGAGAAGAAACAGCTCACAGGCGTAATCGATCTGGAGAGAGCATTCAAGCATCATCCCAGGTACAAGGAACTGGAGGAGCTGCTTGCAGAAGTTGCCAAGCAGCAGGAAGACTGGCAAGCTTGGCTGGAAGAACAGCATAAACAGGCAGAAGCGAAACACCAGAACAAGCTTGAAAGGGCTCTAGAGGGGCAACTCGAGAAGATCCAGGCAGAATATTCAGCAAGGCTCGAGGCCAGACAGAAAATCCTCCAGGAGCAGCTCACCCGGGAAGAGAACGCCAGGCTCAAGGAAATCGAAAATAAGCTTCAGACCAGAGAAGCAGAGATTATCGCCAAGCTCCAGGAGCTCATCGAAGAGAAAGAAGAGGAGCTGAAAAAAGAGCTGGCAGCTTATGAAGCTAGCCTGCAGGAGAAAAACAGCGCCCGCATTGTAAACCTGAAGTTGAAGCTGGAAAATTTGCCCCTGAGCGAACAAGAGCGGAAGCGGGTGGAAGAAGAGCTCTCTGGCATCGACGCTGAGCAAAAGAGGCTCCTGGCCTTGAAAGAAGCAGAGCTATCCAGCAAGCTCGAGCAGTTTGCCAACACGAAAAAAGAAGAGAACAGAAAGAGCCTCGAGGAATACCAAAAGACCCTGCTGCAAAATGCAACAAGTGAGCTGAAAGCCATCCAGGAAGAAATCGAAAAAAGTTTCCAAGCAGAGGTTTTGGCTCAAGAGAAAAAAATGCACCAAGAGGCTCAGGCGCAGCAGAAGAAGCTCAGCCAATTGCGCGACGAAGAAGCAGAGGCTGCCTTCCAGGCACACGTCCAAAAGGAAGCAGAGCGCAGAGAAGGTGCATTGCGCAAACTGCAGCTGCAGGCGCAGAAACTCGAGCAGGAGCTCTTAGCGGATCTCGAAAGGCTGGCCATCCAGGTTGGGAAAGAAAAGGGAGTGTCAAACCTCCAGGTTCTGAAGCCTGGCGAGAAGCGGCAGTGGTCCCTCTGGCAGCTGGATTTAACTTCTGATCTTTTGGAGATACTAAAGCGAGAAAAGTAGCTCCAAAGGAGGAAGTTTTCTTGCAAAAGTGGATTTTGCCTGTTAGCGCCGCAGCCCTTGTCCTGTCCCTGGTAGCCCTTCTCGCGAACTTAACCGGGAAAATTGGTATTGTCGATTTGAACAAACTAATGGAAGATAGCCCAAAAGCCCAAAGCTACGAAAAACAATTGGCAGACAAATACCAAGCTCTAACTGAGGAATTGGAGAAGGAAAAAGACCTCAGCAAAGAGGAAAAAGAAAAGAAGCAGGCTGCTGCCTACGACGAGTTTTTAAAGACAAAAGCTGAACTGGAAAAGAAACTGGAACGGGAAGTGGCGGCCAGCGTGCGAACTGTCGCACGGCGCCGCCGGCTTTCCGTTGTTCTATATAAAGACGCAGTGGCTTGGGGAGGTGTGGACATAACCTCTGATGTGATCCGAGCCCTGAAATAGAGAGGAGAAGGTAAGTGCCTCAAATCACTGTTGGCGAGCTGGCAAAGTTAATCGGTGGGGAACTTTGCGGCACAGAGAATAAAGTCATTTCCTCAGTAGCTCCCTTGGATCAGGCAGGACCTGCAGATGCCACCTTTGCCCAGGACAGCCGCACCTTGAAGGTACATAAAAAGATAAAGGCAGGAGTAGTCATCGGGCCCCCTGATTCGCCAGAGCTTCCCTGTCCCCTGATCAAGGTCCAAGCCCCGAGGCTCGCCTGGAACAAAGTCTTGACCTTTTTTGCCCCAGAGCTTTCTCTCCCTAAAGGGATCCACCCCCACGCCTGGGTGAGCCCGGAGGCGAAGGTGGCCGAAAACGTCAGCATTGGTCCTTTTGCTGTAGTCAGTCCCGAGGCAGAGATCAAGTCTGGGGCTGTGCTCTATCCTGGCGTCTACATCGGCCACAGGTCTGTGGTGGGGGAAGACAGCATCCTTTATCCCAATGTAGTGGTTCGGGAAGAAGTTAAAATAGGCAAACGGGTGATTGTGGGTCCGGGGACTGTGATCGGCGGCGACGGCTTCGGCTTTGTCACCTCAGGAGGCAGGCACCATAAAGTGCCGCAGATCGGCCAGGTGATCATCGAAGACGATGTGGAGCTCGGCTCCAACGTAACAGTAGACCGGCCCATGATGGGCGCAACCATCGTCCGCAG
>LFTB01000075.1:0-37733 GCA_001512905.1 Clostridia bacterium DTU084 | reverse complement strand
GTTGCCCAGGTGGGCATCGCAGGCAGCACCACCTTGGAGAGAAACGTCACCATGGCAGGCCAAAGCGCCGCAGCCGGCCACCAGGTCATTGGTGCAGGCTCTGTGGTGATGGCAAGAGGCCTTGTGGTAGGCGATCTGCCGCCCCGTTCCAAAGTTTCAGGCCTGCCAGCCAGGCCCCACACTGCAGAGCTCAGGGCGCGGGCAGCTGCTTTGAATTTGCCCAACGAACTTAAAAGGCTGAAGGAACTGGAAAAAAGGGTAGAGCAGCTTGAAGCTGCTTTGGGAGAGGTGAAGTAGATGGACTTTGAAATTGCCATTATCGGAGGCGGCCCGGCCGGCCTTACTGCAGGCCTTTACGCAGCCAGGGCAAGGAGAAAAGTTGTCTTATTCGAAGGCGAAGGAATAGGTGGACAAGCTGCCACAACTGACAGAGTGGCAAACTATCCTGGCTTTCCAGATGAAATCGGCGGCTTCGAGCTGACAGCCAGAATGGAGGAACAAGCCAAAAAGCTCGGCCTTGAAGTTGTCTACAGCAAGGTGACTGGCCTCTCTGCAGAGAACAGAGCCTTTATGCTTGAGACCTCAAAAGGCAATTACACAGCGAAGAAAGTGATCGTTGCCAGCGGTGTGTCACCGAAGAAACTCAATGTCCCTGGGGAAGACGAGTTTCGCGGCGGGGGCGTTTCCTACTGCGCCACCTGCGACGGCGCTTTTTTCCGGGATAAAGAGGTCTTGGTGGTGGGGGGAGGGGACTCTGCAGTGGAGGAGGCCATTTTCCTGACCCGCTTCGCCAAACAGGTGGGAATTGTCCACCGCAGGGACGAGCTGCGGGCCACTAAAATCGTCCAGGAGGAAGCAGAGGCAAATCCCAAGATTAAATTTTTTTACAACAAAGTGGTAACTGAGCTTGCCGGCGGCGACTCCCTTGAGAAAGCAATTCTCAAAGATGTGAAAAGTGGGACGATAGAGGAAGTTCCCACATCCGGCGTTTTCATTTACATAGGCAGCCTCCCCAGGACTGAGTTTTTATCTGGCCTCGTGGAACTCACCCCCGAAGGGTATCTGGCAACTGACGAACGAATGCGCACTTCCAGGCCCGGGCTTTTCGCTGCAGGCGATGTGAGGGCCAAGTCTCTGCGGCAGATCGTCACTGCTGTGGCAGACGGCGCCATCGCTGCTGTGGAAGCGGACAGGGAGCTTGGCGCAGGCAGCTGAAACACGCGGCGCAGCTTGGTGCTGCGCCGCTTTTGTAATCTCCTGCCACACCTTGGAATATCTGCCTCCTCTGGCTTGATTTACATTCCAATCAGCTAGGGAAGCTGTGTTATAATCGAGCCAAGGGGGAGGTTGGCAATGAAGCACTTCAGCAAGGGCTTTCTGAAAGATGTAGCCCTTTTGCTTTTAGTTACCATCATCGCAGGTTCCGGCTTTTCCTCAGCTGTTGCCTACGCTGTGGATACCTACTTTGGCGATACCCTCTCGGGGTTGGTGGGAGAGTATGGGGAGTATCAGCTTCTCCTCCACGTGCGTCAGGAGGCAAAAGACGCTGCCAGGACACAGCTTGAGAAGCTGCTGGAGAAAGAGTTTCCTGGAGCGAAGCTGAAAGAGGGCATTGCCATTGCCGGCATAGCTAACTTTTTCATTGCGCTGCCCCAAAAGGCAATCACCAAAAAAGTGTTCTCAAGCCTGGGCAAGTATTTCAATGATCTGCCCGGACAAAGCGGCTATACAGTTTTGCTGGAACCTACAGTAGTGGTGGAAGGCGTACAGGGAAACATTTATGGACAGCTGATTGAAAAAATAGAACGTTTGGATCACGTCCGCTTTGCCTTCCGGCAAGGGGGACAAATTTATGTTCTTTTGACCAAACCAGAATACAGTCAACAGGTAACCGGTGAGATCAACGAGATCTTGGCAGAAAACCAAATCCTAGAGCTGCGCTTTCCCAGGGGTTATAAGGTTGATCCCAAAGCCTTAGGCGATCAGCTGGCAAAAGCACTGTCTCTGGAGTTAGGGGAGCAGGTGCGGAATGTATCGCCCTCTGGCAGAAACCAGGACATGGACAGCTTAATGGAAACCCTCAGCCAGCTGAAAGGCTTTCTGGAGAGCTACGGCACCAAAGTGGAAGTGGCTCTTGCGACCCAGAGCAAGGTCAAGCGAGGCAGCCTCATTGTCTTTGGAGGCGATAATGTCGTAGGGGAGCCGCCTGGGGAAGGAAGTTTGGTTGTTGAGATAAAAAGCATCAGCGGCAGAAAAGCCACCGGAATTATCCAAAAAGGCAACTCCCAAAAGCTCCTTGGCGCTGACGGCAGAGAAAAACTGGACGCATACCTCCTTGCTGGGGGGGTAGTCGAGGGCAGAGTGGGGGAAGTTTCCTTAGAAAACAACAGAATTCTCTTGAGTAATTCTTTAGGCGAAAGCCAGAAGCTCCTGACAGAGCTTGCCCGCACCAGCAGAGAGGCAGACGCAGCTGCCAGGGCAAGCCTTGCTACCATCGAAACATTCCAAAACACCAAAGAGCAAATCGAGCAGATCGAAGCATTGCTGACAAAGCTCCATCAGCTTCTGGCAAGCCCTTTGGGAAGGATAAGGCAGGAGGATCTGGACGAGCTGATGGAAGCTGCCAGCGCAACTAGCTCTAAAATAGGCCAGCTGCTTGCCAAAGAAGAGGAAACCACAAAGACTTATTCCCAGCTGGGAGAAAATTTAGAGAAAATCTTGGCCATGACTCCTCCAGCCCATCCCCTGCGTTCCAACCTGGAAGGACTTGTGGCTGCGGTAAAGCTCATCAGCGGTGCAGACGACTCCTTAGGCCCTTTAGCGCCGCAGCTTGAAAGCTGGCGAACCAGCATCGCAAAAGAAATCTTGTCCCTTCTAAGAGCAGACAGAGAAGGCAGGCGGGAGCAGGTAGCCAGGCTCCTTGCAGCAACACAAGAGCTCACAGCTGCAATGGACGCTGTGGATCCCTCAGTCTTTGCGCCCAGTTTGGAGCTGGTAGCTGAAAGGGCGAAAGCCTTTAAGGAAATAGATCTGGAAGGAATTGCCCAGGAGGCAGACAAGCTCCAGCGCGCGCTGCCTCAGCTCAGCGACGAGCAGATCACAAGCTCCTTGAACCTTTTGGATCAGTATTTGGAAGGGGAAGCAGCCCCTTCAGAAAAAGTGAGCTTAATGGTGGGAAAGGGGATAGACCTCAAAAAGACAGAGGCTTTGGTCAGGGAGCAGCTGGACAGCGACCTGGTCACTTTATACGGCATGCAGGTAGGGCTTGTCAAACCCAATATGCGCTCTGAAGTGATGCGGATTCTAGGTGAGGTGCGCCTTACAATCGCTGCCATTTTCGTGGTGCTGGTGACGATCCTGACCCTGATCTTCGACCATGCAACTCTCATCGCTGCCTTCCGCTTCTGGAGCCGGAACCACCAGCACAAGCGGCAGAAGCGGCGCAGGCTGGAAGCAGCACTGCCGTATTTGTACGGCAGCTGTACAGGTGCCCTCCTCCTTTGGGGAATGACCCTTCTCACTGGCGCCCAGCTGCCTCTGGTGCCCAGAAGCAGCGTCATCTTCTTGGGTGCTGCTTTTGGCCTCTTCACTGCGCTGTTTGCAGAAAAGCTCAGTCCTATAAACAGGGATGAGATGGTGGCAGGCGAGGCCATGGGCCTTACAGGCGGCGAGGTTCTGCAGCAGATCGTTATTCCAGCAGCCAGACCCGGGATCATGCAAATTCTCAACCAAAGAAAGGTAATCCTCGGCAGGAAGGGTGGCAGTTAGGATGGAGCTTGTACAGGTGTGGGGACTGAGAAAGGAATACGGAAAAAAGATCGCTTTAGGCGGCGTAGACCTGACTGTCCGCGAAGGAGAAGTTGTGGTAATTATGGGGCCTTCAGGCTGCGGCAAATCCACTTTGGTCCGCTGCCTGAACCGCCTCACAGAGCCAGATGAGGGGGAGATCTTCTTTCAAGGAAAGGACATGCTCAAGCTGGATCCAGATGAGCTGAGGCTGGTGCGCAGGCAAATAGGTTTTGTCTTTCAGCACTTCAACCTCATAGAGCGCTTGACAGTCCTTGAAAACGTGATGTTTCCCCTTCTTTTTTGCGGTGTAGAAGAGGATATTGCCAAAAGGCGGGCAGCTCACCTTCTAAAGCAGGTGGGAATTGTGGAGGAACTGGAACGGTTTCCTCGCGAACTCAGCGGCGGACAGAAGCAGCGGGTGGGCATCGCCCGGGCTTTAGCCAACTCGCCAAAGCTCATGATTTGGGACGAGCCTACAGCTTCTTTGGATCCCATTATCGTGGGAGAGGTGCTGTCTGTAATGGAGGAACTGGTGCGCCACGGCGAGACGACCATGGTTATTGTCACCCACGAGGTGCCCTTTGCCATGAAAGTTGCCCACCGGATTGTGCTCATGGATCAGGGCAGAATAGTGGAGGAGGGAACCAGAGAAGAGATTTTCCTCCAGCCCAAAAGCTGGGTGGGCGCCCGCTATCGGGAGCTCCTCGTCAAGGAAAGCTATGGGGGATATTGTCAGACTTGGAAAAATATGGCATAATTTAGACATGTTGCAAAGGAGGCAAAGGGGTGGCTGGACAAACAACAATCGAAAACGAAATCAGTTACAGCGGCGTGGCGCTGCACAGCGGCAAGGAGGTCAAGCTGACCATCAAGCCTGCTGAGGCAAACAAGGGGGTTTACTTCCTGCGCACGGACCTGCCCACCCGTCCTGTGGTTCCTGCCAGCTGGCAGTGGGTCAGGGAGTCTAGCCGCTGTACAACTTTGGAAAAAGAAGGAGTAAAAATCAGGACCCCAGAACACCTGCTGGCAGCCCTGGCAGGTTTAGGAATAGACAACGCCTGCCTTGAACTCTACGGCGAGGAAGTTCCCATGGCAGACGGCAGCGCCCAAACCTGGATCCAGCTTCTGCAGAAAGCAGGCACTGTGGAACTTCAAGAGAAGCGGGCAGTCCGCAAGCTTGTAAAGCCTATTTGGGTGGAGGACGGGGAGCGGCTTTTAGTGGCCCTGCCTGCAGAAAAGCTCACTGTTTCCTACACTTTCACCAACCCTCACCCTGCAGTAGGCTGCCAGTTTGCCCAGTTTACCATCGAGCCAGACACCTTTGCACAGGAAATCGCTCCCTCGAGAACCCTGGCTTTTTGGAAGGAAGTGGAGGCCTTAAGAGCCCAGGGACTGGGGCTCGGCGGCAACATGGACGTGGCTGTGGTTGTGGGAGAGGAAGGCTATCTCGGTCAGCTGCGCTTTGCCGACGAGATTGTGAGGCATAAAATCCTGGATTTGGTGGGCGATCTGAGCCTGGCAGGCCCCTTGGCTGCCCATGTGGTTGGCCTGCGCTCAGGACATGCCCTCAATGCCCGGCTGGTAAAGGAAATCGCCTCGCAGAGCGTAATCATTTGAAAGGTGGGAAGATTATGTTGGACGTTGTGGAGATCCAGAAAATCTTACCTCATCGTTATCCCTTTTTGCTGGTGGACAGAGTGCTGGACTTGGAGCCTGGAGTGCGGGCTGTTGGAATTAAAAACGTCACTATGAGCGAAGCCCATTTTCAAGGCCATTTCCCAGGCCAGCCTATCATGCCTGGTGTCCTGATTGTGGAAGCCATTGCTCAGCTGGGCGGGATCGTGCTGTTGTCCCAAGAAGAGCAAAAAGGGATGATTCCTCTCTTTGCAGGTGTAGATAAACTGCGCTTTCGCAGGCAGGTTGTGCCAGGAGATCAGCTGCGCTTGGAGGTGGAACTTACCAAAGCCCGGGGCAAAATGGGCAAAGGCGTTGGCAAGGCATATGTGGAGGACGAGGTTGCAGCAGAAGGAGAATTTATGTTTTTCTTGGTTCAGGGCAATCAGGAGAATTAGCTAAAAATTTTAAGCATAGAAGAGTATTTAGCTAGCTAAATGGGCATAATAAGCTAAAATACCCCAAAACGTCCAAGTTGGGCCGGATATGCTTGGCCATTCTCCTGCTTGATTGGCGGATATTATAGTGAACCCGACAGATTAAGGAGGAAACTGACATGCAAGCCAGAGCGCAGGAGCAGAAAGTTATTCCCCTGGTGCGAAAAATACATCCTACAGCAATTGTGGATCCCAAAGCTGAATTGGGAGTTGGCGTGGAGATCGGCCCCTATGCAATTGTTGGGCCTGACGTGCAGATAGGCGACGGCACGAAAATCGGCCCTCATGCGATAGTGGAAGGCTTTGTGCAGATGGGCAAAAACAACCATGTCTACTCGGGTGCTATTGTGGGCTGCCGGCCGCAGGACTTGAAATACAGGGGAGAGAAAACTTACCTCATTATCGGCGATAACAACCAGATCCGCGAATACGCAACCATCAGCCCCGGCACAGAAGGTGGCGGGGGCGAAACGAGGATTGGCAATAACAATCTGATCATGACAAGCTGCCACGTTGCCCACGACTGCATTGTGGGAAACAACGTTGTGATCTCCCACGGAACTGCCATTGCAGGACACGTGATCATTGAAGATCAGGTTGTGCTCGGGGGCCTTGTTGGCATTCACCAGTTCACCAAAGTGGGCCGGATGGCCATGGTCGGTGCCCACAGCAAGCTGGTGAAGGACGTACCTCCCTTTATGCTCGTGGAAGGAAGCCCGGCAACTGTACATGGGATTAATATAGTTGGTCTGCGCCGCAATGGAATTACACCGGAGGTCCGCTTGCAGCTCAAACGCGCCTTCAAGATCCTCTACCGCAGCAACCTCAACGTCACCCAGGCCATCGAGGTGATGGAGCAAGAGCTGGAAGCAGGACCTGAAATCGAACACCTGATTCGCTTTATCCGCAGCGCAGAGCGGGGGATTTGTCGCTAAAGACGAGAGCAAAAACACTGGGCGGCCTGGGCCGCTCTTTTTATTTGGAGGGGTATGATGGAAACTGTCGGGATCATTGCAGGCTTCGGCAAGCTGCCTTCCCTCTGCACCCGGGAAGCCCAAGCTGCTGGTTACAAGGTGGCCATCTTCGATTTGGTCCCCAGCCAGCTTTTCTTGCTCCCTCCCGAAGAGCAGGAGCAGATTGCCGGGGAACGGGAAGCCCTTAGAAGACAGGCAGATATATATTTCACCATGAATTTTGCTGAGCTTTCAAAGCTCATAGAACTTCTCCATGAACATGGGATAAAGCAGGTTGTGAGCATCGGCAAGGTGCGAAAAGAAGCCTTGTTTCATAATGTGCATCCAGATGAGAGGCTGATGAGAATCCTCACAAGCCTTCCCCTTCACAACGACAACGCACTTTTAGAGGCCATTGCCGACGAATTCCAGCGGGAAGGAATAAAGGTCCTCTCTCAACTGCATTTTCTCAGCACGCAAGTGCCGAGGTGCGGAGTGCTGACCGAAAAGCAGCCAACGGAAGAGCTCTGGCAGGACATCAGGTACGGACACAAAATAGCCAAAGCCATTGCAGGCTTAGATGTAGGCCAAGCTGTAGTTGTGAAGGATAAGACTATTTTGGCTGTAGAGTCTTTAGAGGGTACAGACAGCACCATCAGGCGCGGAGCAGAGCTTGGCGGCGATGGGGTTGTGGTGGTGAAGGTGAGCAAACCCCAGCAGGATCTCCGCTTCGATCTGCCGGTGATCGGCTCAGATACCCTCAAGACAGTGGCCCAGGTTAAAGGCAGGGTTTTGGCTTTCGATGCAGATTTGACTGTGCTGGTGGACAAGGACGAGCTCATCGCCCAAGCTGATGATGCGGGAGTGATTTTGGTGGCGTTAGGAGAGGAAGCAAAGTGAAGATCATGCTTTCTGCAGGCGAAGCTTCAGGAGACCTCAACGCGAGCTTCTTAGCCGCCGAGCTGAAAAAGATCCATCCAGGCATTGAGCTCTTTGGCATGGGCGGCGCCAAGATGGCAGAGCAGGGCGTGCGGCTCCTTGAAGATCCAACAAGCCAGGGGATCTTGGGCTTTTCAGAAGCCATCAAGGCTCTGCCGAAAATGAAAAAGCTTTTGGCAAAGCTCACAGCTGCCCTGCAAGAGGAGAAGCCTGACTGTTTGGTGCTGGTGGACTTTCCCGGCTTTAACATGAAGCTGGCAGAGCAGGCTCGCGGCCTTGGCATTCCAGTGGTTTACTATTTTGCTCCCTCAGCCTGGGCCTGGGGAAGGGGCAGGGCAAAGAAAGTTGCCGAAACAGTGGATCTGGTCCTGTCTGTGTTCCCCATGGAAGAAGCAGTCTACAGGGAAGCTGGGGCAAATGTCCTCTACCTCGGCCATCCTCTGGCAGAGAGGGTGAGGAGCCGTGATAATCCCAGAGAGCTTTTGGGAATAGAGCCAAACGTACCTATTGTGGCGCTCTTGCCTGGCAGCAGGCCAGCTGAGATCAAAAGCCTCATGAAGGAAATGCTGGCAGCAGCGCAGCTTGTCCGGGAGAAAATCCCTGCTGTGCAGTTTGTTGTCTCCCAAGCCAGCTCTATTTCAAGGGAAGCTTTGTCAGAACAGATAGACCAGCTGCCTTTTCCTGTGCAGATCCTCTCTGGCAGCACCTACGAGCTTTTGGCTGCAGCAGATGCTGCAGTGATCGCATCAGGAACAGCCACCCTTGAGGCAGCCCTTTTAGGGACCCCTATGGTGATCGTCTACCGCACCTCACGCCTAACGTGGATCTTGGGAAAGCTGCTTCTGAAAATTCCTTTTGTCGGCTTGCCCAACATTCTGGCAGGGGAGGAGCTGGTGCCGGAGCTCTTGCAGGACGAGGCAAAGGGTGTGAGAATCGCCCAGGAACTTTTAAGATTGCTCTCTGAAGATCAATGCCAGCTCCGCAAGCGCCTCCTTGGCCTGCGGGAGAAATTGGGAGAAGATGGAGTGGCAAGGCGCGCAGCAGAGGCAATTTTGGAGCTTGCAGTGGGGAGGGGAAGAGGTGCACATTCTCCTCACAGCAAATAGCCCAGGGGAAGTTGCAGGCTGGCTTGCCCCTACTGTCCGCGCCCTCTCTGGGCATCAGCTGACAGTCCTCATTCCGCCGTGCCCTTTTGCTGCAGGTACAGAGGAGGCTGTTGTCCAGCAGCTGCCGCAGGTAAGCCGGGTTTTAGGACCTGGAGCTGTAAAAAGGCTCTTTGCCTTGGGCTGGCCTGGGAAAGACAGGCCGCAAGTCTTGGTTTTTTTGGGCGGGGACAGGCAGATGATGGCTCTTTTGGCCAGGAGACTGGGGGTCCCCGCCTTGGCCTATACAGAAGGGAAAGCCACAGGGGCTTATCGCTATTTCTGTTTCCCAGACGAGCAGAGCCTGAAGCGGGCGCTCCTTTCAGGATTGGACCCCAGGCGATCCCTTGTGGTGGGAAACCTGATGGCAGATGCCTTGGCAGGCAAGGAAAGGGAGCGAGAAAACCTGCTTTTGTTTTTTGCAGGCAGCAGACCATTTCAGGTAAAGCTTTCCCTCGGCTACTGGCTGGCTGTTGCTCAAAAGATCGCAGAAACGGCCCCAGAGTATGAAATGGCCCTTCCCCTGTCTCCCTTCGTGGAGAGGGAAGTGCTTCTGGAGGCTTTGGCAAACCCCAGGCTGCCGGGGGCAAAGGCAGGCTTCCTCAAACAGGAAGGCGAGAAAATTTTCATTGAAGCAGGCCAAACTCGCCTGCTCCTTTTAGATTCAGCGCAGCAGGCAGGTGATCTGCCCCTGCGCTACGAATATATGTTAAGGGCCAAACTAGCTTTTACACTGCCGGGCACCAACACCATGGAGCTGGCTGCAGCAGGCACGCCGCAGCTTGTGGTGGCACCCACCTTTGATCTCAAAGAGCTGCCCCTTGAGGGGATTTTGGGACTGCTCGGCCGCCTGCCTCTTGCAGGCCGCTACTTCAGCAAAAAGGCAATCGCAAAACTCAGGGAAGATTTTATTGCGCTGCCTAACCGCCACGCAGAAGAGATGGTAGTACCGGAGCTTGCAGGCGAAATTCTGCCGGAGGAGGTAGCCCACAGGGGCCTTGCACTGCTCGACGACGAAGGAGCTCTAGCAGAGATGGAAGAGAAGCTCAGGGCCATCGCAGGTCCCCCAGGGGCAGGCGCGCGCCTGGCACAGTTAATCCTCAAGGTGGGAAAAGAAAGATGAAAAGAGTTTTAGAGTTTGTACGGCCATACTGGCCGCAGCTTGCAGGTGGTCTTGTCTGCATGCTCCTTGTTGCAGCCATTAACACCTCTGTGCCCTATATCTTTGGCAAAGAGGTAGTGGATAAGATCCTCATTGCAGGCGGCGGCACAAGCAAGCTTAACCTTTTGGCAGGCGGGATCATACTCTTGTATTTTGTAAAAGGGCTTGTTTTTTACGGGCAGAATTACCTCATGGCCTTCGTGGCCAACAGGACGGTCGCAGATCTGAGGACCCGTGTCTACAGCCACCTGCAGGATCTTTCACTGTCTTTCCACGAATCTGTGCGGACAGGGGATCTGATCAGCCGCCTGACCAATGATTTGAATATTCTGCAGAATACCCTGGCAGTGAACCTGGTTGAAGTGGTAAGCAACGGGCTGTGGCTTGCAGGCATTCTCCTTTATATCTTTTTCATCCATCCGCAAATGGCCTTGATCACCCTGATCACCCTGCCCCTTGCAGCTTTTGCAACCAATGTTTTCGGCAAAAAGATCAGGTCTGTGGGCCACCTTGCCCAGGAGAAAGCTGCTGATCTCACAGCTATTCTCTCGGAAACCCTGGGAGAGGCAGTGCGGGTGGTTAAGGCCTTTACCATGGAAAAGGCGGAACTTGAACGCTTCCGTAAAGAGAACGAGCGTAATTTTGCAGCTCTCATGCGCAACGTGCAGCTGAACTCGACGCTGGTACCTGTGGTAGAGCTGATTGTTACAGTTTCCGTGATCATTGTTCTGTGGTTTGGGGGCAAAGAAGTGCTGGCAGGGAGACTGACCACAGGGGAGCTGTTCAGTTTTCTCATCTACCTTGCCATGGCCATGGGGCCTGTCAACGGGCTTTCCCGGTCCATAAGCGCATGGCAGCAGGCCCGAGCTGCAGCAGAGAGGGTGGAAGATGTGCTGGCTGAGCCTGTTGAGATCTCCCAGCCCAAAAATGCTGTGGTTTTAGAGAAGGTTAGAGGTCAGGTTACTTTTGAGAACGTGACTTTCTCCTACCCCCAAGGGGAGGAAGTCCTCAGCCAAATCAATTTAACAGTCCAGCCTGGCGAGATCGTGGCTTTGGTGGGCCACAGCGGCGCTGGGAAAACCACGCTGGTTAATCTGCTGCCACGCTTTTACGATCCCACATCAGGCAGGGTGCTTGTGGACGGCGTAGACCTCAGGCAGGTAGACCTCAATTCCCTGAGAAAACAGCTGGGCCTCGTGCCCCAAGAGGTGGTGCTTTTCTCAACCACAGTATACGAAAACATCGCCTTCGGCAGGCCAGAGGCTCTAGAAGAGGAAATATATGAGGCAGCGAAGCTTGCCAATGCCCACGAGTTCATCATGGAGCTGCCTGAAGGCTATCAGACGAAAATCGGCGAGCGGGGAGCTTTCCTCTCTGGCGGCCAGAGGCAGAGGATCGCCATTGCCCGGGCTATTTTGCGGGATCCCAAGATCTTGATTTTAGACGAAGCAACCTCAGCTTTGGATAACGAAGCGGAAGCTCTCCTGCAGGAGGCCCTCGGAAGGCTCATGCGAGGCCGCACTACTTTCATCATTGCCCACAGGCTCTCCACAATCATGCAGGCAGATCGGATAATTGTTCTGGAAAAAGGGAAAATCGTAGAAGAAGGCAAGCACAGCGAACTGCTCAAGAAGAATGGCATTTACAAAAAGCTGTACGAAGCAGGCCTTCGCAGCGAGCATAATGAGGAGGTTATTTAATGCGAGCAATGATCATGGCAGCAGGCGTTGGCAGCAGGCTGAAGCCGCTGACTGACTTAATCCCCAAGCCCATGGTGCCAATCGGCAACCGGCCGGTGATGGAACACCTGGTGCGGCACCTTGCACGCTACGGCTACAGAGAGCAGATTGCCAACCTCTGGTATCTCCCGCAGAAGATCAGAGGGCACTTTGAGTCAGGCGGGTCCTTCGGGGTGAGGCTGGAATATTCCCCTGAGCAGAAGCTGCAGGGCACAGCAGGAGGCGTCCGGCAGGCCCGCTATTTTCTAGAGGGAGGCACCTTCCTCGTTGCCAGCGGCGACGGCCTGACCAACATCGATCTCGACGCATTCCTCAGGTTCCACAGGGAAAAAGGTGCTCTGGCCAGCATCGCTCTTTATCCTGTGGCAGACCCTTCCCCTTTTGGCGTTGCTCTCTTGGACGAAGACAGCAAAATCGTCGGCTTTCAGGAAAAACCTCCACTGCATGAGGCAAAAAGCAATTTGGTCAACACAGGCATCTACCTCTTTGAGCCAGAGATATTCTCCTTGATTCCAGAGACAGGCACCTACGACTTCGGCCGGGAGCTGTTTCCCAAGCTCGTGGAAATGGACGCTCCCTTCTACGGCTTTGAAATGACAGGCTATTGGTTTGACATCGGCAGCATTGAAGCTTACAAGGAAAGCTGTTTAGATGTGGTGACTGGCAAAATCCACCTCCCCTTGAGCACTACAGAGCTAAGATGCGGAGTGCTTGTACAGGGGAAAGTGGAGATCCACCCTGAGGCGAAAATCCACGGCCCGGCTCTTTTGGGGGCAGGGGTGAGGATCGAAAGGGGAGCAGAGCTGTACGGGCCTATTTCCATCGGACCGAATTCTGTGGTGGAAGCAGGCGCAAAGCTCTCTTCGTGCGTCCTTTGGGACAGCGTGAAAATCGGCAGCGGTGCCCGCTGTGAAGATGCTATTTTGGCTTCGAAAGTCCAGGTAGGCAGGGGCGCCCAGGTGGAGAAGGGAGCTGTGATCGCCCAGGGCGTACAGCTGGGCCAGGGAGCTTGTGTGAGGGAAAATGTGAAGCTGGCCCCAGAACTTGTTCTGGGAGCCGGACAGGAAGTTGCCTGCGATCTTTTGGCAGAGGAGGATGCTCTTTGCGACTTTTGTGGGTGAGCAACGGTCACGGTGAAGATACCATCGGAGCTATGCTGGTGAAAACCTTTCAGCAGCAGGAACCTTCTTTCCAGCACACAGTCCTTCCCCTAGTCGGCCTGGGCAGACCCTACCGCTCTCTGCCAGAGGTGGAGGTCTTAGAACCAACCCGCGAGCTTCCCAGCGGCGGCTTTTCCGGCCGCAGCCCCGGCTTTCTCTGGCAGGACATTAAAGCCGGGCTTTTGTCTTTAATCGGTGAGCAGAAAAGGGTTCTCCGCCAGCAAGATCAGGATGCAGCAGTTGCAGTAGGGGACATCTACGCCCTTTATCTTACAGTTAGAGCGCCTGTGCGGCCTATAATCTTTCTGCCAACAGCCAAATCCGATCACATCTCTCCCCACATGAAGTGGGAAATCAGCTATATGAAAAAACATGCTGCCAAAGTTCTCGCAAGGGACGCTAAAACCGCAGAGGCCCTGCGGCAGGCAGGAGTCCCTGCCCAGTACGTGGGCAACCCCATGATGGATGCAATCCAGCCGAAAGGAGTGGATTTCCAGCTTCCCCCAGGGATCACAGTGGCCATTCTCCCTGGCAGCAGGCGCGAGGCCAGGGCAAACACGCCTCTGCTTTTGGAAGCTGCACGGGTCCTGACCGACTCCCTCCCAGAGCGGGCAAACTTCCTTTTTTCCCGCGCTCCTGGAATAAAGCTGGAAGATCTTTTGGCAGATCTGCCTCCCACCTGGCAGATTCTGCCAGGTGAAGGACCTGTTGAAGCAAAGCTTTCTGCCGGTAAGACCCAGGTCCACGTAAGCACGTACTTTTCCGACATCATCACCCAATGCCAGCTGGTGTTTGGCATGGCCGGGACTGCCAACGAACAGGCAGCTGGCCTGGGCAAGCCCATCGTCACCTGCCCTGGCACAGGACCTCAGTTTACAGAGCGGTTCGTCCGCAGCCAGGTCAGGCTGTTGGGAGGAGCTGTGGTGTCAGTTGAACGGGATCCCAATGCCCTGGCAGAGGAGGCCAAAGCCATTCTCCAGGATAAAGAGCGGTACGAGTTCATGGCAGCCCAAGGCAGGGCGAGGATGGGAGAGCGGGGCGCCACAGGGAGGATGGTGGAAATTATTGCTCAGATTGCGAGAGCAGGAACTGGCCCCTCGATGACGAATTTTTAACTTGGGGTGGTTTCAGGTGCACAAGCGCATAGCAGTTTTGATCTGCGGAGGGCTGATCTTGCTTTCCGCATTCCTTCTTTGGCTCCGCCCCCAGCCCCAAACGCCTCCTCAAAAAGAGGAACCTCAGTCCTGGCAGGCTGAGCTTCCCTCGCTGCAGCTGGTTAGCCCCACAGGGGATGTGAAGTGGCAGCTTACAGCAGAAAAGATCCAGTTTGCAGAGGACGGCAAAACTGCTGAAGTTCTGGGGCTGCGCGGGAGGCTTGCAGCAGAAGATGAGGAAATTGCAGTGGAAGCTCCCAAAGCCAGCATTGATTGGCAGAGGCAGGACATCACCTTCACAGGCCCTGTGAAGGTGAGAAGCAGAGAGCTTTCCATTGTTGCCGGCTCTTTAAGCTGGCACGCCCAGGCCCAAGAGCTTGTAGGGCAGGGAGGCGTTGAGGTTACAACAAAGACAACGAGGCTTTTAGGGGAAAAGCTCACCTGGCAACAACCCCAGGGTAAATTAGTTGTCGAAGGCGGTGTACAGTTATGGGCAACTACAGGCGCTGGACGCTGATTTTTTTCACCTGTTTTTTGATTTTTTTGTCCTGTGCGCAGGCACAAGCACCCAAAATCACCATAAAAGCTGAAAAAATCGAGTATTCCCTCAAAGAGCAGATCACCCGCAGCTACGGCACAGCAGAAAAGCCTGTGCTTGTGACCTACAACGATTGGGAGCTGGCAGGCAGCCAAGTCCTTTGGGATGAGAAGGCAGACCTTGTGGTGGTTGAGGGAAGAGTGAAGGTTGTTCGTAAAGACGAAACTCCGCTTGTCATCACCTGCAGCCAGCTGCGCTTCTGGCCCCGCTCTGAACGGTTTGAAGCCAAAGGCTCTGTGGTGGTGGAAAGGGGAGAGGTGAAAGCCACAGCAGGCCTTTTGACAGGAAATGGAAAAGAGATCGTCCTCACTGAAAAACCCCTGCTTCTGCAGGAGGGCCAGCGTATTTCAGGCAAGAGCATTACCTTCTCGACTTCCCAGGAGAAGATCCTGGTGGAAGACGCTTTTGTGGAAGTTGAGGCAGGGGAAAGATGATTCAGGCAGTTGGCCTTGAAAAAAGTTTTTCCGGCCGCAAGGTGGTCTCTGGCGTGGATCTTGAGGTCAACAGAGGGGAAGTGGTTGGCCTGTTGGGATCAAATGGAGCAGGCAAGACCACTACCTTCTACCTAATCGTTGGCCTTGAACGGGCAGAGGGAGGAAGGGTTTTCCTGGAGGAGGCTGATGTAACAGGGCTTCCCTTGTGGGAAAGGGCAAAGCTCGGCATCAGCTACCTGGCCCAGGAGCCTTCTGTTTTCCGCAAGCTCACAGTTGAAGAGAATATCCTGGCCATCCTCCAGCTCAGCAGCCTCTCTCCAGCTGAGCAAGACCAGCGCCTGAACAACCTCCTTCGCGAGTTTGATCTGACCCAGATTAGAAAGCAGTTCGGCTATCAGCTTTCAGGAGGAGAGCGCAGGCGCACAGAGATTGCAAGAGCCTTGGCTTTGGAGCCAGGCTACCTGCTTTTGGATGAGCCCTTCTCCGGTGTGGATCCAATAGCTGTGGCAGCCATCCAGGAGCTCATTGTAAAGTTGAAAGCAAAGGGAATTGGCATTTTGATCACTGACCACAACGTCCGGGAAACCCTCTCCATTGTGGATCGGGCTTACATCATGCACAACGGGAAGATCCTCACCTCAGGCTCTGCAGCTGAGCTTGCAGAAGATCCCATTGCCCGCAAATACTATTTGGGAGACAGCTTTCGTTTTTAGGAGCACGTGGCAAAGAGAAAGATGGTAGATTATGTTTGGAAGATACAGAAAGATGCAAATCCTGCCGCGCTATCTTTATCAGGAACTAGCAGGCCCGTTTGTTTTTTCTCTGGCAGCCTTTGCTAGCCTCTATGTGGGGACAGATCTTCTGCAGCTGGCAAAAATTGGCAACCAGCTGAAGTTAAGCACTTTCCAGCTGGGTCAGCTTCTTTTCCTGAACTTGCCCCAGATCCTTTACTACGTCCTGCCAATGGCCACTTTAATGGCAGTGCTCCTTACCCTGAGCCGGCTCTCTGCAAACAGCGAGATCGTTGCCATGGAAGCAGGCGGGGTGAGCAGGAAGCAGATAGTAAAGCCAGTGCTTTGGATGGGCCTTGCCTTGAGCATTCTGGGGTTTGTTTTGGGAGAGCTGATCGTCCCCAAGGCCAATTCTGCCCGCATTCAGCTCCTGGCCCAGGAGAAAACAGGACCTCAGGTGCTCCAGAACGTGATCCTCCGGGATTACAAGGACGGCCAGCTTACCAGGCTCCTGTATGCCAAAGTTTACGACAACATCCGGCAGGTAATGGAAGATGCAGTGGTGCAGGAGTTCGAAGCTGGAGAGCTCCGCCGCACCATAAAAACAGGACAGATTTTTTGGGATCGGGGCAGTTGGTATTATTCCAAGGCAGAAGCATATGAATATTTAGAGGACGGCCGGGTGGTTTCTGCCAGCTTTCATTCTGTCCGCCAGCCCCTGCCGTTGTCTGTGGAGCCCCGCCAGATCGCTCAGCAGCAAAAAAGGCCTGAGGAAATGAACTGGTGGGAGCTGAAAGCGCAAATTGCCTTTCTCCGCAAACAGGGGGAAGATGTAAAAAAACTGGAGGTGCTCTGGCAGCAGAAGATGGTTATTCCCTTGGCATGTCTCGTCTTCGTGCTGGTTGGAGCTCCTTTGGGAATTCAATCCCATCGTACAGCGTCTAGCAAGGGCTTTGGCCAGTCTGTAGTGATCATTTTCGTCTACTATTTGATTCTCAGTTTAGGCTCTTCTTTAGGAGAAGGAGGCCAGCTTCCTGCAAGCATAAGCGTCTGGCTGGTGAACTTCGTCCTCGGCGGCTGGGGGATTTATCTGCTCTGGAAAAGTGGGAGGTAAACCATGTACGGCATAGGTTTGGTGTTGGTACTCATCACAACAGGCGGGATTGTAGCTTATTGGGGCGATAAAATCGGCAGGAGAATAGGCAAAAAACGCCTCTCCCTCTTTGGCTTGCGGCCCCGCCATACTTCTATTGTCATCACCATCATCACAGGGATTTTGATTTCCACTGCCACCCTCACCATTCTTGCCGTTGTATCCCAGGACGTGCGGACAGCCCTTTTCGGGATGAAAGAGCTGCAGCAGGCCCTTGCAAACAGCAGGCAGCGCCTGAGCGTGTTAAAAACAGAACTAACCCAAAAAAGCAATGAGGTTGGAGAGCTCAGCCGTGCCATCACCCAAAAGACTGAAGAGTACCGGAAATTGAGCGAGAAATTGCTAGTAGTGCAGAAGGAAAGGGACGAGGTAAGTGCAGAGTACCGGAAAATTCAGCTTGCCTACGAAAAGACCAGCCTAGAGCTTTCTCAAGCGCAGGAAAAAGCTGCCGCCCTCCGCTCGCAGCTAGCGCCCCTTTCGGAACAGGTGGAAAGGCTCGCAGCGGAAAGAGATAACCTTCTGAGATTGAAAAGGCACCTGGAGCGTGAGATCTCTACCTTAGAGCGGGAGCGGGCGCAGCTGCAGACAGGCCTCGAGAGCATGATCTTCGGGACCGTGGTTTATCAGGCTGATGAAATCGTCCTCTCTACTGTGATCAGCGGCAAAGCCGAACTTGCTGAGATTCAGAACGAACTTAGCTTCTTTTTGACCCAAGCCAACAATGTTGCTGTCATGCGCGGCGCAAAGGTTGAAGGCAAGCAGGGAATCGCCTTGAAGCTCCTGGAGGGCAACTTCGATACTGCCAGCCAAATCATTGCGGAACTTGCTGATGAGGTGGTAGTGAGGCTCATTTCCATGACCAATGTGGTGCAAGGGGAGCCTGTGCTCACGTACTTTCAAATTCTGCCGAAAACAAAGATTTGGTCAGCTGGCCAGACAATTGCCGCCTGCCAGATTGACGGCAGAGGGGGCTTTCACCAGATTCAGCTGGAGCTGATGGACTTCCTCTACTCCATCAATCAGCTTGCCATCAGCCGCGGCATGGTGACTGACAGCGAGGGCAACGTGGGTGATCTCACATTGGAAGCCTTCCAGAACGCTCTTAAAGAGATCAGCCAGGCAAATGATGTGGTCACTGTGGAGGCAATCGCCACCAGAGACATCTGGACCACCCGCCTTCCCCTGAATTTAACCTTGAAAATTTCCAAATAAATGAAGGAATTTGGGATAAGATAGAGAATAGTATAACCGTGGCGTAGTTCGCTCTGTGAGGGAACACGGCGACTCACAGGCTGACTGTGCCATAATAGTTTAAAGGGAGGTTCATGTATGCGAAAATTATTGGCAGTTCTACTCGTTGTTTCAATGTTTGCAACAACGCTGCCAGCTGTAGCAGGCTCATTCCCTGATTTGAAAACAGGCCATTGGGCAAACGTCCATGTCGAAAGCCTAGCAGAGATGGGGGTAATTTTGGGATACCCCGATGGAGAATTCAAGGGCGATCGGCCTGCTACCCGTTACGAGCTAGCTGCGGTTGTGCACCGCGCCTGGCAAAAAATGATCGATGTATTGGATGAAAAATACATCGAACTTGACGGCGAAGTTTCCGTTGAGGATGTTCTGCAGAAGCTGCTGGCAGAAAAACTGGCAGCAGGGGAGCTGATCTCCCGGGCTGAAGCAGAGGAGATCGCAGAGGCTAAAGTCAAGGAGGCTTTAGATGGCTTCTTGAAGCTGACAGAAGAGCTTTCTCCCGAATTGGGAGAGCTGGGCGTTGACGCTGCGAAACTCCTCGCTCTGTGCCAAAAGCTGGATACCAGAGTAACGGATCTGGAAAGCAAGCTTGCTGCCCTGGAGGATGACTTCCGCTCTTTCCAAAAGAAGATCTCAGAGAAATGCGACATGATGGAGGAGCTGAAGAAGCAGGTTGATCTCTTGAGCATTACTGCTTCTGGCAGCGACGAGGCAGCAGAATATTTGAAGAGGCTCTCCTCTCAAGCTGAAGATGTAGCCAAGCTTCAGGAGACAGTTTCAGATCACGAAAGCCGGATCGGCCAGCTGGAAGCAACTGTGGCAAATCACGACGAGCGGCTGACGGCCATTGAAAACAAACTGAACAAATACCGCATAAATTTGGCTGCTCGCCTCATTTCCGAAGGCGTAAATACTTACGATCAGGAGAATTTCTGGATCTACCCAGATGCTCCAAACAACTGGCTTTCCTTGGGCCAGAACGATCTCTTCTTCTCAGGTCCAAGCCTTGCTTTAGGCTTTGACTTGAATGTAAACGTTCAGCCTGAATCCAAGGCTAACCTGGCTGGAAACCTCGCCGGTTTTGTGGGCAGCTCCGAGAGCCGCCTGCCGCGCTCTCTGCGCTTCAACGGCCTGGCCCAGCTGGATAAGTATCAGGTTGGCGTTTCTTACCTCTCTTTGGGCTCTGACATAGGCGTTTATGCAAACAGGATCCTGTTAGGGGATCGCTACACAGGGCAATTAGGCGATCCTGCGCTGCGCAATTATCGGGAGCTGGGACTCCTCATCAGTGGCGCACCAGTAACTTTCATTTCCCGTGTGCAGCGTTATTCGGAAGCTGCAATCCACACTCAAGAGCTTGTGGGCGGAACTACACTTCCCTACGCCGTGGACCTTGAAGCAAGCTACAAGCTGCAAACCACCAAGGAGGGGGCAGCTCACGAGCACACCCACAGGATCATCAGGGCAACTGCCAACCGCCTCTTTGTGGTGGAAGGCTATCCGCTGGGTGTTACCCTGGGTGCTGCCCAGCGCTTTGGCAGGGACGATGCATATCCCTACCAAAACAAACTCTCACTTGACGCTGTTCTCGGCGGGATCAGGCCTGCAGACAAACTGGATCTGAACCTCTTCTTCCAGGCCTTGGCAGGAGGCAGCGAGTGGGAAGGGGATTTCGACGAGCTGAGCTTCCCCAGCGCTTCCCCAGCCCTTGCTGATGCTTCCCCAGCCCTTGCTGATTCTCTGGCTCGCCTCTGGCATCCAGATGAGCAGCACCTGGCAGTGGGCGCTACAGCTAGATACCAGATCATTTCAGACATGCTGGCTACAGGTGGCGTGAAATACGATCACAATCCCAAAACCGGCACACGTGAGGCTACTGTAGGTTTTGGCATGAAATACACCTTTGATCTGGCCAACTTTGCCCTGCCCAACTATTATGTCACCACTGGCTTCACCTTTGAGAAGATCAAGGATCTGACAGCTGATGTGGTAGTGGGCAACCGCACAGAACGCTCCGTCTTAGTGGAAAGACCAATTTCTCAGACATCAGGCTTCTTTGGCAGCTGGCGTTTGGTCGAAGGCAGCAGCAATCTGGATCTGGATGACAGCAAAGACCGCTACTTCACTTTAGGTTGGGGCACCCAGATCGCAGGTGCTAAACTGCGGGTCTTCTACGACAACTTCGGCTCTAACAAAGACACAGCTGGAAACGAGCTTGGTGAGCTGAAAACTATGGATCGGCTCTGCGTAGACTTGTTCTATGCGTTCTAACGGCAAATATATCTTAGGCATTGATCCAGGGCGAGCCAAATGCGGGCTCGCCCTGGTTTACCATTCAGCTGGGGGCTGCCAAAAGCTTTATGGAAAAGTAATTGCAGTCAGTCAGTTGGAGGAAGAGCTGAGGCAGCTTCTTGCGCAATGGCCTCTTGAGAAAGTTGTGTTAGGCGATGGGACGGGCAAAAAAGCAATTTTCCAACGCCTGAACAACTTTTTTTCATCTAAAATCGAGATCAATTACGTAGATGAGCGCAACTCAAGCCTTGAAGCCCGCAGGCGCTATTGGCAGGAAAAGCCTGCCAGGGGAATTTGGCGGCTTATCCCCACGTCCATGCGGGTGCCTCCGGAACCTTATGACGAATATGTAGCTTTAATCTTGATTGAACGCTACCTTGAAGCAAGGAAAAAATGCGAGGAGGAGCCTTGATGGCCCGCTGCAGTAGATACAGGCCTGTTATTTTTATTTTACTCGCGCTGCTACATATCATCCACTTCAGCGCGGCAGGCAGGGCAGGGATTTTAAAGTTTGAAGATGTAGATCGGTGGCTCTTGGACGAGCAAGCTTTTCAGGCTAGGGCTAGTTTGTCAGACAGCGCAGAGCTTGTAGCCAGTTTTTCCCTCCCCAAGGACGCTGAAGTTTTTCCCCAGCTGCAGCTTGCTGATCAGGAAAGCTCAGAGGAGAGATTGGGTTCGGAATATTATAAGCTGGATGGCCTCAGGCTGGGAACCAACTGGCGGTTTGGCCAGGTGGCCATCAAAGCAGGATTTTCAGCCAACCATAATTTTCTTTCCAATCCAGAGCTGAAATTGGAACGCTACGATTTATCCATTCAAGCAAACCAGCTGGAGCTCCTTACTTCCATTGATTTGGTCGGCGAGCCAAAAGCAAAGCTGGAAGCATTGCCCGGCCTGGAGAAACCTTTGAAAAAAAGGCCTGAGGTTGAGCGCAGTCTTTTGGCAACAAAATTTGACCTGAACTACGCGATCGCAAATTCTGCGCTGCTGAAGGCAGGGGTGGAGTTTGTGGATTTGGACGCACTCCTCGATGACAAGGCAGGATTGCTGACTGCAGCGCGGATTGGCTTCAACGCCAGGATCCCCAGTTTAGAAAAAACGCAGATCTCAGCAGGATTCTTTTTCAGCGGCAGCAAGGAGCCTGACGATTTTGTCTGGGAGAAAAGCCAGGCCAAAGCTGCTGTTGAATTTGAAGTTCCCGGAGGAGGAAAGCTTGTTGTAGATTGTGCAGTGGATGGGCTGGGGATATCAAAGCTCGTCGGGAGCTTTGGCCTCGGCTACTACTTTCAGCCCCAGGCTTTCTTCAAGTTAGGCTACAGACAGCAGCAATCTCCTGCTGAAGGCGGGCAAACTGCAGCAGAGCTTACAATTCGCTTCTAGAAGGTGATTAGATGAAAAGAGCAGCATTTCTGTTACTCATTATTTTGTTCTCCTTTGGACTTGCCAGTGCAGCGACTATCGCAGACCTTTCCGGTTCTCTTCTCGAACAGCTGGAAGAGGAGGTTTACGGCCTGAAGAGAAGCGGTGCGCTAGTGGAAAGGCTCGCAGACCTTGAGGTGGATCTGACAGGCGCAGAAAAACAAGGCGCTACGTTAACTCGTCTTTTTGAGCTCCGGGATCTCGTCTTCGGGCCTGGGGCTGAGGCACTCACCTTTCAGCTGAACGCTTTAGAATGGCATGTTCTCAAAGAGCAGAGCAGCTTGCCCATGTCTCGGCGGTTGACAGCCATCGAAGCAGCTTTCCTCGGCCAAACGCAGATTGGTGAAGGCTCCCTCAAGCAGCGGGTGGAAAAGCTCTTAAGGGCAGCTTTTGGCACTGAGAAGCTGTCGACAAACAAGGCTGTTCTCAGGCAGTGGACGCCTGTTGACGTTGAGCTCTTAACCACCATCGACAACGGTAAAGTCAGTCCAGGACAGCTTGTTCGTTATCGGGTAATCCGGGATGTGGTATATGCTGGTCAGCTCCTGATCCCTGCAGGCACATACGGCCAGGGTAGGATAGTAAGTGTTTCAATGGCTGGCTATTTTGGCAAATCAGGCTCTGTGGAAATTGATTTCGGCACCATCAAGGCCCTTGACGGTACTGCAGTGCCGGTAGTGCCGCGGACGAAGCTCCAGGAGAAGGACGAGCAGCCCCTGCGGCTTGCTGTTGGGCTTTCCATGGGCGGCCTTTTGCTCACCGGCAAACTCTACGGTGCCCTTTTCGGCATTCCTGTCAGGGGCAATCAGCTGCTGATTCCTCAAGGCACAGAGCTTGCTTTGGAAGTTAGCGAACCAGTTGAAGTGATTGGGCTTGTTTTGAACAACTAGCAAAACTTGCCGGCAGGATTTGCGCCTTGAAGCACGAATTTTTGCCTAGGGTGATCTTTAAGCATGAAGCACAAAATGATTCTTTGGTTGCTGTTCGCCGCACAAGCTATAGCTGCCCCTTGGCAGTTCAGTGCTGACAGGCTGGAGTACATTCCTCAAGAGAATCGGGCCCGGGCTTCGGGCTCAGTCCTTTTTACGAGAGAGGATTTGAAGCTGCAGGCAGAAGAAGGCGATTTTCTCCTCACAGACGAGAGCGCGCGGCTGCGAGAGGTGAGGGGAGAGGCAGCTGGCTTTTTCTTGAAAGCCGGGAAAGTTTTAGCCACACCCTCGCAAACAGAGCTTTATGACTCTCAGCTCACCGGCTGCAGTCTCTCTCAGCCTGAATACTTCCTTGCCAGCAGACAGGTTAGCATAACCCCCGAGCGCATCTTTTTGAAGGGCAACAGACTCCATCTGTTCAACTTCCCTGCTATTCCTCTGCCCTCGCTGAGCCTGCCCGCAGGATCGAAGCTCCCCCTGCCAAGGCCGGAGCTGGGAAGTTCTCGCACTCGTGGCCTGTGGGGAGGGCTTGTCATTCCCAATTTTCATGATGACAACAGACACGGCAGCTTAACTGTCCTTCTCTCGCAAAGAAAGGGGCCAATCCTCGGCCAGAAGGTGACGTATGAAAAGGGCGCTGCCTCTTTGGACTTTTCCCTTCGCTGGGAGGGAGAGTTTTGGGGAGGCACATCTTTCCGCTCAGGGCCATGGCAGCTGGTAGCAGAGCGGGAGTTGTGGACTGGTGAGTTGGATGAGGCTTTGGTAAAACTTCCTGAGTTGAGCTACAGCTTCCAGAAGAATTTTCGACTTTTTTCGGTCAGGCAAAATTTCTCACTGGGCAATTTAAGGGAGGGAGCTGTGGCAGATCGGCGGCTGCGCTGGCAAACCCATGCAGCTGTCCAAAAGGAACTTGGAAATTGGCTGCTTAAGTTCACTAGCTTCACCTCTTTCGCCCGGTATACTGAAGATGCGCAGCTTGCTTTTTCCATTACAGGCCTTCTAGGCAGCAGCTGGCAGCTTGGAGAGTACAGTTTTGCAGCTTCAGTTGGCGGCAGCTATAGGAAAGTTTCTGGCGCATCCCCCTTCAAACACGACAGGATAACAGGCGGCTCAGATTTTCTCTTCTCCAGCCAGCTGACAAAAGGTCCATGGCAGCTGTCAGTAGATAAGCTTGAGGATTTGCGGGAAAAAGCGCAGTGGGAGATCAAATTGCGGAAAGATGGCCACTGCTTCTATTGGCAGCTAGGCTACGCACAGCGTACAGGATCTGTGTTGTTCGAACTCGGCTTGCGTTAATTGCCAGCAAAAGAAGGAAAAAGGGAAAGCAGGGCGAAGTAATATAATGTCGCTACTTTTTTATTCAGTTTAAAAATGTATTGAAAGATATGGAGGGATTAGGTTGGAAATCGGAATCTATAAGAACAAGCTTGAGTGCAGTCAGGCTGCAGGGAAGAAAGCAGCTGAGATCTTGAAAGAGGCCATCGCAAAGAAGGGCAAGGCAACCTTTATTGCAGCCACAGGAGCCTCCCAATTCGATTTTCTGCAGACTCTAATTGCAGATAAAGAGATAGACTGGAGCAAAACCAGGATGTTCCACCTGGATGAGTACATCGGGCTGCCTGAAAGCCACCCTGCCAGCTTCCGCAGATATCTCAAGGAACGGTTTATCAGCAAAGTTAATCCAGGCGAGGTTGTTTTGGTCAATGGGGAAACAGATCCTGTGGAGGAGTGCAAGCGCCTGGGCAAGCTGATTGCTGAAGGTGAAGTGGATGTGGCCTTTGTTGGCGTTGGCGAGAACGGTCATTTGGCTTTCAACGATCCACCTGCTGATTTTGACACAGAGGAAGCTTTTATTGTTGTGGAGCTAGACGAAGTGTGCCGCAAGCAGCAGTTAGGAGAAGGTTGGTTCAAATCTTTGGATGAGGTTCCCACAAAAGCTATTTCCATGAGCGTGAAGCAGATAATGAAATCCAAGCATATTATCTGCACAGTTCCCGATCTGCGCAAAGCAGAGGCAGTGCGGGATTGCTTCGGCGATGATACAATCTCGAATCTTCACCCAGCATCTATCCTCAAGCAGCATCCAAGCTGTTATGTCTATTTGGATGAAGACTCCGCAAGCCTCTTGCCGAAAAAGTAACTCATTTGCAAAGAGCACTTTCCGGGACTGCTGGCGCAAGCAGTCCCTTTTTTCATGCCCAGACAGTAAAAGAGGAATATTTCCTTCGGGCCAGAATAATTCAGGTACAATCTTTTTGCGGAATTTGGTCATCATATACGAAAAACCTCAAGGAGTGGTTTGGTTTTGACAACTTTTCTGCTGAAACTATTCGTGAAAGACTACAAGAACACTGATGATCCAGAGGTACGGGAAAGATACGGCACTTTTGCCAGCTGGGTTGGGATCTTTTCAAATATACTCCTTTTCGGCCTCAAGCTCATGGCGGGTCTGGTATTCAACAGCATCGCCATTGTGGCAGATGCTGTGAATAACCTCTCAGACTCCGGCTCGGCCTTGATTGCACTCTTTGGGTTTAAGCTTTCCAGCAAACCTGCAGATGCAGAGCATCCTTATGGCCATGCCCGGATGGAGTATGTTTCAGGCCTTCTCATTTCCTTTGTTGTCTTCGTTTTAGGCCTGCAGCTGATTAAAGGATCCGTGGAAAAAATACTCAAGCCCCAAGCCATCGAATTCGGCTGGCTTTTCCTGGTGGTGCTTATCTTCTCCATTGGGATGAAGCTTTGGCAGAGCCTCTTTTTCCGCAGGCTTGGTGATGCCATTGACTCACCTACCCTTCTCGCAACGTCCGTTGACAGCCGCAATGATGTTTTGTCCACAACAGCTGTGCTTGTAGCTGCCGTCCTTACCCACCTGACTGGCTTTAATTTGGATGGGTATATGGGTTTAGGTGTTGCTGTGTTTATCGTCATCAGCGGCGTAAAACTCGTGCAGGAAACGATCGATCCCCTCCTGGGCACAGTTCCCACAAAAGAATTGGTAGACCGCATTTACAACAAGATCCTCAGCTACGAACATATTGAGGGACTGCACGATTTGGAAGTCCACACTTATGGTCCAGGCAAATGTTTCGCTTCTGTTCACTGCGAGGTGTCCAGCGACCTGGACGTGATGGTCGGCCACGACGTTATCGACAACATAGAGCGGGATTTTCTGGAAGAGGAGGGGATTCATCTAGTTATCCACCTGGATCCCATCACTAAAGATGAAGAAACTGAAGCTCTCAAACAAGAAGTGGAGAAAATCGTCACAGAGATCTCGCCTGAGCTGAGCATCCATGATTTTCGCGTAGTGAAAGGTGTGACTCACTCTAATTTAATCTTCGACACCACTGTGCCATTTGGTTTTAAATACAGCGACGAAAAACTGATTAAGCTCATTTCGGAAAAGATTCGTGAGCTCAACCCGACCTATCGCACTGTGATCAGAATAGATCGCGATTATCTGCAGCTGCATACACAAGAGGGGAGCAAATGAAAAGACTGCCTGGAGGAGATCTTCATGCCTCGCAAATTATCTGCTTACCCTTATTTCTCGGACTGCCAGGTTTATGTGGGGCTGATTCCGCATCAAAAGGAGATCCAGCCCCACTGCCATCCCTTTTACGAGCTTGTGTTTTTTGAATATGGCCTCCTGATCCACCACTGGGAAGGCAGACAGAGCATCCTCACCCGGGGCCATCTGTTTTGCATCAGACCTGGTGAGGTCCATCTGTATACCCGCTCTAAGGACGCGAAATTGTACAACTGCCTTTTTTTTCTTAATGCCGTTCCCCAAAAGATCCTGGAGCTGCCTGCGGTCAGACAGCTTTTGATGGGCAAAGAAAAAATGCACGTCCATCTGCCTGTGGCCAAACAGGAAAAAATCAAAGGTATCCTCCAAGAGATGATTGCTGAGCTTGCCCACAAGCGTTCTGGATTCAAGGAAACCCTCAGCTTGCTTTTGGGCTTGCTTTTAATTGCCATGGCAAGAGAAATAGAATGTTTTCAGGGAGGAGAAAACAGCTATGTGCCTCTGGGGAAAGTTCAGAGGGCTTTGGCTTATTTAGAAGATCACTCGCAGGAAAAAATCAAACTTGAAGAAGTTGCCCTCGCTCACGACCTTTCACCAGAGCAATTCTCCCGCCTGACCAGACAACTCGTGGGGATTACGCCGAGTCAATACCTGCAGAACATCAGGCTCAGTCAGGCTATGGAGCTGTTGGCAACAAGCGAGATGGGAGTGGGTGAGATCGCAGCACTGGTAGGCTTTGAGGACCAGAATTATTTTGCCAGACTTTTTAAAAGGATAATCGGACAGTCCCCCAGCGAATTTCGTGCAAAAGGAGGCTTAAGCTGACAATTGTGTGCTAACCCTTCGCCAAAGGCTCTGTTAAAATAGGGGCGAGGGGGGATAAGAATGGATTTAAGAAAACTTTTTCTCAATCCACCTGCCGAATACCGCAGTGCACCCTTTTGGTCTTGGAATGACAAACTAGACCCGAAGGAAATTGCTTGGCAGGTCAGGCAGATGAAAGAGCAGGGTATGGGCGGTTTTTTCATGCATTCCCGAGAAGGTTTGGAGACAGAATATTTAGGCAGCGAATGGATGGAGTGTATAAGAGCGGCTGTTGAGGCAGCGCAAAAGGAGGGCATAGCAGCCTGGCTCTACGATGAAGACCGCTGGCCCAGCGGCGCAGCTGGGGGCCTGGTATCGAAAAAGGGCGATGCATATCGGGCGAAAGCGCTCACCTTCGAACTGAGCTCAGACCTGCCAGAAGACGAGGAGCTTTTGGCGGTCTTCAGGGTGAAGGTGCAGGGAAACGAGCTCATCTCTCTGCAAGAAGGAAGAGGGCCTTTGCAGGAAGGCGAAAAATATGTGCTGCTGAGGCGGGAGCTGGCGTCCCCAACTCCATGGTACAATGACGAGGCGCCTGCAGATAACTTAAACCCAGAAGCTGTAAAGGCTTTTATACAGATCACTCACGAAGCATATAAAAGAGAAATTGGAGAGCATTTTGGCAAAGCCGTGCCTGGGGTTTTCACTGATGAGCCAAACATTTTTCATGTCACCCTGCAATCAGGCCGGCGGGCTGTGCCGTGGACAGACGGCTTTAATGAATATTTTCGAGCTAAGCGGGGTTACGACTTTCTAAGCTGCGCACCTTATCTGTTTTTAGACGGGGAGAAATCAGAGAAGATCAGGCACGACTATTGGTACACCATCACCCAGCGATTTGTCTCTGCCTTCAGTCAGCAGCTTGGAGATTGGTGCGAAGAACACGGGATTCTCCTGACTGGCCACTATTTGGCAGAGAATCTGTTGGGGACCGCTACCTGGCTCGGTGGAGCTATTATGCCCCACTACTGCCACATGCAATTGCCCGGCATAGACATCCTGCGAGAACAGACCTGCGAATACCTGACAGTGAAGCAGTGCACATCAGTGGCAAATCAGCTGGGGAAAAAAAGAGTCCTTTCAGAGACATATGGCTGTACTGGCTGGGAATTTTCCTTCGAAGGACAAAAGTGGATTGGAGATTGGCAGTATGTAATGGGAATAAACCTGCGCTGTCAGCACCTTTCTTTGTATTCGCTCCGGGGCTGCCGAAAGCGTGATTATCCACCAAGCTACAACTACAACACCACCTGGTGGAGCCAAAACAGGGTGGTGGAAGACTACTTTGCGAGATTGTCTGCTGTGCTGAGCCAAGGAAAGCCGGTGCGGGAGCTCCTAGTGCTTCATCCCCAGGGCACAGCCTGGGCTCTGCTTTCAGATTGCAACCGGGAAGAGGTGGACGCTTTTGGCGACAAACTGAACCAACTTGCCCGGGAGCTTCTCGCACGCAAAATTGATTTCGATTTCGGTGATGAACTCATCATGGCAGAACATGGAAAGGTTTCCCCCGGGGAATTTGTGGTAGGGGAGGCCAGCTACAAGGCCTTGCTGCTCCCTGAATGCTCTACCCTCCTCTCTTCCACAGTAGCTTTAGTGGAGGAATTTCTCGACAAGGGAGGAAAGGTGATTATCCTGGGCAGGGCACCAGAGATGGTGGAAGCCGAAGCGCAGCCCCATCTAAGGCAGTTATGGGAAAAAGACGGCGTTTTCAATGCGGAGAGCCACCGCAAGCTCTTCCAATTGTTAGAGGAAATTTTACCGCCCAGGGTGAAAATCACAGATGAGCTTGGCCTGCCCATAGGGTCTATACTCTGCATGGAACGGGAGGTAGCGGGAAAAGCTGTTTATTTTCTTGTCAATAACGATCGAGACAAAGGCTACAAGGCGCGGATCCAGCTCCCTGTCTGGGGGAAAGTAGAGGAGTTTGATCCTTTAACTGGCGATATTCGGGAGGTGGCAGTCGGAAAAGGAGAAGAGCTGGAAATAGAAGCGTATTTTTCGCCAGCAGGCTCCAAACTCTACGCTGTTGATTTGGCAGCAGCTCCGCAAACAGCAGCCCCGGAAAAGATCACCTTTGAAACCTACGAACTGGGCCCAATCTGGCAGCACAAGCGCACACTTCCCAACATTTTGCCATTAGACTATTGCTCCTGGCGCTTGGCAGGGGAGGAGTGGTCCGGACCGCTGCCCCTTTGGCAGGCTCAATATCAGCTTCGGGAGCGCTTGGGCATGAGGCAGGTACATGTAAATGGAATCCAACAGCGCTACATCTGGGTGAAAGACCCTCATCCCCAGGACGGTGTGCAGCTTGAGCTCTTGTTTAAGTTCAAGGTACAGGCTCTGCCGAGAACTTTGGAGCTTATCTTGGAGGGTGCGGATCTATTCGAGGTGTTTCTCAACGAAGAGAAGGCAGAAAAACCCCACGGCTGGTTCCTGGACAAATCCATGGGCAGAATCCAGCTGCCAGTTTGCAGGATCGGCGAGAACCAACTCCTTCTGCGGTGCAAGTATTATCAGTGGATGGAAGTAGAGGATTGTTTCTTGGCTGGGGATTTTGGCGTTGATGATAAAAGCTGTGAACTCCAGGCAGAGCCTGAAGCGCTCAGATGCGGCGATTGGTGTCTACAGGGGTATCCTTTCTACCCCGGCAGTATGCTTTACCAGACAACATATCACCATTTGCCAGGGGAGCGGGTGTTTTTATCCCTCGAGGCTGATGCAATCACAGTATCAGTGGAAGTCAATGGCAAAGAAGCTGGGAAAATTCCCTGGCGGCAAGCTGTGCCCCTGGAACTGACCGAACTGCTTCAGGAAGGCGAAAACCAAATTCAAATTGAGGTTTTTGCAAGTCCCCGCAATATGCTGGGGCCCCTGCACCGGAGAGAACGGCAAATGCTGTGGACAGATTCTCGCTCTTTCCGGACAGAAGGGGATGGGTGGACTGACCAGTACGTTCTCTGGCCTTTCGGCCTGAAAAAGGCCACTTTGCTGGTGCGGTAATAATTAACATTTTTTCCTTAAACTTTCACTGTCAAAGCCGTAAATTGCCTCTAGAGCAGGACATAATAGTATTGAGCAGCTGTAAGGAAAGGAGGCATTTTTTTGAAGAGATTTTGGCAGGGACTGATGACTGGTGGTCTGCTTGGGGGTGCACTGGGAGCTTATCTGCTGACAAAGAAAACCCAGGAGCAGGAAGAAATGATGGATACGGCCATGGAAAACACATCAGGCTTGGCAAAAGATACAGTCAGGGTGATCGGTCGCAGCGCAGCGAAGATGGGCTCGAAAGTGGTAAAGGCCGGCCAAAGTGCAATTCGAGCAGCACGGCGGAGCGGAGTCCGCAGTTAGGATGAGAAAAGGCAAATGGTTTTGGTTGCTGGTTTTTGCTGCCGGCGTTATAATAATTTGGCGGATAAAGGGGGCCTTGGCCCCCTTTTTCTTTGCCCTGCTTTTGGCTCTTTTTCTTAAACCTTTGGTAAATTTCCTGGAAGAAGAAAAAGAAGTGCCCAGGACTGTAGCGATTTTGGTGAGCTACTTTTTGGTGGGACTGGGTGTAGGAGCTTTTTTCTTCTTCGCCTTGCCTGCCTTGATCCGTGAGCTTGAACTTGCAGCTGCTGAATTGCCCGGGCAGCTGGAAGCAGCGGAAAAGCTTCTCGGAAAGATTCTGGCCAAAGTACGCTGGCAGATTCCAAGCTCCATGCAGGGCGCTTTAGATCAGAGCCTGGCTCGCTTTGAAGAGATTTTGCTTCAAGGCCTTGAGAAGGGCCTTAACTTCATCCTCACCACGTTTTTACAGCTGCCGAGCCTGATTTTGGTGCCCATTCTCACCTTTTATTTTTTGCGCGACTGGCGCACCATCAGGGCGGTTTTTTTAGCAAACCTGCCCTATCCGTGGCGGAGGGAACTGATGATTTTAAGCGGTGAAGTGGGGGAGGTGCTGATGGGCTTTGTCAGGGGCGAGGCCCTTGTCTGCCTGGCAGTGGGATCTCTGGCAGGGCTCGGTCTGTACCTGTTGAAAATTCCTTTTGCCCTCTCGTTAGGTTTGTTAATAGGCTTGCTAGACTTTATCCCCTTTCTGGGTCCGGTGATTGGAGGCTTGCCAGCGGTGCTGTTGGGATTGGTACAGTCACCGCTTAAGGGAGTTTATGTGCTGCTGCTATTGGTTGCCATCAATCAAATTGAGGGCGCATTTATCTCGCCGCGGATCATGAGCGAGAAAGTGGGGCTGCATCCGCTCCTGGTTATCTTCAGCCTCCTTGCAGGCGGGGAGCTGTTCGGGATTTTTGGTGTTGTGGTGGCAGTGCCAATGGCTGCAGTTTTCAAAGTCCTGGGTAAGTTTCTCTGGCAGAGGTTCCGCCTTTGGGTCGCTTGACAAACTTTTCCATGGTTAGTATAGTAAAGGTAATGTTCAAAGTATTGGAAAGAGGGATAAGAAATGAGTGGGCGCCCAACATATTACGTGACCACACCCATCTATTATGTCAATGGTGAACCTCATATCGGGCATGCTTATACCACCATCGCTGCCGATGTCCTGGCGCGCTTCAAGCGCTTGGAAGGCTGCGATGTCTATTTTCTAACCGGCACAGATGAGCACGGCCAAAAGATCGCCCGGATGGCGGAAAGCCAGGGCAAAACTCCTCAAGAATACGTTGACGGGATCGTTTCATCGTTTAAGGAGATGTGGCAGAAGCTCTCAATCTCCTACGATGACTTCATCCGCACAACAGAAGAGCGGCACAAAAAAGTAGTACAGGAGGTTTTTCAGCGCCTGATGGAGCAGGGCGATATTTACCTGGGCAACTACGAAGGCTGGTACTGCACACCTTGTGAGTCCTTCTGGCCTGAAGGGCAGCTGAATGAAGGAATGTGCCCTGACTGCAACCGCCCTGTGGAATGGGTCCGGGAGGAAAGCTACTTTTTCCGCCTTTCCAAATATCAGCAGCCCCTCCTGGATTTTTTTGCCGAAAACCCGGAATTTCTGCAGCCGGAGAGCAGACGGCATGAGATGCTTAATTTCATCAAAAGCGGCCTTGAAGACCTCTGCGTTTCCAGGACAACCTTCACTTGGGGTGTTCCTGTGCCCAAAGCTCCTGGCCACGTGGTCTACGTTTGGTTGGACGCTCTGATAAATTACATTTCAGCACTAGGTGTATTCTCTTCCGACCAGGAGCTTTACGAAAAGTTTTGGCCTTGTGATGTGCACCTCGTGGGCAAGGAGATCGTGCGCTTTCACACTGTCATCTGGCCAGCTGTGCTCATGGCCCTTGGGCTGCCCCTTCCCAAAAAGGTCTTCGGCCACGGCTGGTGGACTGTGGAAGGGGAGAAAATGTCCAAGTCCAGGGGCAATGTGATCGATCCCGGTGAGATCGCGGCAAAGTACAGCGCAGATGCCGTGCGGTACTTTCTCCTGCGAGAGGTGCCCTTTGGCGCAGACGGCGACTTTTCTCACTCTGCTTTTGTCGCCAGGGTTAATTCAGAACTGGCAAATGATCTGGGCAACCTTTTAAATCGCGCAACAGCCATGATCAACAAATTTCAAAAGGGCATGGTGCTTCCGCCTGCAGAGCCAACTGAGCACGACGAGTACCTGAAGACTGAATGTATTGAAGGTGCGAAAGCTGTTAAAGCTGCTATGGACAAATTGGCCTTCCATCAAGCACTGGAACAGATCTGGCGGGGGATAGATGCTGCAAACAAGTATATCGAAAACACAGCCCCCTGGTCCCTGGCAAAAGAGGGAAGCGGAAAGCTTTCCACAGTTTTATACAACCTCGCCGAATCCCTTCGGATCGCAGCAGTGCTTTTGGTACCGTTCCTGCCGACGCTGCCTGGTAAAATCTGGGAACAGCTTGGGCTGACTATTCCTTTAGAAGAACAGACATATAAAGATGCCTGCACTTGGGGTCTTTTCCCTGCAGAGACCAAAATTAACAGGGGAGAACCCATCTTTCCGAGGATCGAAGAGGAAGAGGATGAAACTGAGGTGGATGCAGCACCAATTGAAGAGGCGAAATTGCCGGAAAACCTTATCAGCATCGAGGACTTCGCCAAAGTGGACCTGCGGGTTGGCCAAATAGTGGCAGCTGAGAAAGTGGAAGGAGCAGACAGACTTTTATGTTTGAAAGTTGATTTGGGTTCAGGCCAGCGGCAGATCGTTGCCGGGATCGCAAAATACTACAAACCTGAAGAGCTTGTAGGGAAACTGGTGGTTGTGGTGGCCAACTTGAAACCTGCCAAATTACGGGGCATTGTCTCTGAAGGAATGCTCCTTGCAGCTTCAACAGACAACAAAAAGCAGCTTACCCTCCTGACAGTTGACAGCAGCATGCCAGCAGGGAGCAAGATCAGCTGATGATTGTCGATGTACACTGTCACCTGAATCATGAGGATTTCGCAGGCGATCTGGAAGCCGTCCTCGAGAGAGCAGAAGCTGCAGGGGTTGGAGGAATTATCAATGTGGGGTGGGACTTGCCTTCATCTGCCAAGGCAGTTGAGCTGGCTGAAAAGATAGATATCTGCTGGGCAGCTGTGGGAGTCCATCCCCATGACGCAAAAGATGTGGATGGGGGCATGGAACAGGAACTGATTAAGCTTGCAGAGCACCCTAAAGTGGTGGCCATCGGTGAGGTGGGTTTAGACTACCACTACGACCACTCGCCCCGTCCAGTACAGCAGGAAGTTTTCCGCAGACAGCTGGCTGTGGCAAGGCAGTTGAATATGCCAGTTGTGATCCACTCCCGGGAAGCTGACCGGGACACCATGCTGATCCTGGAAGAATTCGCTCCCCCTCGCTGTTTGCTCCACTGCTACGGTGGGAGCTGGGAGACTGCCCAGCTTGGTTTGAAGAGGGGTTATTATTTTTCCTTTGGCGGGCCTGTGACTTTTAAAAATGCCAAAAGGCCTGTCGAGGTTGTGAGCAAACTGCCAGTGGAAAGGCTGATGCTGGAGACAGATGCGCCCTATCTTGCGCCGGAACCCAACAGGGGAAAGCGAAATGAGCCCGCTTTTCTAGTCCACACCCTGGGGCGGGTTGCACAGTTGAAGGAAATTCCTGAGGCAGACCTTGCCAGGCTGCTGAAAGAAAATGTAGAGTCTTTCTTCCAAATATCTCTGGGGGCATGAGGATCAAATGACAGAAAAAATTGCTATCATCAGCGATTTCGACAACACAATTTCTATTTACGATGTCTGCGTAGGGATCTTCGATGCTTTCTCCTGGCCCAACTGGCGGGAGCTGGAGGAAGA
Organism: Clostridia bacterium DTU084; assembly: GCA_001512905.1. Classification (GTDB taxonomy): domain Bacteria; phylum Bacillota; class DTU084; order DTU084; family DTU084; genus DTU084. The sequence goes on along the minus strand of LFTB01000075.1, from coordinate 3,133 downwards.
GACCTACATGTGCGGAAAGGGCTCCCAGACCATCCTGCCGGTTCTCCTTGCGCCGCTTGAGATGACGGCCAAGGAGTTTTCTGATTTCATCCTCTCTCAATTTGAGATCGATCCTTATTTTTCAGAGTTTGTGGAGAATTGCCAGGGCAGAAACTGGCCGCTGTTTGTGCTCAGCGATGGCTTTGATCTCTACATCAAGCTGCTTTTCGCCAGAGCAGGTCTTCTGCATTTGAATTTCAGAGCCAATCATCTCCAGTGGGTGGGGAACAAACCATTTTTAGAGTTTCCTTTTGCAAATCATGCCTGTGGGCGCTGCGGCAACTGCAAGCGATCTTACCTTGAGAAAATTAAACGGTTTGGTTACAAAGTGATCTATATCGGCGATGGAATCACAGACTTTTGTGCTGCGCAAAAGGCGGATGTGATTTTCGCCAAAGATGCCCTCCTTTCCTTTTGCGAAGACCGAGGCATAGCCTATCGGCCGTTCGATAATTTTGCTGATTTAAACCGTGCCCTTTTTCAAAATATGAGGTGAACGGACTAGATGTCTGGGAAACTTTTTCGGCTGGAAAAGATCCTCACAGCCCTCAGCAAGAGCGGCACGCCCTTCCGCCAAATCACACCTGCGCAGGTACTTGTGGTTGGCTTTGCAGGAATTATCCTTATTGGTACCTTATTGTTATCTCTGCCTGTCGCCAGCAGCAGCGCCATGCCTACAGGTTTTGTGGATGCTTTCTTCACAGCTACCTCTGCTGTCTGTGTAACAGGCTTGGTTGCGGTGGATACGGGAACTTATTGGTCTTTATTTGGGCAACTTGTGATTCTGAGCCTTATCCAAATCGGCGGCTTAGGCTTTATGGCCCTTTCCACCATGGTGGCTCTCTTTTTCGGCAGAAAGATCGGCTTGCGAAGCAGAATTTTGATCCAAGAATCTTTGGGACAGCTGAGTCTCGAGGGAATGGTGCGGCTTATCCTCGCAGTCCTGGCAGTGACCTTATTCTTTGAAGGAATTGGCTGCGCAATCCTAGGAACGTATTTCAGCAGAGAATTTGGCCTGGCTAAGGGAATGTATTATGGGCTTTTTCACTCCATCTCTGCTTTTTGCAATGCAGGCTTTGATCTCTTCGGCGGCTTCAAGAATTTAACGGATTATGCAGCATCTCCCCTGGTCCTGATCACAATAAGCCTGCTCCTAATTTTTGGCGGCTTAGGTTTTTCTGTGATCATGGATCTTTTTCACCTGCGCCGCCACAGGCACTTATCACTTCATTCCCGCCTGGTCCTGATTATTACATCTATCCTTTTAATCGTTGGAACTGGTGTTTTTTTATTGCTGGAGCACAACAATCCGCATACTTTGGGCCCTAAAAGTTTCGGCGAGAAATTGCTCAACGCCTGGTTTGGGGCTGCGAGCCCCCGAACTGCAGGGTTTAATACTGTTGCTTTGGGTCAGCTTAGACAGGCGACTCTTTTTTTCGTGATCATCCTAATGTTCATTGGTGCATCGCCTGGTTCCACTGGTGGTGGAATCAAAACGACCACCTTTGGTATTGCCGTCACCTCTCTTTGGGGATTGATCACAGGTAAAGATAGTTTAGTGGTTTTCAAGCGCACACTGCCCATTATAGATTCAATAAAGGCCTTTTGTGTCATCTTCGCCGCCCTGATCTTGATCACAGCGGTAACGTTTATCCTCACCCTCACAGAAAACGCAGGCTTTCTGCCGCTGCTGTTCGAAGTGACCTCTGCCTTTGGCACAGTTGGCCTCACAACTGGCATTACAACCTCTCTTTCCAGTGTTGGGAAGCTAATCCTTGCCTGTACCATGTTTGCCGGCAGATTGGGACCTTTGACCCTCGCCACTGCACTGAGCATTAGGCATAGAGGTCCTGAGGCTGTTCACTATCCAGAGGAAAGGGTTGGCATCGGGTGAGCTGCTGCAGCCTGCAAGGGGCTGCAGTTTATTTTATTCTGCAGAAATAAGGATCAGCTGGGTCGTGGCAGGAGATTCTTCTCTCTACTGCTTTGGGGCTGCCATTTGCATAGCAGTAAAGACAGTTGTGCCTGCAGGTGTTGTACGCTCCAAGGTCTGTGGAAATCCGACAGAGGCAGTTTTCCCTCTGGCCTTTATCTTTCGGCAGCATCGCATCAACACCCATGGCAGCTAATAAGGCTCCGTCTATGCATGCACCTGGCTGGATGCCGCATTCCTCAGGCAGATCTTCGCAGCAGCTGAAAATTTCCATTCCGTATTTGACGGCAATCTCAGCTAGATTTTGACAGAACTCCCTGAGCTGCTGTGGAGTTGAAAATGGGTCCTGCAGTTTTATGCCAGATGTCTGCTCAAGAGCCGCAAAGCGAAGTTTTAGTTTTGGGTAGTAGTCAAAAAAGCTGATCACAACTCGCCCTGCAGCTCCCTCTAAGGAAGAGGCAAGTTGGTCGAAGGTGCTCAGGTGGTGCTGGAAGGGAGTTGCACTAGAGATGATAATGGGATCGTAGCGCCAGACCACCCGCTCCGCTCCCAGCTGCTGCGAGAGCTTGCGAAATACAGCGAGGCGCTCTGAAAGCTCCGGCAGGAGGGGTTCGAAGAGGGGATAGCTGTTCAAGGTGTATTGGAAGTAGTAGCGGTAGCCATATCTGTCCAACAAAGGCAGATACGGCAGAAGAGGCTTGGGGTTCTTGCTCCAGAAGACAAATGCTGTAACGTCCTCTGGCCGAAGGGAAACAAATTTAGTTTGTTTGGGGTTGAAGGGATTTTGCCAGCGGCAGAATCCTTCTTCTATCCTCTGGATGAACCAAGGTGTATAAAAAGCAGGGAGATCTGTTCGTCTGCTGGCGCTGATGATCAAGGCTGTCAGTCCTTTCTAAATTAAAGTATACCAAATTATGGGCGTAAAAAGAGAGGATAAAGATTAAAAGATGTCTTTAGTGGAAGCTGTAAGGGAAACAGCATAGGCTAGCAACGAACCTTCCCTAGTCTTAAAATTTGTCTATCCGGAATCTTTTTCGTCCTAAACCAGAGAAATTGCTTGGATGGAAAACAATGCACCGGCTTTCTAAGTAGCATGTGAGTTCATGTGTGTTCGGTTAAGGGAAGAGTCATACTTTTTCTAGGCAATTTTTAATTGATCTT
>LFTB01000099.1 GCA_001512905.1 Clostridia bacterium DTU084 | reverse complement strand
CAAGACCTTTACGCTAGACTTGGAGGCAGGTTGTATAGGTTTATCGTCCTCCGTTCTGATAGAATGGACATCAGAAAAAGCAGAAAGATTGACGATATGCTGAGTAAAGAGAAAAACCAATTGGCAAAAGAAATAGCTAAGCTTGAAAAAGAAGAGTTCAATTGCCGAATTGATGCAGAAAAAGCCTTGAAGAATTTTCATTCTAAACATGCTAACAGCAACCATAAGCTTACTGGAACCGTTATTGAAACGCACACTGAAAAGCGAGAGAGAGGAAGACCTAAAAAAGGCTCTTTACCAGAAATCATCGTAACGTATAAAGTCAAAGTTCAAATTATTGAGCCCAATCAAGAAGCAATAGACCAAATGAAAGCCAAAGCCTCATCATTCGTAATAATGACAAACCTGCTTCAAACGAGAGGCTGGACTGCTAAAAAGGTGTTTCGTGAATACAAAGATCAAGTTCATGTTGAGAGGAATTTTCGGTTTTTAAAGGATCCGCAGCTCACCGGTGGTATTTTCGTTGATAAACCACATCGAATCGGAGCGCTGGTTATCTTGTTCACCATGGCAGCTTTTATTGCTACTATATTGCAAAGGCGTGTAAGGCTAGCACTTGAAAAAAGCCAAGATACTCTCAGGCTCGTCGGTGGAGTTAAAACACGGAAACCAACTAGCAAGCGTCTGTTAGAGCTACTACATGAAAATATGGTTGTCTGTTACAAGACAGGAAATGAATCTATGCGGTTATGGGTCAAACCCAACGACAACTTAGCTAAAGTTTTTAAGTATGGAGGTATACCCCTCCCAAAGCCTTGATTTTACGTGCTTAAAAAATAGGAGAGTTCTGCCTCAAAGGGTTCGAAATGTAAGTTTTATTGTATACACACCCGCAAATATTTACAAGCATTTTTATGCACTTTATTACAAGGATTGGCATTTTGCATATGCTTTTTTTGATACTTTTAATTGCTATTATGACCACAAAAAAGGTATCATAGGAAAGTGTGAGCCTTTTACCCTAGACTAGATTAAAGAGCATCTTTCCCTCACTCTAAGTTATTGCTTTATGATGGTAAAGTGCAATAGAAGTTTACTGGGAAATTATTTTAATAGATGGTTACAGTTTGTTTTCGATTGTTCTGTCAAAAGAGGGGGAGTAGAGTATCTGAAAAGCTTATTTGGAATCGCAACAGCACATTTAGGCTTCTGTTCAAATGAACGTTCCTAAATCAGTCATTGGAATTGCATTTGTCTAGTAAGAGATCTTCAATTCTTTCCTTTCGTAGTGTTTAGATTACTTACCATACGCAGCAGGAAAAACAATCATGCTAGCGAATTAGAATTAGTAGTTATTGGAGCATAGCTGTTTCAATAGAAAATTTAAGACGATTGTTCAATACTGCCGCACTTCATTTTGTTCAAAGAAAACTATTAAGTTCGTTGGAACGTATGGTAGTTTTTGATTTGGGGTGATACATGTTGAGGGATATAATAGAAATATTCAATTCTGATCCTAATATAGGAGTTACTACTCGAAGGAAAACTCCAGGCGAGGAACTGGAATTAGTTCAGCAATTTATTAGCTTTAAGAAAAATACTTTTAACCCTTCACCAACTAATAAATTGGCTATTTTTGTTGAGCCGAAAATCGGCAAATCTTATCCTGATATAGTATTTGCGGAATATAACCCTGATAATTTTGATAGCTGGGCGGACGTTAGATTTGATTTGGATTTGTCAGATCTAAAAACCCTTTATCATATATATGTTACTTTTAGCATAGACACTTCAGGCATAGTCAAACAGTTAGGGATGTCTTGGAAAAAAGCCGCGTTAAGTGTAGAAAAGCTTTACGATGCCAATCTTATTATCAGAAAAGATAAGAAGTGGCAGTTGAGAAATAGAGAGGCACTCAAGTTAAATAGGATAGAAGCTGTTGAAGCAAAAATAGACAAATGGGAAGAAGTGTTTCAACAAGCGTTGCTAAATAAAAATTTTGCATCAGAAAGCTATGTATTATCTAAAGTCGTATCTACCCCACGTGAAAATACTATAATGAGATTTAACAACTTTGGCATCGGCTTATATGTAAAATGTAGTACCGGCTTCAGGACAGTGACAAAAGCAATTAAAGCCTCAATTCCTGTTAGCTTTACGTCCATTATCTTTAATGAATGGATTGGAAGAGCATTACAGACGGGGGCTGTCTAAATTGTTTTCAGAAAGAGAAATCTGTGATTTGATTGGCTGCAAAAAGATTTTAAAAGTATATCCTACAACCGGTCAAAAACAGGCTTTTCTTGTTGAATATGAAAATCAAACTGTGATTGCAAAACTTGTAAAAAGTAGAGATTTACGAGTCCAACGTGAAATAGAAATTGTAACAAAAAATAAAATTATGAACGTACCTAGAATTTTTGAAATTAAGCAGATAGAATCAAAAAGTGGTGAGAGGTATATTTGTATCATTGAGCAATTTATTCCTGGAGAAATCCTAACCGATATAATTAAGCGCGGTAAAATCAGTTTGCATTCAGGGATAAAATTGTTAAGGACATTGCTAAATATTGTTGTTCAGCTGGAAGAAATAAATGTGGTACATAGGGATATCAAGCCTGATAATATTATTTATGGTTCAGATGGCGAGTACTACCTTTTAGATTTCGGAATAGCAAGGCAATTGAATAAAGTATCATTAACATCGACAGGAGCATCAATCGGTCCTCATACACCTGGATATGGTGCGCCTGAGCTTTTCGAATATAGAAAGAGGGATATTGATTCAAGAACGGACTTATTTTCCATCGGCGTTGTTTTGTTCGAGGCGATGACTGGCCAACACCCATTTATTCTTGATAATGATATTCAGAATATATGGTATAGAACGAAAACAATTACACCCCAGGACTTTCTAATCGATGGAGATACGAATCGGCAATTGATAAGTTTTATTCAAACTTTAATGCAAAAACATCCAACGCGCAGACCACCAACTGCTAAAAAAGCGTTGGAATGGTTAAACGTAATTTTACCTACGTTAAAACTGGGTGGTGTGTAGTATGGAATTATACCTGCAATTTGGATATGGAATGAAAAAATTGACTATAGATTTAAGCAAAGAATGGGGTGGGGTCAATGTTATCTTAAGCCCCCGTGACATCTATCCTGAACAATTAAAAATTTGGAGCAATGACTTTGCTAAAGCTAACGTATCCTGTCTGTTTGATCCTCAGTGCTATTTCCCCAAGTGCAATCATAAAAATTTGATAAAATATGAGTACTGGCTCGACAATTTAGACGAAATTCTCGGTTCAAATGATAGTTCTGTAGTCGATCTGATAAAAAAGCTAGAGTATTATAACTCGATAATATCGGCAGAAAAATTTATTATTCCAGGTATTATGCGCAAATTCGATTCAGAATGGTTTTCCTTATGGAAGAGAGACTGTCTGAAATTGTCAGAAGCTACAAGGAAAGTGGTAAAAAACAGAAAAGCTATTTTGACTGTAGCAATACCTTGGGAAATACTATGTCAAGGAGAAGACAATATTGAAGAAATAATAGAATTGACTAATAATTTTGACGTAAATGGATATTATGTAGCTGCAGAACCTTATAATAATCAGTATTTAGTTGATCATCCTGTATGGATGTCTAATTTGCTGCAATTGTGCGCAGGGCTTAAATTGCAAAACAGAGAAGTAATTGTTAGTAATGCCAATCATCAACTATTATGCTTATCTGCTGCAAAGGTAAATGCTTTAGCTTCAGGAACATATCAAAACGTACGAATGTTTTCCAGAAATAAATACGAATCGAGTAGGGAGGATGACATCAGGCAGAGAAATGTATGGTACTATTATCCACAAGCTTTGTCTGAGTATACTATTCCCTTTTTAGACGCTGCTTTTCACAGCAATATTATCGAGGAATTAAAACCAACTAATGAGTTTTTAAATCCATATATCGAGCTGCTTTTTTCAGGAGTTCAGCCGTCATCTACTGAATTTAATGAAACACTAGCGTTTAAGCATTACCTCCACTCATTAAGGCAGCAGGTTAAATTGTGCACAAGATCAACGTTTCATGAAACAATCAATGCCAATGAAGTGTTACTGCAAACCGCAGAACGTCGAATAGAATTTCTCGAGAGTAAAGGCATATATGCACAATCGCGCAGTTTTAGAGATATAGTAGATGTTAACCGCTCCGCCTTGCAGCGTTTACAAGCAACGAGACAATTTTTATTGCAGTTTTCATGGGATGAAATTTAATTTTGCACCGAAAGCAGAAAAATGCTCATCAAGCAAACAAGCTTAAATATGAGCAGGAAAAAATGCCGAATTAACGAACTATTAAGTATGTGTAACGTTGCTTTAGGGCTTGCAGGTATATCCGTTCTGCTTCTTTATGATCTTGCTTCTTTGCGGCTGTTTCCCAACCGAGTTTTCTTAGCAGCCTTAGGCTACGGACTTCACGGCTTTGCTATCCTTGCAGCTGCTGCGGCAGAGGAGCAGCTGCAGCTGCCTGTGGAAGCAAAAATTTTTGGCTGGCCCCTCCTGTTAGTGGGTCTTGGCTGGCTCTGCTATTGTTTGTTTTTCTTCAAACCCCTGGCCAATACATACCGCGGAAAACTAGCTCTCACCGCACAAGGCCCCTATGCCTTGACGCGGCACCCGGGTTTTCTAGGTCATGTAATGCTGCTGGTGGGTTTGTTTTTCGTGACAGGATCCGCCTGCCTTCTGCAAGGCGGTTTTTTCTGGATCCTGGCGAATCTCGTCTATATATTCATCCAAGACCGCTGGCTTTTCCCGCACATTTTTGAGGATTACCCCCGCTATAGAAAAGCTGTTCCGTTTCTGTTCCCCACAAAACTCAGCTTTCAACGCTTTTGGCAAACAAGGTAGATAGGGAGGGAGGACATGGCTAATCTGTGTGAGCTGTTAAGAGAAGGAAAAACTAACGAAGCTTGGCTGAAATACTGCGGCTTTATTGAACTGTCCCTTGTTGAATTCATGGAAATCCAAGAGCGGCTTTTAATGGAACAACTGCAGCTTCTTTCAGATAGCCACTTGGGCAAAAAACTGTTAAGAGAGAGCTTCCCAAAGAGTCTAGAAGAATTCCGTCAAACCGTTCCCCTGACTACCTACGAAGACTACCTCCCCTATTTCGATGAAAAAAGAGCAGACGTCCTAGCTGTTCAACCTGAATTTTGGATTTGCACCTCTGGCAAATTCGATTCCTATGACCAAAAATGGGCACCATACCCAGCAGCCTGGGTGCAGACCCAGATCAACAACTTTATCGCAGCCATTATCTTTTCCATCTGCAGCAAAAAAGGCAGTTTTTCCCTGCGGGAAAACTCCAGCTTCCTCTACGCCATGGCGCCGCCACCGTACCTCACCGGCATGGTACCGCATTACTTAAAAAACGAATTTCCTTTTGCCTATCTGCCGCCTCTGGCAGAAGCAGAAAAAATGGATTTCGACCAGCAAAACCTGGAAGGCTTCCGCTTGGGCCTCCACTACGGAATCGATTTGTTTTTCGGCATTTCAGCAGTGCTGGATCGGATTGGCGAAAAATTTGTCAAACAGGGTATAGCCGCTTTAGGGCAAAGGGGACTCAGCCCCCTAGCTTGGCTGCGCCTGTGCTGCGGATACTTGCGGAGCAAACTGGAAAGGCGGGAATTTCTGCCAAAAGACGTTTGGAACCTGAAAGGAATCATCTGCACAGGCACAGATACGAGCTTCTACAAAAAGAGAATCGAACACTACTGGGGCGTAAAGCCCCTGGAAATCTACGGCGGTACAGAAATCGGCTTCGCAGCAACCCAAACCTGGGACTACAACGGCATGATCCTCTTTCCGGATGTGAATTTCTGGGAATTCATCCCGGAAGATGAACACTTCAAAAGCCAGGCAGATCCAAACTACGAGCCCCGGACCGTCCTCTTCTCTCAACTTGAACCTGGCAAGCGGTACGAACTTGTGGTGACCAACCTCAAAGGCGGAGCCTTTGTCCGCTACAGGGTAGGGGATATGATCAAAGTCCTCAGCCGCACCAACGAAACCCTGGACATAGACCTACCCCAGATCATCTACGAGGACCGAGTGGAAGATGTCATTGATCTGGCCGGCTTCACCAGGATCACTGAACGGGCTTTAGGCAAAGCCCTTGCCCTCAGCGGCATAGACAATGCAAACTGGCTTGCCTACAAAGCCTTTGCCGACAACCACCCCCTTATCGAGCTGATTTTGGAAGTTCAAGAGCCTGACAGCACAAGAGAACTTGAAGAAAAAATCCACCTGGCCTTAAGAGGGGTGGATTCAGATTATCGCGATTTGGAGTCCATGGTCGGCTACCGTCCCCTGCGGGTGAAAGCCATTCCAGAAGGAACTATAAACCTGTTGAGAGAAAAATTAGGCAGAGGAGAGTTCAGTTGGGCAGCCGGCTTAGGCTCCCGGCTCAATCCACCAGCAAAAATCATGGAAATGATCGCCTCTACGGTTGAAAAATAAGCAATGGAAGGAATCGCAACGGCTATGGAGATTACCTTGCTCATTCCCTTAATTGCCTGCATTTCGTATTGTGCGCTCTTGCCCTTGGCCTGGAAAAGCCCCCGCCCAAAGCTTTCCAAGCTCTTTATCCACTACCTCTTTTTGATGATCATCTGGAGTTTGAGCTCTCTTTTCTTGCGCACCAATTTTCCACCAGGACCAGGATTCTGGAGCAAGATCATGCTCATGGGGATTATCGGCGTTCCCTTTGTCTTTTTTCACTTTACCCAAGAGCTCTTGGGAAGGAAAAACTATCTTTTGGTGCGGCTTGGCTACCTGCTGGCCGTGGTGTTTGCGGTTTTGAACCTGCTGGGTTTGATCGTCACCAACATCGCCTTTACAGAAAGCGGCTTCCGTTACACCATCGGACCTGCAGCACCGCTGCTGGGCATCTTCGGTGCAGGCTACACATTTGCCTCAGGCCTTCTCTTGTGCATTCAGTGCATAAAAGACCGCCATTCGTTCTGGTCCAACAGGCTTTGTTATCTTTCTGTCGGAGCAATGTTCGTGGTTGTGGGCAGCCTTCTCAATTTCATTCCCGAAATCGGCAGATACCCCGTGGACATCACAGCCAACACCATCAATGCCTTTTTGCTTGCCTACGCAATCTACAGGCACAGGCTCCTCAGCGCAACCATTCCCATCCGCAAGGCCCTGGTTCTCTTCCTAACCTTTACAGGTCTTGTTGTCTTATTCCTGCCCATATTCAGTCTACTGGGATCCTTCGACAGTCCTTTTATCCTGGCCTTTGTTTTCGCAAGCCTAACTATTTTCTTCTACGAACAATTAAAGGGCGGGATCCAGACCCTTTTGGACAGAGTCATCTTCGGGGAGAAGTATAACTATCGGGAAACCCTGAAAGCATTCAGCAAGCTGATGACCTCCATCATAGATTTGAGCCGGCTTGCCGATTCAACCCTGGAGCTTTTGGTGCAGGCACTGCATGTCAAAGGAGTGCTGCTGTTTCTTCCCAACGAGGCAGGGGACTTCTCTGCCCACGCACAAAAAGGCTATCCCCAAGACGTACTTGCTTTTCAGCTGGACAAGCAAAGCGCGATCGTTCGTTATCTTGCCCGACAAAGCGAACAAGTCCTTACAGGCAGAGATCTGGAAACCAAGCCTGAATTCCGCGGCCTCTGGCAGCAGGAAAAGGAGATGCTGGAGAAGCTGGGAGCTGAGGTCATTGTAGGGCTGAATATCCAAGGCACCCTCCAAGGCATCTTGTTCTTGGCAGGGAAAACATCCAACAGCCCCTACACAGACGACGATCTGGCCCTTTTGATTACCCTCACCAACCAGGCAGCTGTGGCGCTGCACAACGCCCAAACCTACCATGCGGTGTGGGAACAGGCCATCCGGGACGATTTAACCAAGCTCTACAATTTCCGATACTTCCACGAATACCTGGATAAAGAAATCTCCCGCTGCGCAGAAGCCAAAGGGATTTTCTCCCTGATTCTGCTGGATTTGGACTTTTTCAAAACATACAACGACGTCTACGGCCATCTTGCAGGGGATAAAGCTCTAATCAAAGTTGCCCAGGCAATGCAGGAGTCCATACGCCCCTCGGATGTGGCTGCCCGCTACGGTGGAGACGAATTTGTCGTCATCCTGCCTGAAACAGGTTTAGAACAGGCAAAAGCTGTGGCAGAAAGGATACGAGAAAACGTCTGCTTGAAATTCCAGAATTACGGCTGTTCCCTTTTGACAGTAAGTTTAGGCGTGGCTGCATACCCAGAACACGGCCGCACCAAGCAGCAGCTCCTGACCTCTGTAGATAGGGCTTTATATCGGTCTAAGAATCTGGGGCGGAACCTGGTCACAGAAACTGCCCTTGAAATCGGAATGGCAGAACTTGCAGCCCAAGCAGAAAAAGATTTCCTGAAAGAACAAATGCGGGGCATGCAGCTGGACACCATTTATACTTTAGCTGCCGCCATTTACGCCCGGGACAACTATACCTACGAACACTCAAAAAAGGTGACCCAATATGCAGTTGCAATGGCGGAAGAGCTGGGCCTGTCTGATGAACATAAACAGCTCATCAACAATGCCGCAATGCTTCACGATATCGGCAAGATCGGCATCCCAGAGAGCGTTCTGAACAAGCCGGGCCCTCTGACCTCTTCAGAACGGGAGCTCATCCACTACCACGTTACAATCGGCGAGACCATCCTCAACCAAATGCCTTATCTGAGGAGCCTCGCCACCATCGTCCGCCACCACCACGAAAGATACGATGGCTACGGCTATCCAGACGGCTTAAGCAAAGAGAACATACCCCTGGAGGCCAGGATTTTGGCCATCGCTGATGCTTTCCACGCCATGACCAGCGACAGGCCCTATCGGAAAGCACTGACCAGAGAGGAAGCCATAGAGGAAATGATCCGGTACGCTGGCACCCAATTTGATCCTCATCTTGTGCCGTTGTTTGTGAACATAGTCCAGAGCAGACCACCAGGAGGATGGGAATGAAAAGAAGAATTCTTCTCTTATGCTTGTTATTAATGATCTCCCTCTCTATTTCAGCAAGCTTCCGCTTCGTGCAGGTGACAGATTCCCACGCAGGCAGATACGAGGCGGGTAACCGGGCGGTAGCGAACATTGTAAAGGAGATCATTAGCCTGGATCCAAAACCGGACTTTGTGATCGCAACTGGCGATTTTATCGAAACCGGCCTGGACTGGGAGTACGAAAAATATAAAGAACTCATCGCGCCCCTTGAGAAGCACGGCATTCCAATCTACCACACTTTAGGAAACCACGAAAGCCGCTGGGCAGCTAGGATAAAAAAAGACTTTCGAGACAACTTCGGTCCGGAATACCTTCACTTCAACTACAACGGACACCACTTTTTCCTCCTTGACACTTCTTTCGTTCCGGAAGCCTACGGGCACCTGGAGACGGAACAGCTCGAGTGGCTCTCAGAAGAACTGGCGAAAATAGGCCCAAATCAACCAATCTGGGTCTTCAGCCACCATCCGTTAGGATTCAGCGCTCGTTTTTCCGACAACGACTGGGAAGCAGTGGAAAGGCTCCTTCCATATAACTTGATTCTTGCCATGTCAGGCCACGGCCACAGCTTCCGCCGCTGGCAGATCCACGGCAAGGAGTTTTTCATGTGCAAAGCAGCAGATCAGGGCGCTTACACCATTGTGGATGTAGAGCCGGAGCGGGCAGTTGTCTATTACAAACAGCTGGGCCAAAAGGAAACCTTTGCCTTTGAGGTTCCCATCAGCCGAAAGCGAAGAGAAGAGGTAAGCTTCATCTGCCAGCATCCGTACACTGTAAGGCAGGGTGAGCCCTTTCCAATCACAGTCCTTCCCAGCACAAAGGTAGATGGCGTGCAGGTTAAGGTGGGGGAAGAGCCCTGGCAAGATCTAGCCCAAGAAGGCAATCGGTGGCAGAAAACAGTGGCTTGTAAGTATGCAGGCCGCAAAACCCTCTGGGTGCGCTGCCTGAAAGGCCCCGAGATCTACCAGGAAATGCTGCCCCTTACAGTTCTCCCCGAAGTGAAAGAAAGCCTGCCCAAGGTCCTCTGGACCTATAAAACAGGCGGCTCCATTTTCTCCTCCCCAACAGGGGACAGTGAGCGGATCTACGTCGGCTCCCACGACGGCTCTCTATACGCGCTCAAAAAGGATACAGGCCAGCTCTGCTGGGCTTATAAAACAGGGGGACCTGTCCTCTCTTCGCCGCTCCTTTGGGAGGGGGCAGTGTATTTTGCATCTGGCGACGGGCATGTCTACAGTCTGGACTCTGCCACAGGCAGCCTTTTATGGAAAAGGGAGGTAGGGGAGCCGGTTATCTCCTCGCCTGCCATCTCCCAAGGCAGGCTCTACATCGGCGGGCCTGTTTTTCTCTACTGCCTCAGTGCTGAAACAGGCGAGATCCTCTGGCAGTATGAAGAGGGGGATTTGATAAAGGTCAGGCCTGTGGTCCATGAAGGAAAAGTATACTTCACCTCCTGGGGCAGGCATGCAACTTGCCTCGACGCCCAAACAGGAGAACTGCTCTGGAAGAGGGAAATCGACAAAAGCTTCTACTACTCTCCAGCCACAGGCAATCCCCTTGTCCACGCTGGAAAGCTTTTCATCACCACCCCGAGAAACCGCGTCCTGGCATTAGACCTGGAAACAGGCGAGACTGTCTGGCAAGTAGAAAACGTTAAGGCTGGCTACTGCTCTGCAGCCTTATGGGGAGATTTACTCCTCCTCACTGCCTTAGACGGCAATATCTATGCTTTAGACAGCAAAACAGGTGCCATGAAGTGGCAGAGCAAGGCAGGGGAGGGCATCTACGATGCAAGGGTGGCTGTAGACGGCAGGCTTGGGATCACCAACACCTGCTGGGGAAGCCTAGCCGCTTTTGATCTTGAAACAGGCGAGCTCAAGTGGAAGGAGAAGCTCGCAGACGCCTTTATTTTCAGCGCTCCCTATGCTGACGGGGGAGTTGTCTATGTGGGCAGCACAAACGATCACATCTATGCTGTAAAGCATAAATAGGGATGAAAGGAAAACGGGGCACTTCTGCCCCGTCTTTTTTTTCACCTGTACTGTACCCTCACCTCAATATCTTGATTGTAATTGCCGAAGCCTTTTCCGAAAAGGTTAATTCCCCCCGGGTTTTTTGCGTCTTCCGGCACTGCAATCCGAAATTTTAAATCCTGATGTGGTTCAATGCCCAGATCCGCAATAGTCAGGGAGGAGAGGTAGACGCCGTCGAGAAAGCTGCCCTCCTGTGTGATCTTGAGGGTTTTCAGAAGGCCGTGCTTTGTTCCGTGCTGCCACCAGGAGGGAGTGTAAATGCCGCCTTTAGCGCCGAAATCTCCTGGCGACGTCCAATAGCCCACCAGCTTGTCGTTGAGGTAAAAGTGGATGTCGCTGGGCCAATCTTCGTTGTAGCCGGGATGTTCTGAACAGATTTCCAGAGAGATCTCGAATTGCTCTGGTTCTCCTCTGGAGAAGAGGTAGCTGGGGATGGAGTATTCCAGCCAGCCTGTCCTAAACCAGACAATAGCAGCTTTTGTCCTGTCAGGATCGCTGAAGTAGCGGGGATCATCGCAGATCCCAATTAACCCATCTGTTGAGGCAAGGCCGCAGGTGGGCTGGACGCTGTGGGCTACAAACTGCCCAACGGGAATGGAAAGCTGCCTTGTGCTCTCGCTGCTCTCTGGAGAGGGGAAAAGCAGAAGCACCTGCTTTGCAGCCAGGGAACAAAGCTTCTGCCTGCCTCTTTTGCCAGTGATGCTTTCTGTCTTCACGATCCCTGCTTCTTCCAGAAGGTTGATGTGCCTTGTGACAATAGCACCTGAAATATCCAGACTTTCTGCCAGCTGGCCGATGTTCAGCGGCTTTTCTGCCAAAAGGTTTATGATTTTGAGCCTGGTTTCCGATGCCAGGGCTGCAAAGAAAGGATAGCTGGAAGCTGCGACCTCGATCTTCATTAATTTACCACCTCAAGCTGATTATATAACCATTTAGTTAAACAGTCAACAACCTCTTGACAATTTTCCTTGGCAGCGCTAGAATAAACTCAAATACAAGGTTATTTAAATAACCAATAGGTTAAGGAGTGAGCTGAATGAGCATCCCCAGACCAGAATATCCAAGGCCGGATTTGGTGCGGAAAGAGTGGCTCAACCTCAACGGCAGCTGGGACTTTGCCTTCGACTTCGGAGCAAGCGGCAGGGAAAGGGAGCTTGAGTGGACCCACAAAATCATCGTCCCTTTCTGCCCTGAAAGCGAGCTTTCAGGAATAGGCTACCGGGATTTTATGAACTGCGTCTGGTACAGGAGAACTTTCCAAGTGCCGGAAAGCTGGCGGGACAGGCGGGTGATCCTCCACTTCGGTGCTGTGGATTATCAGGCTGAAGTCTGGCTGAACGGCCGCTCGATAGGCACCCACAGAGGCGGCTATTCTTCCTTCTCTTTTGAGATCACAGACTACCTGCAGGAAGGCGAAAACACTGTTGTGATCTGTGCAGAGGACGACACCAGAAAACAGCTGCAGCCCCGGGGCAAACAGTCTGCCCGCTTTCAGTCCCACGGCTGCGACTACACCAGAATAACCGGCATCTGGCAGACAGTCTGGCTGGAGGCTGTGCCGAGAACACATCTTGCTTCTTTGAAGCTGATGCCTGATCTGAAAAACGGCAGGATCCACATC
>LFTB01000077.1 GCA_001512905.1 Clostridia bacterium DTU084 | reverse complement strand
GCTCTATCCACTCGATGTAGTGCTCTTCGATCATGGGATGAATTACACTGCCTACTTGCACCCTGTACCCGTTCTCAGTCTTAGTAATGACCGGTACATGCTTTTCCTGAGAAGCGTCAACAGTATTCTCCTCATAAAGGTTCATAGGCTGATTGCAGCAGACTAGTGTTCCTGCGCCCGGCCGGATCACTTCTACCCTGTTCCCACACACTTGACACTCGTAGACTTGATGCAGTTTGGTCATAAATGTACCTCCCCTGGAATTCTCCTCTGTCAATACACAGAGCTGCACCTTACTAATTCTATGTATTGACAGAATTCATCGTTCCCAAACTATAGCCCTTTAGGCCCAGGGAGCTCAGACAGTTGAGGCTAGGCGGAAGCCCCGTTAGTGTCCACTTTCATAGGATTGCGCTCAATGATCCCATCCAGGATCTCCGCTGCTTTGACTATTACCTCATGACAGCCCCGTTCTTCTGTCCGGTATTTTTCTTTCAGGGGTGCGCAGATGATACTGCCCATTTCCTCACTGTACAAATTGAAGAGCTCCTTAACCAAGTCCTTGATGTGTTCACTCTCATGGGCCCGGTCATTGACATATATTCTGCTAAGCACCATAACAGAAGCTGTCAGAGCGCCGCAGACACTCTCGATGGCCATACCTGCGCCAAAGCCGGCCGCTACCTTCAGATCGTCTCTATCAAGCCCCAGTTTATAGACCTTATTGGCGCCGTACAGGATCCTTTCGGCACAGTTGAGATCTTCTTTGACGCCATAGCCGTTCTCTAATAAGTCTTTCAACATCCAACTTCTCCTTCCTCAGTACTGTCCCAGGCAGCTGGAGCTGCCAAATCCTCCAATCGTCTTCTTCTCAGAACCAGCTAATCCCTTCCGCCGGGGCAAGAGACTAGCTGCCGCCTCAGCCTTTGCCGAGTACCTGGGACAATCCTGGGAGAAGTACATACTCTAGGTCTCGGGCAACATCTTCCAGCACCACCGGCTGCCCATGCAGGATTAGGGTGCCGACGGTGTAGTCCAAGGCACCGTTAACCATGGCCGCAGCCTTAAGCGGAGCAACTGGGTGATCCGGGGGCAAGAGTCTTGCCAGGGCCTCAATAGTAGGCTCCTCCAACCCTTTGCGCAAGTTCCAAATCCGAAGCCTATGCTCTTTTGAAAAATTCGGTAGTGAATGGGAAAGTGATTCCAACAGCCTCTGGTTCCTGACAAAGAGCTGACCCCTAACCTTAGCCAGTGTCTGAACAAAGCACTTTACCGAACGGACTTCCTCCAACTTGCTTGTCAAGGTGGCTACATACTCCCAGATCCTGTCCTCCAGCAGAGAGACAAAAAGATCTTGCTTGCTGTCAAAGTACAAGTACAATGTCCCCTTGGCCACCCCTGCAAGCTCCGCGATGTCATCCATTTTCGCTGCCGTAAAGCCGTTGGCCGTGAAGACCTGCTCTGCGGCCTCTAGTATATCCCGACGTTTGTCCTGTGTAGCATCCACGTTTTTCAACTCACACCGCTCCTACTTATCCATCAACGCATCCCACTGGTTCTGCCCCACAGCGGCAATAAGAGCCTCGGGAGCAGCACCCATGGCAGCCGCCAATTTCGCCTTGCTAGCTTCATAGGTAAGAGCGGCATCCAGCACCCGATTCTCTGCTTGGATGACCAGCAGCCTGCCCTCCCGTACCTCTTTGGCGGTCACAGAACCCAGTTCATAAAGGGCCTCCAACTGCTCAAGGGTCTCCCTAGCAGCCCACTCACCTTCAACAGCCAGCTCATAGGCCCGCCGGGCTTGATCCAACCCCTGTAGATAGCTGCGCAGCTCTAGATAACAGCCGTCCTTCGCCAGCTCAAGCTGGAGCCTCGCCTTTTCCAAGGCGGCTTCCTTAGCATCAAGCTTTGCCTGACGGGCTCCCCCATCACCAAATCTGTAGCTGAAGCTGAGCTCCACCTGCCAGGGGTCCACACTGCTTTGCTCTCCGCCGCTGGGAGATGCCGCCTGCGATTGCATGTTGCCGAACATCCCCGAATCGAGATTAGAAAACAGCTTATCCAAATCTATCTCCGGCGCCTTATACTCTACCTTAGTGGCAGCCGCCATCAGTGCCAGGTTGGAGTCTATGGAGGACCTCAAGACAATCTCGTCATCCGGTTGATACTGCCCCGTAAGGGTTACTGTCCAATCCCGTTCTTCCTTCACAGCTTTATAGGCTGACTCTGCCATCTCCACCTGCTTTCTTGCCATGGCCAGCTCCAGTTTGTGATCGAGTGCATAGGCGTAGGCTTCATCTAGTTCAATCGGCCAAACTGTTATACCGCCA
>LFTB01000068.1 GCA_001512905.1 Clostridia bacterium DTU084 | reverse complement strand
GCTCCACCACGTTCTTCCAGGCTTCTTTGAAGCCTAGGAAAAGCCGCTTTAGGATCCGGGCAAGAACGGTCTGCTCGATGTCTGTCAGCTCCCGCACCTGGCTTGCCCCCCCCTGCCCCCCCAGGAGCCTGTCGATAATGGAGAAGCTCAGCGGCATGTCCAAACTGATGATCACGCTTCCTTCCAAGGGCTTGACGTTGCAGACAAACGTGGAACTGGGGTTGGGAAGGGAACGGATGAATTCATCGTAGGTAAGCTGATCCACCCCCACCACTTCTGCCTCGACGATGGTGCGCAAAAAGGCAGAGAGGGAAGATGACAGGAGCCGGGCAAAGGTGTCGTGGACCATCTGAATGGTGCGCAGCTGCTCCTTGGAGAACTTGTCCGGCCTGCGGAAATCATATTTTTTTACCCGCCGCTGTCTGCTCTCGTGCTGGGCTTTCTCAACAGCCACCTCACCTGTGGAAAGGGCCGATAGGAGCTCATCTATTTCTTCTTGGGAAAGAATCTCAGCCACTGGCCAACCCCCTATCTATTGAACCACAAAATCTGTGAAATATATGGCAAATACCTTGCCTTCGCCCAGGGCTTGGTTGAGCCTATCTAAAAGCTCCTTCCGCAGCGCCTCAAGGCCCTTTTTATCCTGCAGGGCAGCTTTTTCCTTGCTTCTGAGAACCCCAATGGTGATGTCGCGGATTTGGGGTTCTTCAGCCTGCAGGTTTGCCAGCGCACTGGACTTCACTGCCAGGCTGATGCTGGTGCGCAGGTAGTGGTTTCCTCCCTGATCTGCCAGGTTCACAGTGAAATCTCCCACAGGCATGGTTACCAGATTCTTAGGCCTCGTGTTCTGCTCTGCAGCGGGTCTGTCTCCCCTTAACAGGTAGGAGGTTAAAAAAGACGTCCCCAATGTGGCCACGACAATCGCCACAATGCCTATGGTCAGCATCCTGCTTGTGCTTAATTCTTTCTCTGCCATTGCCGTCTTCCTTTCTGCTATTGTGGTTGGTCTGCCTCGCTCCGCAAAATCAGCACATCAACCCGCCTGTTTTTGGCCCTGTGCTCAGGAGAGTCGTTGGGGAAACGAGGCCGCCACTCTCCGTAGCCTGCCGCAGAGAGCCGCTGGGGTGAAATGCCGCACTCTTCGATAAAGAAGTGCACCACACCAGTTGCTCTGGCAGTGGACAGCTCCCAGTTGGAGGGAAACTGTGCTGTCTGGATGGGAAGGTCATC
>LFTB01000137.1 GCA_001512905.1 Clostridia bacterium DTU084 | reverse complement strand
TGGAGCGGGAGCAGAGGTATTCAAGAGGGCCAAAGACAACACAGACGTGCCCAAACTAATTGCAGAGCTTATAGGAATAGAACTTTAAATTATTAAAGCCCCATGTCTCTTTTTCCCAGGACATGGGGCTTTAGCCATATTTCCGGATACTATCAGTGTCGTCCGGGCACATAAATTGTTAACCGTCACCTCCTATGATACAACACGCACCTTATGAGGAAAGACGCCTCTTTTCACCTCTGTGGTATCCACATCTTTTGCTTTGAAATGTTCCACGAGATAGCTGCAGGCCAGCCACGGGTCTACTTTATCGCCGCAGGTAAAAACGTCTACTGCTGCGTAACCCAGCTCCGGCCAGGTGTGAATTGCCAAGTGAGATTCTGAAATAACCACCACACCGCTCACCCCTTGTGGGCTGAACTTGTGGAAGGCCACTTCCCTCACTTCAGCTCCTGCCGCCAGGGCGGCGCCCACCATGATTTCCTCAATAACTTTGCGGTTGTTCAGGACTTTAGGGTCACACCCGTACGTCTCGCACAGAATATGACGTCCCAAAGCATGCTCCATTCAGTTCGTTGCCCCCTTCTTATAATTTGGGAGGGGAATTTTCACCTCCAATCAGATTTAATTTTAACAAAAAGTTCAGGAATGTCAATAAGCAAAATGCATTTTTTAAGCGAAATAAGCAATTTATGCTAGCTAATCTCCTCCACAGCCTCAAGAGCGAGGCAGGACGCGATTTGGACATGGCTACGGCAAATTCCGCCCTGCAAATAGACTATATACGGCGGATAGAGAGGGCCGTCTGCGCTCAGCTCAATTGAAGAACCTTCTATGAAGGTGCCGCCGGCCATGATCACCTGATGGTTGTATCCTGCCATAGGCGCTGGCACAGGGAGAATATTGCTGTCCACAGGGCCTGCTTTCTGCACGGTCTGGCAGAAAGCTTCCAACTTTTTCGGGTGACCCAGCCTGATGGCAGTCACAATATCTCCCCGCCTTTCAGTGCTCCGCGGTTGCACAGGATAGCCTGAAAGCTCAAAGAGCCTGCTGGCAAAGGTAGCGCCTGCCAAGGCTTCAGCCACAACCAGGGGAGCTTGGAAAAAGCCCTGAAGGGTAATCCGGGCCAGATCGTGGCTTCCCCCCACAGCCCTGCCCAGGCCTGGTGCTGTGAGATGGGCTGCAACCTGCTCTATAAGCTCTTCCTTCCCCACCAGGTACCCTCCGTAAGGCGCCAGGGCGCCGCCGGGGTTTTTGATTAAAGATCCTGCCATAATGTCCACACCAACATGAGTCGGCTCAATAGGCTCCACAAACTCGCCGTAGCAGTTGTCACAGAAGATCACAGCATCTGAAACCGAGCGCACAGCGCAGACCATCTCCTCAATCTGGGAGATGGTAAGCGCAGGCCGCCAGCTGTAGCCCCTGGAGCGCTGAATGGCAATCACTTTCGTTTGTGGTCCTACAGCGCTTTTGATGGCAGCAAAATCTGGCCTGCCGTCCTTAAGGGGCACCTCCTGATACTTGATCCCCCACTCCCGCAAAGTACCTACTGCATTTCCTTCTGTGCCGATCACAGTCCGCAGGGTATCGTAGGGAGGGCCTGTGATGGACAGCAGCTCATCGCCAGGCCGTAAAAGACCAAAGAGAGCTGCAGTAATGGCCTGGGTGCCGGAAGCAATCTGCGGCCGCACCAGGGCAGCTTCAGTGCCGAAGTAGTTGGCAAAGATCTCCTCAAGGGCATCTCTGCCTAGATCAGAATAGCCGTAGCCTGTGCTGGAAGCAAAATGATAGGCCCCCAGCTGAAACTTCTGGCAGGCCTTAAGCACTTTGAGGTGGTTCTCTTGTCCAAGCTCATAGTAAGCCGCAAAAGGCCCAGTGAGCTCTTCTTCAACAGTTTGGGCAAGCTGGAGGGTCTTGGAAGACAGCCCCCAGCTTGCAGCTATTCTCTGCCAGTTCAAGCGTATCTAATCCCCGCTTCCTCTATTCTTCTCAAGCCTTCCTCCAGCCTCTCTGTGGGCAGAGTCAGGGACATCCGGAAATAACCTTCGCCGCTCTCGCCGTAGCCGATGCCTGGTGTCACCACAACGCCGGCTTTATCCAGGAGCAGCGCGGCAAAATCTGTGGAATTCATGCCAGCTGGCACAGGAGCCCATACGTAAATTGTGGCTTTGGGCTTTTCAATGGGCCAGCCTAATTTCTTGAGGCCCTCAACCAAAAGATCCCGCCTGTGGGTGTAGACCTTCATGTTCTCATCAATACAATCCTGGGATCCTTCTAAAGCTTCAATGCCAGCGTACTGCAGGGCTTCGAAAATGCCGGAGTCGATGTTGGTCTTGATCCTGCCCAAAGCTGAAACAATATCTGCATTGCCTGCAGCCCAGCCAACCCGCCAGCCTGTCATGTTGTATGTTTTGGAGAGGGAGTGGAACTCAATTCCCACATCCATAGCGCCGGGAACTTCCAAAAAGCTTATGGGCTTGTAGCCGTCAAAGGCGATTTCGGTGTAGGCAGCATCGTGGCAGACAATTATGTCATAGGTTTTGGCAAACTCCACGGCTTTCTGGAAAAACTCCTTGTCAGCCACAGCGCCTGTGGGGTTGTTTGGATAGTTCAGGTACAGGATCTTGGCTTTCTTTGCGACATCAGCAGGAATTGCCTCTAGATCAGGCAGAAAGCCGTTTTCCTCTAGGAGGGGCATTTTGTAGCTCTCTCCGCCAGCAAACAAAACGCCGATGGCATAGACAGGATAAGCAGGATCAGGTACTAAGCAGACATCCCCTGGATCTACATAACACAAAGGCAGGTGAGCAATTCCCTCTTTGGAGCCGATGAGAGACACTACCTCTGTATCAGGATTGAGCTCTACCCCAAACCTTCTCTTGTACCAGTTAGCAACAGCTTCTCTGTAGACAGAAAGCCCTTCGTAGGAGGGGTAGCGGTGGGTACTGGGATCTGCTGCTTTTTCCTGGAGCTTCTTCACAATATGTTCTGGGGTAGGCAGATCAGGATCGCCAATTCCGAAGCTGATCACATCCACTCCCCGCGCCTTTGCTTCAGCGATTTTTTTGTCGATCTGAGCAAACAGATAGGGTGGTAAAGCTTTAATTCTCTGTGCAGTTTCCATTTCAATCCTCCTCAGCTAGAAAATCTTCAGCAAGCACGCCTGTAAAAACCTCAGTTGCCGGCCCTGTCATGTAAACGTGATCGTCCTCTGCCCACTCGATCTCAAGCTCGCCTCCGTTGAGGACAACAGCAGTTGGGGTTCCTTTCTC
Source organism: Clostridia bacterium DTU084 (assembly GCA_001512905.1). GTDB lineage: Bacteria > Bacillota > DTU084 > DTU084 > DTU084 > DTU084. The sequence goes on along the minus strand of LFTB01000137.1, from coordinate 22,530 downwards.
AACCAAGCCTGTGAGCACTGCTGCCACAGTGGTGGCAGATGCGCCTGTGCCGCAAGCCATGGTCTCGCCGCTTCCCCGCTCCCAAACTCTCATTCTGAGGCGCTGGGAACCCAACACCTTTACGAACTCCACGTTGACTCTCTCTGGGAAAAGCTCGTGGTGTTCGATGGCAGGACCGATCTCGGACAGGGGCAGGTTCTCTACCTCCGGCAGGAAAATCACACAGTGGGGATTGCCCATAGAGACGGCAGTAAACTGCCAGTTTTGTCCTGCTGCAGAGAGGGTCTGGTTCACTACTTTCTCCAGGGGCTCGTCTATCTTCATTGGGATCTGTTCTGCAGCAAGAATGGGCTTGCCCATATCCACCCTTACCTTGCGCACCTTTCCCTGCTTGTCCACATCCAAAGCCAATACCTTGATGCCTGCACCTGTCTCTAAAGTGATGGTTTCCTTCTTCACGAGGCCTTTTTCGTAGGCGTATTTTCCCACGCAGCGGCTCGCGTTGCCGCACATTTCCGCCTCACTGCCGTCTGCATTCCAGATCCGCATTCTTATGTCCGCTTTATCTGAAGGCAAAATCAAGACCAGCCCATCAGAACCTACGCCGAAATTTCTGTGAGATACCTTGCGGGCCAAAGAAACTGGATCTTCTGGAACGGGGCCGCTTATGCAATCTAAATAGACATAATCGTTGCCTAAACCGTGCATCTTGACAAACTGCAAAAAATCACCCCCTTTTTTTCCCCTCTATTCTAGCATAACCCGCCTTAATTGACAATTCCCGGAAAAGTCCTTATACTTTCAGCACAACCTTGCCCACGTTTTTACCCTCCTGAAGCAGCCTGTGGGCCGTTTCTGCCTCTATGATGGGCAGCACTTTGTAGATGGTGGGCCGAACAAGGCCTGCTTCGATTTTCGGATACACTTCCTTGACTATATTTGCCAAAATCTGTGCCTTCACCTTGTCAGGCCTCGAGCGAAGGGTAGTGCCGATGATGCGGATGTTTTTCACATATATATTTCTCAGATCGATCTGGGTATGATCCCCAGCCAAAGTAGCGATCATAATCCAGCGGCCGCCGTAGTTCAGATACGGCAGGCAGGGTCCCATCATCTCGCCCCCTAGGCAGTCAATGGCGATGTCAACTCCCTGCCCCCTCTCCTGCTCCTCCTTCAAGACCTCGGCCATCTCTTCAGTTGACGTGTCCACCACCCTGTCTGCATTGAGGTGCGAAATGGACTCTGCAATCTTTTTCGACAAAACTGTTGTGATCACCCGCAGGCCAAAAGCCTTGGCCATGGGAATGACCACGCTGGCAAGGCCGCTGGCCCCTGCGTGCATCAGGAGGGTCTCGCCAGAGCGTGCTTTTCCCTCCATAAACAAATTGAGATAGGCAGTGGCAAAAGCCTCAGGGATTGCCGCAGCTTCCTCCAAAGAACAGTTTTCGGGGATTGGCATTAAAAGGTCGTATTTGACAGCTACGTACTCAGCGTAGCCTCCGCCTCCCAAAAGCGCACAGACCAGATCCCCCTTTTTGTATGGAGAGCGCAGTACAGACTCGCTGCCCATCTCTACAATCTCCCCAGAAACCTCAAGCCCCATCCACTGGGGCCAGCCTGGTGGAGGGGGATAAGTTCCTGCCCTCTGCATGAGATCTGCCCGGTTTACTCCGGCATAATGTATTTTCAGGAGCACCTCGTCTGGTTTGGGCTTCGGCATTGGGACTTCAGCCCAAAGGAGGTCTTTGTTTTCAGCAACTAAAATAGCCTTCACCGCTCTCACTCACCTTTCCTGTCATAATGTGCGAAACCGTCCAGCACTTGCCGCACGCTGGACAGCAGAGGCTGGGTCTTTGTGGAAAGGGCGTCGTGCTGCCCCACGCACAGATACATGACACTGCCGAGGAGAGGCCCAATCATCCTGTGGAGCTTGTAGTGGCTGCCGTTGGAGAGAAATAAAAACGGTATTTGGAGCTTTTCCTTCAGCAAGCTGGTAGCCCTGAGGTTCTCTATCTCTTCCTCCTGGCTGTCTGCCCTGGTGACGATTTTCGCAATGTCAGCGCCTCTCTCCTGCTGTGCGAAGGCAATCTGAAGCACTTTTTCAGCAGGCAGAAAGCTGTCTATATGGGAAGAAATGAGCACTTCGGCCCCAAGACTGTGAATTCTATCAATAAGCTCCCTTTGGCGGGCAACTGCCAGGGGGTTTTCCGTCAGCTCAAAAGGGGACGGGTCGAAAAGGTCTCCTATCACGTCGCACAGGGTTGCCCCTGCTTGGGCTGCCGCAACCAGGCCCTCTGCCAGCTCCTCCTCAGGAAGGCCTGCATTGTAAGCATGCCTGTAGTTGGTAATGTAAATTGGCCTGTCTTCCATTAGCTCAAAAAGGGACTGATACGTATTTTTCGTCCTGTAATGGGGTTTCAGTTTGCACAGCTGCAGGCCAAAGGCGTCGCAGCCTTCAGCAAGGGCTTTTCCGACTGCAGCCATCACATCTTCAGGCGTCTCTGCCTGGATCATGGCAGTCAAAAGGGGCCTCGGATGGCCCAAAAAAGTCCTTTTCACGTCAGATCTCTCCTTTCCTTTAAGCGAGTCCAATCGAAAACTACCCCCACTGGAAAATCTTTGTTTTCGGCAAGTCTCCTGTAAACTGCAGGGGCATCTTGCGGAGAGCAGACTTCCGAGAGGATTTTGGACATCTCAACTCTTCCGTGGGCCATGAAATTCAGCATCGCAAGGCAGTCGTCCCGTTCAGTCCAGTTGTGGGGTTGGGATTCTAATTTCGGCCTTGCGTTGGTGTGGGCGCCTACAATGGTAACGCCTGGCTTGTGTATCTGCTGGTAGTAGTCGATTGCAGCGTCTGAAACCCTGGTGCAGCCCAAAAGGGAAATCCTCCCTAAAGGCGCTGCGCAGTGCAGCGCTTGATTGAGGGCCTCAGCCTTCCCTGTAACTTCAACGATGGCATTTGCCCCTCTGCCGTCTGTGGCAGACTTTACAGCTTCATAAAAACTCCCATCTTTTGGGTCGAAAGCACAGTCTGCACCCAGGTCCAGGGCAAGCCTGCGGCGCTGGGGCAGGGGATCTGCAGCAATAACAGGAAAGGCGCCTGCTGCCCGGCAGATTTGAACAGCAAAGGCGCCCAGAATCCCCATCCCGAACACAAGGGCAGACTCTCCAAATTCCAGCCTGGTTTTCCGGATCCCGGCAGCTGAAAAGGCTGCGATCAGGGCGAAAGCAGCGTGCTCGAGCTTCAGTCCGTCCGCTTCGATTTTTATCACTTTTCGCTCAGGCACGGTGTTGAACTGGGAGTGGGTTCCCCAAATGCACAAAACCCTGTCCCCGACCTTAACGCTCCTCACCCCCTCGCCTATAGCTTTCACAATTCCAGACCCGGAATAGCCCAAAACTGCCGGCTCATTTGCTTTTGCCTGGGTATTTGGCATCCGCATCAGCACTGCTCTTTCGGTTCCAGCGCTGATGGCGGTGTATGCCATCTCAACCAGCACTTCTCCTGCTTTGGGCAGGAGAAGGTCAACGTCCCACAGTTCTGCTTTTCCAATCTCAGTGAAAACAATCCTCTTCACCGTCACCGCCCCCGTAAATACTCGTCCATTCTTCGGCTGATGCTGTTCGCTTTGTTGAAAGCATCTTTGGGAAGGGCTGCAAGTTCCCGCTCAAGGCCTTTTTTGAGGGATGTGAAATCTTCCTGCCTCAGACCGGTTGCAGCCAGCACCTTGGAGTTGTCCATTACCCTGTCAAAGCACCTGTCGTACAAAAGCTGATATTTCGCTCCCCCTTTTGCAGCTTCAGGACCGAAAAAGCTCAAATAGGTTTCAGTATCAACAGGAATGTACTCAAGACCGATGATTTCTTTGTAGTAGTCTGCGATTTGCTTCCACGGTTGATGCTCAGAGGTGGTAACAGTATAGACCTCCCTGAAAGAGACAGGATTCAAAAGCAGCCGGGCCAGCATCCGTCCGACATCCCCTGCCCAGCTCATGGTCCCCTCAACTGGCAGGGCCTGCTCCGGCAGCAGGACTGGCTTTTTGTGCCGCGCCCTATAGATTACAGTATCCGCCTCAAGGGTTACAAGCTGAAACCTGAATTTGGAATATGTAATGGCTGGGCGGACGATGGTCCAGTTATCAAAGCCAGAGAATTGGAGGATGTTCTCCTGCCGGGCCTTGTAGAGGGCGTAGTCTTCTGTGGCAAGAAACTCTCTGTCCCAAGATACATCCAGGAGCCGGAAGGAAGTCTCTTTAATGGGTGTGGGGCCTTGAGCGTAGACCCGATACGTTGAGAGAAAGATGTAGTGGCTTGTACTTTCGAGGAGCAGCTTGTATCTTGCAGCAAACTCTTCTGTGGAGTAAATCATGAAATCCACAATGGCATCGTACTTGTTTTCCAGCAGCTTTTCCAAAAAGGAATTGTCTTTGGCATTTGCCTGGATGTAGTTGATATTGGGCTCGTTTTTCTCCACCCGGTCCAAGGATACTACGTCAACCTGATAGCCCATAGCAGCAAGTTCCGGAACCAGGTACACCCCCATGGCGCCGGTTCCGCCCAAAACCAGGATTTTCTTTCCGCTTTTTGCCGTCATTTCTCTGCCCCCTCAATTTATTTCTGTATAGTTGACTTCAACAGGCAAGCCGCAGGCTGCCAATGTCGCCTTCTGCACCAAAAGCTCGTACTCGTACGAGAAGGGATTTTTCTTTTTCCCTCGGACCATCTCAGCAAAATCGAGCATCATCGCATCATAACGCCCAGATACCTGAGGCATGGGGATGGACGCTCTGCAGTCTGCGTACTCCCTCTGTTCCGTCATCTCTTTGAGGGAAAGGTAAAGCTCTCCTTTGCAGTCTGCGTAGCATCTCTCAAGGGGCCTGATTTCAATTGTTCCCTTCCTGCCGCAGACCAGAAGAGACCTCCTGCCGTAGCCGTTGATGTCAACAGATACTGCTTCCGCTGTTGCGATGCCGTGCTTGTATTCGAAAACAGCAAATCCAATATCTGTGACATCGATGCCGTCGAAGCCGGTGGACTTGGGGAAGGGGATGATTCTTTCGGGGGTGCCCATCATCAGCAGAATCAAATCCACCATGTGGCACCCTAAGTAGAACATGTTGCCGCCGGGGAACTGCTTGAGCCAAGCCCGCTTTTCCGGCGAGTGGTATGTGTTCATAATGGCCTGAACCCGGAAGATTTCGCCTAGCTTGCCGCTTTTCACAGCATCGGCGCAATATTGTACTGATGGGTTGTAGCGGTACATGTACGCCAGTTGGACTGTGAGACCTTTGCGCTTTGCATCGGAAAGGAGGCGCTGGAAATCTTCTACGTTTCCTCCAGCAGGTTTGTCCAGGTGAACGTGAACCCCTCTGTCAATGCATTTTTGTGCTGCATGGACAAGGGAGAGTTCTTCTGTTTCAACCATCACTGCATCGAGGTCAGGGATGCTGAGAAGTTCCTCCACCTCCATCAGGGGCACATCCTGATAGGTCTTATGGTGGCGCCACCTCTTAAGAATTTCCGGGTTTTCTTCAGCCACCCCTACAACCTCGAAGATTTCCGGATATTTGCGCACGCAGCTCATTTTCCCTTCAGCATGGTCGTGGGCCATGCCGATCTGGCCGATTCTGATCATAATTGGGCCCTCCTTCAGAGCTTTGGAAAAATTGTTGCTTCTCCTAAGATAACGATAAAAGATTGAAACTGAAAGTTCAATATGGTATCCTATTGAAAATGATAACTATCCTACTGCATCAGGAGGGCAGGATGAAAGTCTCATCCCTTGGACTAAATCAACTGCAGGCTGCCAAATATGAATATGTTTCTCGACACGTCTGCGACTGGAGGGCAAATCCCCGTCCCTTTTCAACAATTGCCCTCATGCAGAAAGGCAGCGGCCGCTTTGCTGCAGCCGGTGAAGAGATTAAAGTAGACTGCGGACAGGCTTTTTTCATCCCGGCAGGGTCGAAATACATATCCTACTGGCAGGGAGAGAAGGATATTGTCTATTTTGCCATCCACTTCCACTTTGACAACTGGAGTTCCGAATTTGCTCCCCAGAGGTTTTGCCTGCAGAGGATTGCTGGTTTGAACAGGGAAATGTTTCTGCGCGGGTTTGAAAACGTGCGCAAGTTTGCGTCAAAGAGCAGCTTTGAACAGTTGAAAGCCTGGAGCGCCTTTTACAATTTGTACTCAGACGTGCTGCCGCTGCTCAAAGGTGCAGACTTTCAGCTCGATGCCTTAAAAAGCGTCAAAGCCGCTGTAGACTACATTGAATCCAACAGCGAAAAGGAAATGGCTGTGAGGGATCTTGCGCAAATGTGCCATTTGAGCGAGTCGAGGTTTTACGCCCTGTTCAAACGGGCCTTAGGCTGCTCCCCCATTGCGTACAGAAACAGCGTCAGAATCCGCAAGGCCATGACCCTCCTTGCAGGAAATTCCACCATTGACGAGATCGCCTTTATGGTGGGCTTTTCCTCTGCTGTCCACTTCCGAAAGGTTTTCAAAGACATTATGGGCAAGCTGCCTTCGGAGTTCAGGAAAAACATTCAGTTTTAAAAACAAAATCCTAAAGCCTGCAGACTGCCACAGCTTTAGGATTCCCTCAATCTATTCCACTTGCTGCCAAAGGTCGCTGCGCCGCTCCAGGGGCGCAAAAGCCACCCCTTTGGCAAACCCTTCTCTGCGGCCCTCTTTTTTGCCCCAAAGAAGCCCCAAGGCAAAACCGAGGGTAAAGCCCACGAGAATCATCTCCCTCTCCCTTCCCTTCGCCAGCTGAAAAACAGAAAGGCACCTCCCCACAAAAGCCCCCACAGAGCCTCCCTTGCGGCTAGAAAAAGGCTGCTCAAAATGGCAAGGCACGCCAGGACAACAGCAGGCCTCCTGCCGTAGAGGCTAGCCCAATTGCGCACAGAAACCACTCTGCTCTCCTGGGCAAGATCCAGGCAGTCATCGAGAATGTCCAGCCCCAGCATTAAGCTCAAGGCTGCCAGACCCAGGTTCCATCCCCCAACAATTACTGCCGTGATCGAGGCCAAAACCAGCTCCATGCCACCTGCCAGGTGGCTCGGCAGCATGGCTTTGGGATCTGTGGCCATGCCAATGCCGTAGGCAGCGAAAAAGAGGGCTGCTCCCCAGCTGGGCGCAATGCGCACTCCTAAGGCCAGTGCCACCATGGCATAGACAATGCCGGCCCCTTGCAGGTAATGCCAGCTTGTTCTCCTGCCGAGGAGCTCGTCTTGTTGATAGTCCAAATAGTCGTCCAGGAAGCGGATGGCTATCCCCACAAAAAGAGTGGCAGCAGCAAGGCTAGGATCAAAGAATCCGGAGCACATATTTTTTCACCTCCTTGAATCCTTGCCCTGTCCGGGCTGAGGTGGCAATTACAGGCAGGGCGGAAAAAAAACTCTGTATTGCTGCAAGGCCTGCCCTTGCAGCCGGCAGGTCCATCTTGTTTGCCAGGAGCAGATAATTGCCCCTGGCCTCCCCCCAGCTGGCAAGCTCCTCTTCCAAAACGCCGAAGCTGTCCTGGTTTCTGCCGACTGCGGCCGCATCTATCACGTGGAGAACAAGGTCTGCGTCTTTAATCAGCTGCAGGCTCTGGGCCATGGCCAGGCGGATGTTCCGCTCTGGATGGATTCCCTCCACAAGGCCGCAGGTGTCCAGCAGTTCAAATTGCCGCTTGCCTTTGCCCACAGCGCACTCAAGCTCCAAGGCTTGAATGGAAGTGGTTTTGTGGGGCGTTGGCGAGACGAGGCTGGCTGCTGCTGCCTCTTGAGACAGTTCCAACTCCACAGCTTCCCCCTCCACAGTCTGCTTCACAAACCTAAGGCTCTGAAAGCCTAGGTAGGTGGCAAATGAAATGGTGAACGCTGTTTTGCCTGCGTTTGGCCTGCCGATTACTGCTGTCCGCCTCAAAACCCCTCCCCTCCCCCTAAATCTCCTGCTGTGATCAACATCAACTCTTCCCGGGATGATGAGCCGGTTTGCATCAACCTCACAGCTTGCTTCCTGATGGCCCGCTCAATGAGGTTCCTCACCAGCCTCGCATTGCCGCATGCCAGCTCTCCGCTTAATGATGCTGCCACAAGCTGCCTTCTGAGGGCTGCCCTGCCGTCCTTTGAAAGCTTGTATTCCCTTTCTGACAGCATCTTTTCTGCAATTGCCTCCAGCTGCATGATGGTGTAATCCGGGAATTTGATCTGGATGGGAAAGCGGGAGCGCAGGCCTGGGTTTGTGCTGAGGAAGCCTTCCATCTCGGTTTCGTAGCCAGCTAAAATCAACAGCAGCTGATCTTTGTGATCTTCCATGGCTTTTACCAGGGTATCGATGGCTTCTTTGCCGAAGTCCTTCTCTCCACCCCGTGCCAGGGAGTATGCTTCATCGATGAAGAGAATGCCTCCTAAAGCCCTCCGTATCTGCTCTCTGGTTTTTTGGGCTGTGTGGCCAATGTACTCCCCTACCAGATCAGCCCTTTCCACTTCCACAAGATGCCCTTTGGGCAGAACCCCCAGCTGCCTGAAGAGTTCCCCCAAAATCCTCGCCACTGTGGTCTTGCCAGTGCCCGGGCTGCCTGAAAAGATCATATGTAAAACCAAAGGCTCAGTGGCCAGGGCAACTTGCTGCCGCCTCTTCTGGATCACGATAAAAGCCTCCAGTTCCTCCACCAACTTCTTGACGTTTTCCAGGCCCACAAGGGAATTTAGCCTGGCTTTTGCCTGCTGGAGGGCTAAAGTTGGAGTTTGGTCCTTGCGATTGAGCTGTCCTAAGGCCTCCTCTACTCCCAGCTCTCCCCTTTTCACTTTGGCAAGCAGCTCTTCCACAGATAGCTCCCGCACCAAGACCACCCCAGTGATAAATTTCTATTCTAGCCCAGTATACGTTCTAAGGCGCACAGATGTGCCAAAAGCCCAAAGGATTTAAAAAGAAAAACGGCACTTGCGTGCCGCCTATCCTTGGGGTTCGGTTTTTACTGGCCGGGCAGGGTTTAAGGTGGAGATGGCGTGTTTGTAAATCATCAGCTGTTTGCCGTCTGCCTCCACCAGCACCACGAAATTGTCAAAGCCGCGGATCCTGCCGTGGAGCTGAACGCCATTGAGGAGGAAAATAGTCACTGGGATGTTCTCTTTCCGAATCTGGTTGAGAAAGCTGTCTTGGAGACTAAACTGCCTGTTCATGATGCCCGTTACAGAAAAAGTTGGTTCCAGAACAAAAAACCTGAGCTTTTAAGATGGTTTTTCTATAACGGGATTCACCTCCTTCTCGTAGAATTTCGAACAAGGTTTTCCCCCTTGACCTAACCTGTCTACTGTTTAGAATATTACCAGTTTTCCCAATTCGATCCATCTATTTTGCTCGAGGATCTGATAATATAATTCGGCACAGGGGCGGTTCTTCCTGCTGAGATCAAAAGAGGATTTGTGCGGCCAGCTCTTTCAGCTGCCTCATTACTTCCTCACCGCTGAGGCCTGTGAGATTGAGCCAGACCACATCTTCCTGCCGAAACCAGCTGAGCTGCCTTTTGGCGTAGCGCCTGGTATTGCGCTTGAGGATGGAAACCGCCTCCTCTAAGGTGCACTCTCCCCTGAAATAAGGGAAAAACTCCTTATAGCCAATTGCCTGCATTGCAGTGTGGGAATCGTCCAGTTTCAGCTCATAAAGCATCTTCGCCTCAGCAAGCAGCCCCTGCTCCATCATCAGGTCCACGCGCTTGTTTATTCGCTCGTATAATTCAGACCGCTCCCGGGTCAGGCAGAATGCAAGGCTCCGGTAGCGCTTTTTTCTGCTCATCTGGGCCTGCTGCTGGGAGATGGGTTTGCCTGTAACCAGAAAAACCTCCACAGCACGCTCGATCCGCCTTCTGTCGTTTGGGTGCAGGCGCAGGGCAGAATCAGGATCAACTTCCTCAAGTCTTGCGTAGAGCTGCTCTGTGGTGAAGCTTTCAAGCTGCGCGCGGACGTTTTTGTCTGCGCTTTTTTGGGGAAAGAGGTAGTCTTCCAGCACAGCGCGGACATATAAGCCGGTGCCGCCTGTAAGGAGGGGCAGTTTGCCCCTGCTGTGGATGTCACCGATTGCAGAGAGGGCGAGCTGTTGGTATTTGGCAAGGTCGAAATTCTCCCAAGGCTCTACTAGATCGATTAGGTGGTGGGGAACCAGCTGCTGTTCCTCGGGGGATGGTTTGGCAGTGCCGATATTCAGTTTCCTGTAGACCTGCATGGAATCTGCAGAAACGATCTCAGCGCCCAATTCCTGCGCCAAGGCCAGGGCGAAAGCGCTTTTGCCCACAGCTGTGGGTCCAACGATGGCTAAAAGGGGTTTAGCGCTGGAAATGGCGGTTCACCTCGCTCCAAGACAGTTTCAGCATGGTAGGCCGGCCGTGGGGACAGCTCCTTGGCACCTGGCACTGCCCAAGCTTCTCCACGATCTCAGCCATGGCCTGGGGAGACAGTTTTGCCCCAGCGCGGACAGCGCTGTGGCAGGCCATGGTGGCCAGCACCTTTGCCCTTCTCCGCCACGGGGTTGCCCCCTTGAATTCAGAAGAGAGCACCCAATCTGCAAAATCAGAGAGCACTTCCTCCGGATCGCTCTGAAGTCCAACTGGTACCGCCCGCAGGAGCACGCTCCCGCTGCCGAAATCTTCCCAAACAAAGCCCATCTGCGCCAGCTCCTCCTGCACCTGGTGCAGAGCTTTGGTCTGAGAGACGCCCAAATCGATTTTTTGCGGCACTAAAAGCAGCTGGGAGGGGTGCTTCTCCTCCTGCCTCTGCAGTTCCTCGTAGCGGATCCGCTCGTGGGCAGCGTGCTGATCCACAAGGTACAGGCCATCAGAGCCAGCAGCGATGATGTAGAGGTTTTCCGCCTGTCCCAAAACCACAAGCCCTTCTGGCCAGCCTGCTGCCTCAGGCGGCTTTTCCTCAACGTGCGGTTTGGGAAGTTCCTCTTCTTCCTCCTTTGGCAGTACCTGCACGGCTCTGGCTGCAGTTTTATACACAGACTGAGTTTCCCCGACAGAGAGAAACGAAAACTCCCTGGGCTTGTACTCAGGCTGGGGCTTCGGCTCCTCCTTCACTTCCAGATCCTTGGGCGCGATTTTTGTCAGGGCGTCCCGCAGAGCGTGGACCACTGCCCTGTAGATCTCCTGCTCTTCGCGAAAGCGCACTTCTCTTTTGGCAGGGTGAACGTTCACGTCCACAAGGTGAGGCTCCAGGTGAAGGGTAAGTGCGCAGAACGGGTACTGCCCCCTGGGCAGATAGGTATCGTAGGCGCGGTCTAAGGCGCTTTTCAAAAGCGCGCTGTCGATGGGCCTGGACCCCAAAGCCCAGAACTGCTGCTGCCTTGTGCTGCGGGCAGTCTCAGGGCTGCCAATGAGGCCTGTGATCTTCACCCAGCCTTCATCCCACTCTACAGGCAGGCAGTTTTGGGCAAGGCGTGGATTGAAAAGCCTGGCCACTGCTTCCTTCAGGCTGCCTGTGCCGGTGGTGCTGAAGGTTTCCCTGCCGTCGGCGATTAATGTGAAGCTTACGTGGGGGTTGGCAAGGGCTATGGCCATGAGGGTGTGGGTGATCCGTAAGCTTTCTGTGGCGTCTGTTTTGAGAAATTTCCTTCTTGCAGGAGTGTTGTAGAAGAGATCTTCCACAATAATTGTGGTGCCGAAGGGTGCTCCTCGCACCTCAAGCTCTCCGAGGCTGCCGCCTTGGATTTGGAGGCTGGTCCCTTCCCCTGCCCCCTGTTGTCTCGTGGTAACTGTAACCTTGGCCACAGAGGCAATGGAAGGCAGAGCTTCACCGCGAAAGCCCAAAGTGGAGATTTCCTCCAGATCCCTGGCAGAGCTGATCTTGCTTGTGCCGTGCCTGGCAAAGGCAAGGGGAAGTTCAGAAGGTGGAATCCCGCAGCCGTTGTCTACTACTTTAATCAGCTTTTTGCCGCCAGAGGCCACTTCCACCACAATCCTGGTGGCACCTGCATCTAAAGAGTTTTCCACCAGCTCCTTGACCACGCTCATGGGCCGCTCCACAACTTCTCCTGCAGCAATGCGGTTGACAACCTCTTCTGGTAAAATCCGGATCACGCTTCTTCCTCCAATCTTCGCTGCCAGCTGTAAATGAGGTTTAAGGCCTCAAGGGGGGAAAGTTTGTTGGGATCCAGCGCCAAAATTTCTGCGCAAAGTTTCTCCTCCACAGTCTCCTCCCTGGCAGCTGCAGCCTCTCCCTGGCCGAAAAGGGGCAGGGAGAGCTGGCCATTATGAGTTGCTTCCAACTCCCGCAAGATCTGCCTTGCGCGGCTGATGACAGATCTGGGAATGCCTGCCATCCTGGCAACGTTGATCCCGTAGCTTTTATCAGTGCCGCCCCTGCGGACCGTGTAGAGGAAGGTCAGCTCGCCGTCCCGCTCCACTGCGCTGACGTGGTAGTTCACAGCGCCTGCGAGCTTGCCCTCAAGTTCTGTAAGCTGGTGGTAGTGGGTGGAAATAATCGCCCGGGCCTTAATTTTATCGTGGAGGTATTCCATTACAGCTTGACTGATTGCCATCCCGTCGTAGGTGCTTGTTCCCCTCCCCAGTTCGTCCACGAAGATCAGGCTTTTGGAAGTGGCAGAGCTGAGGATTTCCGCAGTTTCTAAAAGCTCCATCATAAAAGTGCTTTTGCCTGTGGACATGTCCTCAGAAGAGCCAGCCCGGACGAAAACCCTGTCTGCTATGGGCACTGTGGCTGCTTCTGCCGGCAGAAAACTCCCCATCTGGGCCATAATCTGGCAGAGGAGCACCATCTTGCCGTAGGTACTTTTCCCGGCCATATTGGGTCCGGTAAGGATGATCATCCGCTTTTCTGCATCGAGGTAGAGGTCGTTGGGGACAAAGGTGCCTGGAGGCAGTGCCTCTTCTACGATGGGGTGTCTTGCGCCTGTTAAAGACAAGGCACCAGATTCGGTAACCTCAGGCCGCTTGTAGTTGTGCTCCACAGCAACCTGGGCGAGAGAACAGAGGCAGTCCAGCTGGGCGACGAGGCGCGCTGCAGACTGGATATGGCTTGCCTCTGCCAAAACTTTCTGCCGGAGCTCTACAAAGAGGTCGTATTCCAGCTCCACCAGGCGCTCTTGGGCACCTAAGACCTGCTCTTCAAACTCTTTCAGCTGGGGAGTGATAAACCGTTCTGCGTTGGCCAGGGTCTGCCTGCGCTGGTATTCTTCAGGGACCAGCTTCAAATTCGTTTTCGTCACTTCTAGGTAATAGCCGAAAACTTTATTGAAACCTACTTTCAGCGACTTGATCCCTGTCCGCTCCCGCTCTTGAGCTTCGAGTTTTGCAATCCAGTCCTTCCCTGAAGAGCTGAGGCTCCGGAGCCTGTCCACTTCCTGGTTGTAGCCGTCCCGGATTATGTTCCCCTCCCGGACGGTGGTGGGAGGATCATCGCAGATGGCAGAGAGAAGAAGCTCGCCTAAGGCCAGGAGTACTTCTGCACTTTCGCCAAGCTCCTCTCTAATTTGAACCATTCTGACAGATTGAGTTTCAGCAAGGCTCGAAAGTAGGTCCCGGAGCAGCCCGAGGGAGCTGCCCATGGCCAAAAGATCTCTTGCGTTGGCAGAGCCTGAGAAAGCCTTGCCTAAAAGCCGCTCAAGGTCATAGAGTTTTGCCAGAGTTTCCTGCAGCTCACCCCGCAGGAGGCCTTCTTTTGCCAGTTCCTCCACTGCATCCAGCCTGGCCTGGATTTTTTCAAGATCCAAAAGGGGCTGCTCCAGCCACCTGCGCAGCATTCTCCCTCCCATGGCAGTGACAGTTCTGTCCAAAACTCCCAGAAGGGTACCACCCCTTCCTCCGTCCCGGAGGTTGGCCACCAGCTCCAAATTGCGCCTCGAGGCTGGATCTATGCCTAAATATGTGCCGCTCCAATAGGTGCGCAGCTCCAGAATCCCTGAGAGTGGGTTTTGGGTCTGCTGCAGGTACAGTAAGATTGCCCCTGCACACTGCAGGAACAGGGGTTTCCTTTCAGTACCGGCAGGGATCGCGCCGAAGTGTTCTTTCAGGATCTTTTTGGCCCTCTCTAAGGAAAAACACTCAGGACCAAGCTCCCGCACCTTCTCAGGCTGGATCAGTTCCTTGGGCAGGCTCCTGCCCTTCTCCAGGAGGCATTCGCTGGGTGCAAGGCGTGCAAGTTCGCCCTTCAAGCTGGACGAGGAATCTGGACCTGTGAATTCAGTGGCCATAAATTCGCCTGTGGAAAGGTCCAGGCTGGCCAGACCCCACCTGTCCCCTTCCTGATGGATGGCAGCGAGGAAGTTATTCGCTTTCGCATCCAGAAAGCCGGGATCCGAAACCGTTCCGGGGGTCACCACCCGGACCACTTTCCGCTTCACAACTCCCTTTGCCAGCTTCGGATCCTCCACCTGTTCGCAGATGGCCACCCTCTTGCCAGCTTTGACCAGCCTCGCTATGTATTGGTCTGCAGCAAAAGCGGGCACGCCGCACATGGGTATGCGCTGCCCGCCCCCTGCTTCCCTGGAGGTGAGGGTGATCTCCAAGAGCTTCGCTGCTACTTTCGCGTCCTCTCCGAAAAGCTCGTAGAAATCTCCCAGGCGGAAAAAGAGGAGACAGTCTGGATATTGGGCATGTATTTCTTCGTACTGCTTCAACATCGGGGTTTTACTCATTCACATCTATCTCCCAGTATGGCGTTATGTTTAGTGCAAAATGTACTCGCAGCTCAAAGGCTCTTCCCATTTTTTCGTCATAAGGCGGCAGGCTCGCAAGGAGCCTTGCCGGCAGGCTTAAAACAACTCCGGAAGGAGAAATGTCCGCTATGGCGTCTGCAGGTATTGCCAAACGCTCTGAGTCCTGCTGAACCACCAAATAGCGGTGGGTGTAGACTACTGGCTCTGAAACCTGGCAGTTGACTGCCCCCACAAACTGTCCGTCGCTACTGTAGACTGCCATTCCCTGAATATCCCGATCTCGAACCTCCCTCAGCTCCCGTTTCATATGCTTCCTCCTCTAGCACCCCGTGGAGGGTCCACGTCAGGGCGCGAGTGATCTTTACCGGGACTAGTTTGCCCTTCCAGGAGCTAATTTCACCGTGAGGCAGGGGAAAAATCACAGTCTTGTTGGTTCTGGTTCTGCCTGTGAGCTCTCCTGGATCTTTCGGGCTCGCACCTTCAACCAGGACTTCACAAGTTTTCCCAAGATACCTCTTGCTTACTTTTGCACTGACCTCGTTCTGCACAGCGATCAGACGGTTGAGCCTGTTTCTCTTCACCTCCTCTGGCACCTGTCCGCTCATGGCTGCAGCTTTTGTCCCCACCCGGGGGGAGTAGGCAAACATGAAAGCTGATTCGTACTCCACCTGCCGCACCATCTCCAAAGTTTCCAGGAATTCTTCTTCTGTTTCTGTAGGAAAGCCCACGATGAGGTCTGTGCTCAGGGCGATCTGTGGGATCTGCCTGCGGATCTTCGCGACTAAATCTAAATATTGGGCTTTAGTGTAGCGGCGGTTCATCTCCGCTAGGATCCTGTCGCTGCCTGCCTGCAGCGGCAGGTGCAAGTGCTCGCAGACCTTGGGCAGCGTGGCCATGGCCTCGATCAGACGGTCTGAAACGTCTTTTGGGTGGGAGGTAGTAAAGCGGATCCGCTCTATTCCTTCCACCTCGTTCACAAGACGCAATAGCTCTGCAAAGTCTATTTCTCGTCCGAGTCCCTGGCCGTAGGAGTTGACGTTTTGGCCTAAGAGGGTGATCTCTTTGTAGCCTGAAGCTGCAAGCTCCTGGACTTCCTCCAAAATGGCCTCAGGCTCTCGGGATTTTTCCCTGCCCCTGGTATAAGGGACTATGCAGTAGGAGCAGAAGTTGTTACAGCCGTACATGATGTTGACAAAAGCTTTCAGGTCGTCCTGGCGGCGGGCAGGCAGGGCAGCATCTTCCCTGCCCTCGCTCCAGACCTCGATGATCCTGCCGTCTTTGGCCTCCTCCAATAGCTCTGGCAGCCGGGAGATGTTGTGGGTGCCGAAGACGAGGTCCACTTCAGGATGCTTGCTTTGGATCCGTTCTCGTTCGATCTCCTGCTGGGGCATGCAGCCGCAGATGCCGATGAGAAGTCCGGGCTTTTCCTCTTTCAGCTGCCGGAGCTGCATCACCTTGCCGTAGATCTTCCGCTCAGGGTTTTCCCGCACGGAACAGGTGTTAAAGAGGATGAGGTCTGCTTCCCGCTCGTTTTCAGTGGGGGCATATCCTAATGAATCCAAAATGCCGGCAATGGTTTCGCTGTCTCTGGCATTCATTTGGCAACCGTATGTGTAGATCAAATACTTTTTCATGGTTTCACCTCAGCCTTTGGCTTTAGTATAGCACAAATTTCCTTCCACTTCTAGAATCACATCTGCGGCTGCACATAGCAGCCTGCACCCCAGGACTACTTAAAATGACGGTCCATGTATTTGATAAACTGCTGCCAATCGTAGCGGCTCAGAAAATGAGTGCCAGTTCGAAGGTGATAGCCGATCTCTCCTTCTTGGAAAACGTCCCCGGGCTTGGGGAAATGGTTTTCAGAAACGAGTCCTCTGCCGCCCAAAAGCTTGTAGGCGCTGGAAGCTGCTGCGCACGACAGAAACTCACTTTTGGGATCTGCCCACAGGTCCTCTACAGCACTTGCCACGTAAACAGGTCTGGGAGCCATTGAGGCGATGAGAAAGTGCTGGTCGAAGGGGAGTTCTTCTTCCCGATCCTGGTATTTGCGATAGTTTTCGCAGAACCAGTGGGGAAATCTAGTTACGATATCCCTGATCCTCTCTCCTTCTTTGCCGCGGCTTACGGCAGCGCCGCTGCAGCCAGAGTCATTGGAGACTGCAGCACTAAACCGGGGATCCTGCGCTCCGCACCACAGGGCAGTCTTCCCTAGCCGAGAGTGGCCCACAACAAAGATCCGGTTTTTGTCTATAGCGTCCAGGGTCTGGACGTAGTCCATCACCCTGCTGGCTGCCCAGGCCCACATTGATATCTTTCCCCAAGCGCTCCCTGTATTTTCCCGAGGATACATGGCAGCAAGGCCTGAGCTGAAGTCGTCGTCTTTGTCGTCTGTGACGTCTTTGTAGCAGAAGGTGGCAAGGGCATAGCCTGAGTCTACGATCTCCTCAATAGGCCCGTACTTGCCGATTGGGTATTTGGTAAAGGATATATAGATGAACAGGGGCAGCTTTTCGTCGGAGTATGGGATAACCAGGTCCACAGGGAAAGAAAACTCTCCTTTGGGCGTGGGAAATTTCAGGGCGATCTCTCTGTGTTCTGCCTTCCCTGCCCAGGCCCGCTCTTCAAGGAAGGTGGTCTCTGCACTGACGTGATCGGGAGGCTCCGGCGAAAAACCGTATTCTTCCCTGGCCAAAATTTCGATCATTTCCCTGCGGCGCTGCTGCCAATTGTCAGCAGTTGTCCCGGGGGTGACAACAGGGGGCAGGTCTCTTCTTTTCAGCTCCTGTAGCATGGTCATTCTCCTTTGCTGTGATTTTCTTTAATTGGCAGATTGTTCCACGGTTACAGGGACACCTTAAGGTGCTTTTCACATATAATAAAAGTCAGGAGGTGGAAGCTGTGAACAAATCAGTTCTGTTAGGTGCAAATACTGCCAGGGGCTTCGTTTCTTTCTACGACCAAATCCTGGTACCAAAGGCAAAGTATCTGGGGATCATCAAGGGTGGACCTGGCACTGGCAAGTCTACCTTCATGCGGAAAATCGGCGAGAAGATCAGCCAAGCAGGCTTTCAGGTAGAAGAGCTGCGCTGCTCCTCAGACCAAGATTCTCTGGACGGCATCGTCGTCCGGGGACAGGGAATTGCCCTTGTCGACGGCACAAGGCCCCACATTATCGAGCCCCGCTACCCTGGCTGTCTAGATGAGATCATCAATTTTGGCGAGTTTTGGGACAGGGATGCCATCTGCGCCCGTCAAAACGAGATCGTTGCCTTATCGCAGGAGATCTCAGAGCGATACGCCCGGATCTATCGCCTCTTGGCAGCAGCTAACCAGCTCAGCCTGGACTGGAGCGCATCTCACAATCAGCTCCTGGACAGCAAAGGGATCAACCAGGTGGCAGAAGACCTGGCAGCCTCTTTTTCCGGGCTGCCTGTGGCTCGAAGCGGAGTAGAGAGGCACTTGTTTGCCTCAAGCCTCAGCCCCAAAGGCTATGTTCACTACCTGGAGAGCATCCTGGGTCCTTTGACAGAGGTGTATGTACTGAAAGACACGTACAGCTGCTCTGCTCACTCTGTCCTGGAGCGGCTCCTTGCCGCTGCCAAAACAAGGGGTTTGTTTGTTGAGGTGTACCACTGTGCCCTGGAGCCCCAAAGGATCGAGCATTTGGTAATTGAAGAACTGTCTTTGGGCTTTTCCACTGCGAGCATCCACCACGACTACATCCCGGACGGAGCTGAACTTGTGGATTTGGATCAGTTTGTGGATCTGGGCAAAGTGAAGGAAGCTGCCTTTTTAGGCCAGCAAAAAGAAACGGAAAAACTCATCACAAGCTGGGCTGCCGGGGAGCTTGGAAGGATCAAAGCGCTCCACGACGAACTGGAGGGCTGCTATTTTCCCCACATGGATTTTGCCGGCACGGAAAGGGTTCTCCAGCGCACCCTCGACCGGATCTGCGAGCTCCTGTCTACCCCAGCCCCCGTACACTGATCCCCAGCTCCTCCAGGCGCCTGGTGGTAAGGCCATGTCCAGGAACCTTTCTGCCTGCAAAGGAGCCGTCGTAGATCCACTCCACACCGCAGGAGGGGCTGCCTTCCCGCAGGATTGCCTCTTTGGCCCCTACAAGTTTTGCGAGCTTCGCCACAATTTCTGCCCCGCGTTTTAGGTTTGCTGTGCAGTCTGCGCCTTGCTTTGTCACAGCTTTTCCCCCTGTCCACTCCACAGGCTCCCTGGGCGTGGCAAGGCCTCCCAGCTGTTCCGGACAGACAGGCAGGGCCTTGCCCTGGGCTACCAGCTCCACAACCTGGGCGTTGGGGCAGCTCCCGCCGTCGTAGCGGCAGGGCAGCCCTGCAAGGCATGCACTTACGATGATCATAATCTCAGCTCCTTAAAGTGACCACAGTTACCCCGTCGCCGCCTTCCCCAGGCCCCCCAGGCCGAATGCTCTCCACTCTGGGATGGGCTGGGAGCTGGTGCCGCAAAAAGCGGCGCAGGGCACCTGTGCCTTTGCCGTGGATGATCCTAACGTTTTTCATTCCAACGAGGCAGGCATCGTCCAGGTATTTGTCCACCTCTTCCCACGCTTCATCGCAGGTCTGCCCTCGCAGGTCTATTTCGGTTTTCACGTCTTTGGCTTTCCTCGTCACGTCCAGGGAGAGCTTTGGTGCGGGGCTCTCCAGCTCTTCCCCTTGGGCAGGCTCCAGCTCCCTTGTGTCGATGTTGATTCGCATTCCTCCGTAGCCCAACTGCACCATCCCTTTTTCATCGGGATCTGTAAGAAGCTGCCCTTCTATTCCCAAAGGAGTGATGGCCCACATGCCCTTCCGCCAGGAGGCAGCAGCCTTTTCTGGTTCAGGGGCGAGTTTGGGCATGGCAAGCTTCCCCTCAAGGGAAGCCATGGTTTCCCTGGCCTGGGCGATCTCTCTGTCCACTAATTCCGCTGCATTTTCAGGTTTTTCCTCCTGGATTTTCCGCAGCACCTTCCTGAGACTGCCGATGAGCTGGTCTGTCTGAAAGCGGGCAGCAGCTAAAGTCTCTTGGGCCTTTTGATGCACTTCTTGAGCCAGCCTGCGCTTTTCCCGCTCCAGTTCTCGGAGAGCGGCTTCCCTCTCTGCCACCAGCCCCTCTGCTTTTCTCTCAAGCTCTTCCACCCTCTGCCGCTCCTTTTGGGCAGCCAGCCTGTCTTCCTGGATCCTGCCGATGAGCTTTCCCACCTCCTGTTTTTGGGGGTCTAGAAAGCTCGCTGCCTCGCGCAAAAGCACCTCAGGCAAGCCAAGGCGCTTGGCGATGGTAAGAGCGCAGCTTGAGCCTGGGATCCCTGCCAGGAGCCTGTAGGTGGGCTCTAGGGTTTCAGCGTTGAACTCCACACTTGCATTGAGCATCCCATCCTCGAGGTATGCGAGGCTTTTCAGTTCGCTGTAGTGGGTGGTGGCAATAGTCCGTACTTTATTCCTGTGGAGAAAGGAGAGAATGGCCATGGCAAGGGCTGCCCCTTCTGCAGGATCCGTGCCTGCTCCCACCTCGTCCAGGAGGGCCAAAAAGCCTGTGGGAGGGTGGTTTTCCACCTCCCTCACAATCCTCACCAGGTTTTTCATGTGGGCAGAGAAGGTGCTGAGGCTCTGCTGGATGCTCTGTTCATCGCCGATGTCGCAGGCTATGGCCTGGAAAACGCCCAGCTCGCTTTCCTCTTGGGCTGGAATATGCAGCCCCGCTTGGCTCATCAGCACAAGGAGGCCTACGGTCTTCAAGGCCACTGTCTTGCCGCCAGTATTGGGGCCTGTGATCACCATGGTCCAGTGATCTCCACCCAGCTCCACATCAATGGGCACCACTTTTCCAGACAGAAGGGGGTGTCTTGCAGCTTTGAGCTTGATATAGCCCCGCTCGTTGAGCCTGGGAGGTACTGCGTTCATTTTCTTGGCCAGCCTCCCTTTGGCAGCTACCAGATCCAGCTGGGCGAGGGCTTCCAAAGTTTGGCTGAGGGGATCTGCTGCCTGGGCAACCTGAGCTGAGAGCTGGGCGAGGATTCTGGCGATCTCTTCCTCTTCTTCCCTGGTTGCAACCCGGAGCTGGTTGTTCAGCTCCACAATTGGCATGGGCTCTATGAAGAGCGTCTGCCCGCTGGCAGACTGATCGTGGACGAGCCCTGGCACGAGAGTTCTGTATTCCTGTTTCACTGGAATTACGTAGCGGCCCTGCCGGATGGTGACAATAGGCTCCTGCAGATACCGGCTGAATTCCCCGTGAACCATCCTCTCCAAACGATCCCGAAGGCGGTTCTGCAGGGAGCGGATCTGGCCTCGGACCTTTGCTAGTTTATCGCTTGCCTGATCCAAAATTTCCCCTTCCTGGCCGATTGCCTTCTGCACAGCCTCTTCAAGCTCTGGAAAGACAGCAAGGCGCAGTGCATAAGGAAGGAGGACCTCGGCTTTCTCCCGCAGGAATTTTTTGACGGTTCTGCTGGCCCGGGCGAGATCTGAGACAGCTAAAAGTTCCAGCGGCTCAAGGCTGATCCCAAGCCCTGCCCGCTTGAGGCTCTCTCTGACGTCCCTGATTCCTCCCAGGGGAAAATCCCCCTCCTGCCAGAGAATGCGCAGGGCTTCCGCAGTCTGGTCCTGTCTGGACTGCACGAGCTCCAGGTTCGATGAAGGCTCAAGGGACAGGGCAAGTTCCCTGCCCAGGCTTGTTGCTGTTTCGGCAGCTAAAAGTTCCAGAATTCTCTCGTATTCCAATTTCTGCAGCGTTCTCTCATCCACCTGTGAAAAAACCTCCGGCTTTTTTCTCAATTATATCACGACAAGCAGGCAGCTGCCACCCCGAAGAGGAGCGCATTTATTTCCCGGGCAGTTCATCGTCCTCGCCAATAGGGTATCTGGATGCGTTCTCCCTGCGAAACTCTAGCGGCGTTGTCCCGGTCATTTTTTTGAAGGAGTAATTGAAATAAGCTTGGGAACTGAATCCAGTCCTGTAGGCGATCTCTGTGACAGTGAGGTTGGTGGAAAGAAGCAGAGCTTTCGCTGCTTCCATCCTTTTTTCCGAAAGATACTTATGGGGCGTTTTCCCCAGATAGCGCTTGAACAATTTGTGGAGGTAAATAGGGCTGAGGCTTGCTTTCTGTGAAAGGAAGCTGAGGGTTATCTCCTTATCAAGGTTGCGGTCAATGAAGGTTGCAAGCTCCATCATCAGCTGGAAATTAGATTCGCTGTCGTGAACCTTCTGGCTCAATTTGTTTTGGCTGAAGGTGTAAATCAGGTGTACAAGCTCGTATAGCTTGCCTTTTACAGCAAGTCTTTTTGCCGGGTCCTGGCTGCTTTGAGCCCTGATCATGGCAGTGAAGATAGAGGCGCAGCGGTGGAAATCCAGGATCCTGATCAGATCAGGGAGTTTGTCGAGATACGAGGTTAACAGAGGGTCTGATTGATCCAGGTGCACATAATAAGCCTTGAAATGCAGGATGCTGTGGCGGATTTGTCCCGGCTTTGCAACCAGCAGCGTCCCTTTTCGTATCTGGTGCTCCCGGCCGTCAATAACCGTAGTCCCGGCTGTTTCAGTAAACAGCTCGATTTCGTAAAGCTTTACCTTTCTTTTGGGAGTAACCTTTATGTTGGGAAAAACCATCTTGCTGTCAAAAAAGCCGACTTTGTCAATGTTTGAGGCTGCCATTTGGAATTCTCCTCGGAAAAGATAAGTTTTCTAACATTCTTGCTAAGAATGTGATATACAATCTTCAAGGTTTGGCCTATTATTTAAGGAAAGGATAGCATATTAAATCTAACAGATCAATCGGGGGGGAGTTTTATGAAGGTTTTTGAACGAATTTAAAACGGCGCATTCCCCACCCAATACGGAGTATGGGTGGGGTTAGCC
>LFTB01000143.1 GCA_001512905.1 Clostridia bacterium DTU084 | reverse complement strand
ATAGAAGAAGCCGCGGCAGATTGGTGGCGGTGTGGGGCCAGGAACTGGTATACAGATTACCTGCCCTATCTGGAGGTTGTTTGGATCCACGCCGGGGTTCGCGCGCATGATGGCCTCAACAGTGGTGCCGAAGCGCTGTGCCAAGAGGAAGAAAGTATCTCCTGATCTGATCGAGTAAAGGAAACCGCCTGGGCACACGGGTGGTGTAGGTCCAGGGCCAGGTACAGGGATGCAGATTACCTGCCCGATCTGAAGGTTGTTTGGATCCACGCCAGGGTTTGCCCGCCTGATGGCTTCAACAGTAGTGCCGAAGCGCTGTGCCAAGAGGAAGAAAGTATCTCCTGATCTGATTGTGTAAAGGAAACCGCCTGGGCACGACGGTGTAGGTCCAGGGCCGGATACAGGGATGCAGATTACCTGCCCGATCTGAAGGTTATTGGGGTCCACACCGGGGTTTGCCCGCCTGATAGCCTCAACAGTGGTGCCGAAGCGCTGGGCCAGGAGGAAGAAAGTATCTCCTGATCTGATCGTGTAGAGGAATCCCCCTGGGCAGCTGCCTGGCTGCGGTGTTCCTCCACCGCCTGTCCCTGGGATGCAGATTACCTGTCCAACTTGTAGGTTGTTAGGATTAACTCCGGGGTTAGCAGCCACAATTGCGTTCACAGTGGTGCCGAACCTGCGGGCAAGCTCGAAAAACGTATCTCCGCGCCTAATTGTATACAGTGTGCCGCCTGGACATGATCTGGACTCCTGCTTCACTTCGCCTATATTCTCTTTCACCTCTTGTTGTTCAACCTTCTTCTGTTCCTTTTCTGTTTTAGACATAAGAGCCCTCCTTTCACTAGTGCTGTACCATCTTATTCCGCTTGAGCAAATTTTGTGCTTCATTCCCAGAAAAAAGAACTTTTTATCTGCGAAAGAATTCTTGGGCGGCAGCTCTCCCAGCCTCGTAGAGGCGCTTTTTCTGGCCAGGAGTCAAGGCGAAATCCGCTGTAGATATACCCAAGGTGGGAACAGCAATAAGCCGTGTATTTTTCCCTTGAGTTATAGATCTCTTGTCTAAGCCGCTGATTGTAGTGAGAATGATGGCCTGTATATATTCCAAGAGGTTGTTGGCTTTTTGGGGCTGGTGGTCTGTTTGGAAGTGGAAGCCGAAGGTAGGAAGGTTTTCTTTCTGGAACAACCAGATGGGGAAATTGCTTATTAAAGCTCCATCGACAATGTAGCTGGCTGTTTTACCGTTCTTGAGCAGCGCAGGCGCAAAGAAAAAGGGCAGGCTTGCGCTCATCCGCACAGCCTGGGCAACGCTGAATTTTTCTGGCGTAAGGCCGTAAGCTGGCAGGTCGTCCGGGAGAATCACCATTCTGTTTTTGGTTAGATCTGCTGCAATTAAAGATAGCCGGCCAGGGGGAAGATCGCCAAAGGTTGAAACACCTTTTGCCTTAAGGAGGCTCCGCATCCAGTTTTCCAGTGCTCTGCCCTGGTAGATCCCTTTTTCGAAGATAATGCTTGTAAGCATTCCTAGACCGGGAAGCAGCTTTTGAAAATCTCCATCGTACAGCTGTGTAAAATCGAAACCCTCGATAATCTCGTAGATCTCTCGGGCTTTATACCCGCTTGCCACAAGGGCAGCCAGCATTCCGCCTACTGAAGTCCCTGCCAGTTTTTCCCACCGGTAACCCTGCTCCTCTGCTACTGAGAAAGCTCCTAAAAGGCCAATCCCCTTGATTCCGCCGCCTGCGAACACAGCATTCGCTTTCATCCTTTCACCCCCTTGCTTTTTTAATTTTTATGCTAAAGAAAGAATTATTAGAAATTGAGGGAGGTGAAAGAAGCAAAAAAGCGTATATATTAAAAAAGGGTGTGTGATATGCAGAAACGAGAAAGCGTTGTCACCTGGCTGCTGATCGTACTCAATCTAATGGTTTATGCTTTAGTAGCTCTTCAGGGAAATCCAGAGGATCCTCTAGTTCTCTTGAAGTATGGTGCCAAGTGGGCCCCAGCCATCTTCAGCGGCCAATGGTGGCGTTTTTTAACCGCTCCATTTCTGCACTTTGGCATCTTCCATTTGGGAATGAATTTGTATGCCCTCTACAGCATTGGCCAGCAGGTGGAGTATCTGGCGGGCAGCCTGAGATTTTTTCTGATTTACCTGTCAGCCGCTCTTTGGGGTGTTTTAGGCAGCCTCTACTTCAGTCCGCAGAGCATCTCTGCCGGCGCTTCTGGCGCCATTTTCGGCCTGGTGGGGAGCCTTTTGTGTTTTGCCCTTCTCTACCGCCACGCTGTACGCCCAGGGGCTCTACAGCATTTGGTGCTGGTAATTGGACTGAACATATTTTTGGGACTTTTGATTCCCGGGATCGATAATTTCGCCCACATCGGAGGGCTTGTGGCAGGGTTTTTCGCTGCCTACTTTTCAACCTTCAAGCCCCGCAGCAAAAGGGTCTTTGTGGTAAGCTGTTTTGGCCTTATTACTCTCCTTTCCATGGTCAATGCAGCTTTTCCACAGGCAGGCTCATGGAAAGAGCTTCTGGCCTCTGGCAGCGAAGCGCTGGAAGAAAAAAACTACCAAGAAGCTGTGGCCTGCCTCGAAGAGGCCAAAGGCAAAGCTCCTGCTGCCATGGACGACCTTTTGTCGCTGAAGCTGGCTGAGGCTCATTTTCATCTCGGCAATGAACTTTTAGATGAGGATCCTGTCAAAGCTGCGCAGCACTATACCAGTTCCATTGCCAATCGAGCAGATCCGGCCACATACCACAATTTGGTCTTGGCTTATTTGACCGCAGGCAATGAAAAAAAGGCCAGAGAAACCCTGGAGGTGGCCTTGGAGAAATATCCTGGAGAAAAATATCTTTTAGATTTAGAAAGGGAAATCGAGAGGAGGAATTAGAATGGCACAATTTGCAGGCAAAAATTTTACCAGGAAGGAGCTGAGCGAGAGGGTAGGAAGCATTTCACAAATAGCTGAGGTGACGCGGTTTGCCTACCAGGAGGGAAGAGCCAAGGGCCTGGAAGGAATCAGCTTCCGCACAGGTTCCGGCTTGGACTTTGTAGTGCTTCCCGGCAGGGGCATGGATCTGGGTATTGCCAGCTTCAGGGGCTTGCCGCTGTGCTGGCTGAGCCCCGCTGCATACAGCGGGCCAGAGTACTTTGAACCCCAAGGGGATGGGTGGCTGCGCAGCTTCGCCGGAGGACTGTTGACCACATGCGGACTTACATATCTAGGTGATCCATGTCAAGATGAAGGTGAAGAGCTGGGCCTCCACGGCAGAATTGCCAACACCCCTGCCCAGCACGTCTGCACCTGGACCCGCTGGGAAGGCGATGACTACTATCTCCACGCTTCCGGACAGGTGCGTGAAGCATCGGCTTTCGGACCCAATGTTGTCATGACACGCACCATTACAGCGAAATTGGGTGAGGCGAAGATTTTCTTGCGGGATGAAGTAGAAAACCAGGGTTTTGAGAAAGTACCCCATATGATTCTCTATCACATCAATTTAGGCTATCCGCTAGTGTGTGAAGATTCAGAGCTCAAACTGCCTCCCCATACCACCATTCCCAAAGACCCTGTTGCAGAGGCAAATCCTGATTATGCTTCTTTTGCAGCGCCAACTTACGGGTACCAGCCCCGGGTCTATTATCACATGCTCAAAAATACAGAGGAGAAGGCAACCATCACCCTCACAGGCAGCGGCTTGAAACTAGACCTTACCTATCATCCCGGCCAATTGCCCAATTTGGTTCACTGGAAGCGTTTCGAACAGGGTTCTTACGTTCTTGGGCTGGAACCTGCCAATTGCCGCGTAGACGGGAGAGCAGAGGAGCGGGCTCGGGGAACTTTGAGCTATCTGAAACCAGGCGAGAAGAGGTGCTATGAGCTGGAGTTTGCTGTTTCTGCAATTTAAGCAAAGGGTTCCTTGAGCACCAGGTTCCGGAGTTTTATCCTGATAGACTCTGGCTGGAAGAGGATCTCCTCTAGCTCCAAATCTGCGATCCTGCCCCCTGAGAGGAGCGAAAAATCCAGCCACAGCTCTCTACCTTTCAGCCTGACACCACCATCCGAGAAGAGAAGGCTGAGGGGCAAAAGAGAAAGGATAGGGGGCAGGGAGATAATTTCAAGATGAACCAGGGATAGTTCGCATTTGACCATCTTGAACCGTAAAGGAAAGGAAATTCCTTTATATTGCAACTTTAAGGCAAATTCGCCGTTTAAGCTGGTAAAGCTTAATACCTGAAGTTGTGATGAACTGGACCTTTCTATCAGCCACTTTTCTACTTCCTCGGGACACATCGACACGCTGAGGTTGTGAATTTCCATAGTTTCGCCTCCCAGTTTAATATTCGTAAGATTTGTCCCATCTCCTGCTGTGTCATTTACCATGCTTTACGCATATGGTAGGAAAAGGCAGGAGGCGAGGCAAATGGAGATCATGGATCACTTTGCGAATCCAAAAAATATTGGTACCCTTCCCCATGCAAATGGTATTGGGGAAAGCGGTAGCCCGCAGCTTGGCAATTACTTGCAATTTTACCTTTATATAGAATCGGATACTGTCAAAGAGGCGCGCTATTTAATTCAAGGCAGGCCTCAGGCCATCGCTGCGGCAAGTTACGTCAGCACTTTTGTGATCGGCAAAAGCATCCACGAGCTGATGCAACTTTCCACGGGCCAGCTGCGGAAAATTTTCCGCTGGCCCTGGGGCTTATACGAACCATGCCTGCAGCTGGTCACAGAAGGCATCAGAAATGCTATCCAAGACTATACGAATAAAGCATAGCAGGACTTGCGGCTCTTGAAAGCGAATACAGTAAAAAAACGGAGGTGGAAGGTTTGAAAACTCGGCAAATTTTCCTCCTGCTTTCAGGAGCCGTGTTGCTCTTTTTCGGTGTCATCCGGGGCGAAGCAGCTGCCGTTTTCATGAAAGCCATCAATATCTGTCTGGAGTGCATTGGCATTGGCTAAAAGAAAATTATGGCAGCTGGGAGCAGCTCTGATAGGCAACGGGTATTTTAAAGGCTTTATTACCGGCGATATTTTTAAAGGCAGCACTAAGTTTATTTGTTTCCCGGGACTTAACTGCTATTCCTGCCCTGGCGCTTTAGGCTCTTGTCCCATCGGTGCCCTGCAGGCAGTGATTATAGACTTGCGCTACAGGTTTTCTTTTTACCTTTTGGGATTTTTCGTCCTTTTGGGCACTGCTTCAGGACGGCTGGTCTGCGGCTGGCTCTGCCCATTTGGCCTCGTCCAGGAATTGTTTTATAAAATACCCCTTCCGAAAAAAAGACTGAAACTTAACTTTATCACAAGATATCTCAAATATGCAGTTTTGCTGGTTTTCGTAGTGGCCCTGCCCCTATTTTGGCTCGATGATTTTGGTTTTGGGCAGCCTACCTTCTGCAAATTCATTTGTCCTGCAGGCACTCTACAAGCAGGAGTCCCACTTTTGATTGTTAACGAATCCCTGCGTTCTGCTGCAGGCTTCCTCTTTCAGTGGAAATTGTTAATCCTGATCGCCACCATCATTTCTGCTATCATTCTCTTTCGGCCTTTCTGCAGGCTGCTTTGTCCTTTAGGGGCTATTTTGAGCATCTTCAATCCAGTAAGTCTTTACCATTATCAGATCACAGCTGCTTGCAACAACTGTACTGCCTGCAGGCGTAGCTGCAAGCTGGAGATAGATCCTCAAAAGACGCCCAATCATCCAGAATGTATTCGCTGTGGTGAATGCATTTCCAGCTGCCCTACAAGAGCCATTGAAGCAAAGTTCTGTTTCCGAGCTGAAGGTGTTCAAGTCTCAACAGAGCAAGCTCTGAAAGGTTAAAGTTGATCCACAGCCCTTGGCGGGACCAAGGGCTGTTTTCTCTATCTTGGAATGCAGATAACCTGGCCGATTTGCAGATTCAATGGATCGATCCCGGGGTTTGCTGCAATAATAGCCTGCACAGTGGTGCCGAATCGCTGTGCAAGAGCAAAGATGGTATCGCCGGGGCGGATGGTGTACAAGGTTCCCCCGGGGCACATAGGCGGAGCTGGTGCCGGAATGCAGATAACCTGGCCAACCTGCAGCCTCAGTGGGTCGATTCCCGGGTTAGCTGCGATGATAGCCTGGACGGTGGTGCCAAACCGCTGCGCCAGGGCAAAGATGGTATCGCCAGGGCGGATGGTGTATAATGTGCCGCCAGGACATGGTGGAGTTGGAACTACCTCCGGAATGCAGATAACCTGGCCGATGATCAGGTTATTTGGATCGATGCCAGGGTTGGCTGTAATGATGGCTTGTACAGATGTGCCAAAGCGTTGAGCGATAGTGAAGATCGTATCGCCAACCCCAATTATATAAAGGGTGTTGCCTGGACACGGAGGAAGCTGGGTAGAAAGAGGAATACAAATTACCTGACCGATGCGGAGATTGTTAGGGTCGATTCCAGGGTTGGCAGCGATGATGGCGTTAACAGTGGTATTAAAACGCTGCGCTAAAGCAAAGAGCGTATCACCTGCTTGAATTGCGTACAAAGCACCAGCTGGACAGCTAACTTGCTGCAGCTTTGCTTCTTCCGGCACCCTTTCTTGCTTTTCGGATGATACGTTTTCAGCTGCAGCTTTTTGTTCAGGTGTTGGTTTGTCATTTTTTTTCATGGAGAAGCCTCCTTCCTTAAATTACTGGTTTAGTTTATTCAATCAGGATCTTTTTGGGCAACGGATTAAGAAAAAACCGCAATAATCCCATATGACAACTTCCCTGAACAG
The DNA here is from genome assembly GCA_001512905.1 of Clostridia bacterium DTU084. GTDB lineage: Bacteria > Bacillota > DTU084 > DTU084 > DTU084 > DTU084. The sequence goes on along the minus strand of LFTB01000143.1, from coordinate 198 downwards.
AGATGGGGGTGGACAACTCCGATGCGTGAACAAGGGGAAGAATCTCAATTTTTGCTTTTTAAAGAATAGTCTTGCTCCTTGTTTGTAAATGGTCTATACTACAACAAGAAGAAACTTAAAGGAGGGTTATCATGAAAGAGGCATTTTCGATGTCCGCAAAGCACGTTATACCAATAACAAAAAAGCGCGGTAAAATTA
>LFTB01000132.1 GCA_001512905.1 Clostridia bacterium DTU084 | reverse complement strand
GGCTATGTCGAGCTCCTTGCATAGGTGAGCCATGAGATTAGCTGCGCCTGGGTGTTTGGCTGAGACCTGCACTGATTCTCCCTCCAATATTTGGATAGAGAACAGTTCGCGAGATTCTAACAAATCCCTGCTGGGCAGAAACTATTTTTCCATGAGGTTCAAGGGTGCGGAAAGTCGGGTAAACGTTTCACATATTACATGATAGTGGAGAATCTGGGTATGCCTACCATTAAGGATGTAGCGTCTGAGGCCGGTGTCTCCATAGCGACGGTATCAGCGGTGATCAATGGAACGCGCCCTGTAAGCGATGCCACCCGGCGCCGTGTTGAGGCTGTCATTCAAAGATTGGGTTATCAGCCCAATAGGATGGCTCAAGGTCTTAAGCAGGGCAAGAGTCGAATCATCGCTTATATCTTGCCTTCAGTGACCAATCCCTTTTTCCCGTCAATGCTTAAGGGAGTAGAGGACATAGCCTATGAAGCAGATTACTCGGTCTTGGTATGCAACACGGAAATGGAACCAAGAAGGATTAACCGCTACTCCCAATTGATTAGAGAAATGCAGATTGATGGAGTGATTATCACATCGCCGGGACTAGGGGTTATCCACGAGCTGGTTGGATGCCTGAATCAGCGGGGAATTACCAGCATTGTTCTCCATGGTCCTCGATCAATAGAGTCAGTAGACCGGGTGTTAGTTGATGATGAGGAGTGTGGGTATTTAGCCTCATCATATCTCGCCCAGGAAGGCCACGGAAAGATAGGCTTCATAGGCGTCTGCGGCAGTACCACTAGTTGGTTGCGCTATCAAGGGTTTGTTAGGGGGCTGCACAGCTTCGGTCTGAAGGCAAGTGAGGAATATGTCTGCCTGGGTGAAGGTTTTTCACAGCAAGAAGGCCATCGATTGGGTCGCATCCTGTTGGATAACCAAGCTTCTCCCACTGGGATTGTAGCCGCCAATGATCTGATGGCAATCGGTCTATGGGAGGCAGTACTTGAGGCTGGTTTGCATGTTCCCGAAGATGTATCGCTAATCGGTATTGATAATACCTTAGCAGCTCTACTAAGGCCCCGAATGGCTTCAGTAAGAATACCTACTTACGAGATGGGCAGGGCGGCGGCAAAGCAGCTCTTGGCTAGAATCGATGGCAGTGCTAAGGGGCCGCCAATGACCATCTGCCTCCAGCCCGAGTTGGTGTCTGGAAGTACTATTACGGCTCTTAGGTAGTGTCTTTCTTAGATGGCACCTTGGATGACTTCATCCGGGTGCTGTTATTTTTTTGTGCGAGAAGAGGGGAAACACAGCCATCGGCCACAGAATTATAAAAATTTAAGAAGGAATACAAAGAGGGGCAGCGAAGAAGAAATTATCTGCCTATCTAAACGTTTAGATTATAACCATATATTAGCGAGGAGGCCGAGAAATGTCCTTCAAAGTCGCGTTTATCGGGGCGGGGAGTATCGGCTTTACCCGAATCCTGCTGCGGGATCTGCTGTCTGTACCGGAGTTCCATGACATAGAGATTGCCTTTACTGACATAAACGAGAGAAATCTTGAAATGGTGACCCAGCTTGCCCAGCGTGATATAGACAGCAATGGTCTAGATATCAAGATCCAGGCAACCCTTAACCGGCGGGAAGCCCTTGAGGGAGCAAAATATGTGTTTAATCTTGTAAGGATCGGCGGCTTGGAGGCTTTCGAACTGGACATAGAGATTCCCCTGGAATACGGTATTGACCAGTGTGTCGGCGACACTTTGTGTGCCGGAGGCATCATGTACGGACAGCGGGGTATTCCAGTTGTCTTGGACTTCTGCAAGGATATTAGAGAGGTCGGAGCCGATGGCTGCATCATGCTAAACTACGCTAACCCCAATGCCATGCTTACCTGGGCATGCAACAAGTATGGAGAAGTTCCAACCATTGGATTGTGCCACGGCGTTCAGCACGGTCACCAGCAAATTGCTGAAGCTCTAAGTCTAAAACAAGAGGAAGTCGATATCATCTGTGCTGGAATCAACCATCAGACTTGGTATATCAAGGTTCAGCATAAAGGCAAGGATATGACCGGCCTACTGCTGGAAGCCTTTGAAAAGCATCCGGAGTACAGCAAGACAGAAAAGGTCCGCATAGATATGCTGCGCCGTTTCGGTTATTTCAGCACCGAGTCCAACGGTCACCTAAGTGAGTATGTGCCTTGGTACCGGAAGCGGCCGGAAGAAATCAGAGACTGGATTGACTTGGGTGTCTGGATTAACGGCGAGACCGGCGGTTACCTGAGGGTCTGCCGGGAGGGGCGCAACTGGTTTGAAGTTGACTTTCCCAACTGGCTAAAGGAGCCCCCGATGAAATATGCCCGGGAAGAGCGGAGTCAAGAACATGGTTCTTATATTATCGAAGCTCTTGAGACAGGTCGAACCTACCGGGGTCACTTCAATGTGGTAAATCGCGGCGTTATCACTAACTTGCCTCCCGATGCTGTCGTTGAGGTTCCAGGATACGTTGACGCTACCGGTATTCATATCCCGGTAATTGGTGATTTGCCTTTGGGCTGTGCAGCGGTCTGCAACGCCAGCATATCGGTTCAGCGCCTGGCTGTTGAAGCAGCAGTCCGGGGCGATGATCTGCTGCTGCGTCAGGCCATGATGATGGACCCTTTGGTAGGCGCAGTGTGTAACCCGCCGGAGATTTGGCAGTTAGTAGATGATATGCTGATCGCCCAAGAACAGTGGCTGCCTCAGTATAAGGATGCCATCGCCAAGGCAAAGGAGCGCAGGGCGACCGAGCCGCGAATCCCCACTAAGAAAGGGTATCGGGGCGCAGCCCGGCTGCCGGAGAAGACTGTGGAGCAGATGGCCAAAGAAAGGGATGCTGCAAGAAGCGCCGGGGCTGCAGACCAGGAATGAGTTAACTATCGTGCACCTAACGGGATTAAGAGAACAGATTCAGGACGTTATCATGCTGGGGGGAAAGGAAATTGGCCCAAGGTGAGCTCCTGCTGGATGTGCAAAATCTCAGCACTCATTTCAATACAGAAGAAGGTATTGTAAGGGCCGTTGACAGGGTCAGTTTTCAGGTGTATAAGGGGCAGACGCTGGGAATCGTCGGCGAAAGCGGCTGCGGAAAAAGTGTTACTGCCAAGTCAATTATGCAGATCGTCCCGAAGCCTAACGGCAGCATTGTCGAGGGTAAGATTCTCTACTATAGAGAAACAGACGTTGTTGATATTGCTGCTCTCCATTACCAAAGCCAAGAGATGCGGGAGCTGCGGGGCAATGAAATATCGATGATCTTCCAAGAGCCCATGACTTCTTTGAATCCAGTCTATACCATCGGAGACCAGATCATGGAAGCGATTCAGCTTCATCAAAAGCTGGATAAGCAGGCCGCCCGGGAAAAGGCTGTCGAGATGTTGGCAAAGGTAGGGATTCCATCCCCAAGCGAGAGGATAGACCGCTATCCCCACGAATTCAGCGGGGGTATGCGGCAAAGGGTTATGATTGCCATGGCCCTTTCCTGCAATCCCAAGCTGCTGATCGCTGATGAGCCGACGACAGCCTTGGATGTCACAGTTGAAGCTCAGATCATCAACCTCATGCAGGATCTGCAAGATGAAATGGGCATGTCCATCATCATGATTACCCACGACCTGGGCGTTATCGCTGGAATAGCTGATCGGGTGCTGGTGATGTACGCAGGCTGGGTGGTGGAAGAAGGCTCCACTGAGGAGATTTTCTACTCTGCCAAGCATCCCTACACCCAGGCGCTGCTGCAGTCAGTCCCGAGAATCGGCCGCAGAGGGCGATTGAACTCCATCAAGGGGACCGTGCCTGACCTAATTAACCTGCCGCGAGGATGGTGCTATTTTGCCCCTCGGTGCTCCCATGTCATGGATATCTGTCTGGAAAACGAACCTCCGATGTGTGTCCTGGTCAACGGGCGGCGAGTCAAGTGTTGGCTGTACCAAGAGGGGGAAGCATCGGCATGAAGCAGGATGAAATGATGCTCAACGTCAAGAATTTGAAAAAATACTTTCCAATTCATGCTGGCTTGCTGCGCCGGGTTGTGGGTTATGTGAGAGCAGTGGATGGGATAGATCTTTTTATTCGCCGGGGCGAGACCGTAGGGCTCGTAGGAGAAAGCGGCTGCGGCAAGACTACTGTCGGCCGCACTATTGCCCGACTGCTGGATCCTACTGAGGGACAGATTGAGTATACCCCGAAGGATGGTAACACTGCTGACTTGGCTGCTATGGGTAGGGAAGAGCTGGAGAGAATTAGGGGAGAGATTCAGCTTATTTTCCAGGACCCTTTCGCCTCCTTGAATCCCCGCATGTCGGTAGGAGCTATTGTAGCCGAACCCCTCAGGATTAAAGGAATTGGAACCAGAAAGGAACGTCTAGAGCGGGCAGGGGAGCTGCTGGAAAAAGTCGGATTAAGTGCGTCGTATATGAACCGGTTTCCTCATGAGTTTAGCGGCGGTCAGCGCCAAAGAATCGGTATCGCTAGAGCACTAAGCTCTAGTCCTCAACTGGTTATCTGTGACGAACCTGTGTCAGCCCTGGACGTTTCAGTACAAGCCCAGGTTCTAAACCTTCTGCTCGACCTGCAGCAGGAGTTTGGCCTAACTTATTTGTTTATTGCCCACGATCTAAGTGTTGTGGAATACATAAGCGATCGCGTAATGGTTATGTATCTAGGAAAAATTGTCGAAAGTGCTTTGTGTAAAGACCTGTACCATTCTCCAAAGCATCCCTATACAGAAGCGCTGCTTCAGGCTATACCTATCGCGGATCCGCTGCTGGGGAAGAGGCGGAAAGCCTTGGCAGGCAGTGTTCCCGATGCCGCGAGCCCCCCGTCTGGCTGCAATTTCCATCCTCGCTGCGCTTACGCTGTTGAACGATGCAAATTCGATACGCCAAGTCTTAGGGAAATAGAGCCGATGCATTTTGTGGCTTGTCACTTGGCGGAAGAGGTGCAGCTTAGTGGATTTGAGGCTCGGGGTAGCGGCTGCGGGTCAGTTGGAAATATGGGTTGGGGGTGATCTCGTCAGGTAAGCTGGGCTTTGTTGATGAAAGGTGAAAATCACGGAGGAGGGAAACTCTCATGTCGAGCAAGTTGAAAACCGTTGGGAGAAAAAAGAATACGTTAATTCTTGTGCTGACTGTTTTGACCTGTGCGTTGTTAGTTTCCTCTGCTGCTGTGTTTGCTAAATACGATACCTATGCAGGACGCTTCGCTCTAGAAGAGATCGCTGAGTACAAGGCACTTCCCAAGTACAATGAGTCTCCAGATCTAGCGGCTCTAGTAGCTGAAGGTAAGCTGCCGCCCCTTGAGGAGCGTTTGCCGGAGAATCCCCGGGTTGTAAAGACCGATGTTATGCATGACGGGATAGGTGTATACGGCGGTGTATGGAGAGACACCTTTGCGGTCCCTGTTGAAAGCTGGAACTGGGGAGCTGGGTTCACTCAGGGCTGGTTTGGGATCAATGAAATCGTGCAAGAAACACTGATTGAAGTTGGTCCCATGTGGCTGATGAAGGAACCTGATCCCGTGCCTAACCTAGCTACCCATTGGGAATGGTCTGAGGACGGCAGGACCCTGACCATGCACCTGATTCGGGGCGCGAAGTGGTCTGACGGCCACCCGTTCACCGCTGACGATGTGGTCTTTACCTACGAACACTACATCTGCGATACTAATGTTCCCAGCTGGGCATCGGCCAGCAACTGGACATACAATGGGGAACTAACCCGGTTAGAAAAGGTCGATGATTACACAATCCGCTGGCATTTCCCTGTAAGCTATCCCATTGACTGCTTCTACAGCATGGATTATCTAGACTTTTCAGTTGTACCAAAGCATGTGTATTCCAAGTTCCATCCAGCTTTCAATCCTGAAATGACCTATGATGACCTGTTAGCTGCAACTCCGCCCAAAGATCTGCCGCCGGTGACCATGGGACCGTGGGTACCTGTCCTTTACGAACCTGGGCAGCTGCTGATCATGGTTAGGAATCCCTATTACTGGCAGGTAGACGAGGAAGGAAACCAGCTTCCGTATATAGACGAAGTATGGTTCACCGAGGCACAGTCTGGAGAGGCTAGGACTTTGAACTTGATCGCCGGCACCGGTGACCGAGATCATATCGAGAACCCCCAGGTATTCAGTGTGATCCGCCAAGCATCACTGGATCCAAACGCGCACTTTACCATCCAGTTCGGTTCTTACGGAATTGGTTACCACTTGATGATGAACTTCTCACTTAACAAAGGGATAGACGGTGATGAGAAGGAACTGGAACTGCGCCATCTGTTTAGGGACCTCCGGTTTAGGCAAGCTGTAGCCCATGCCTTGGACCGAGACGCCCTTGCCGACCTGGCATTCCCCGGTCCCTTGACTCGGGCATGGGAAGGCGGTTATCCTACTGGTTCTTCCTACTATGATGAAAGCGTTGTCCGCAGGCACGAGTACAATCCGGAGAAATCTGCTGAGCTCCTTGCCGAATTGGGGTTCAAAGATACCGATGGCAACGGAATACTCAATTGGCCCCAAGATTCTGTTCACGCAGGCGGTGATTTGATCATCGAGCTGATCGCCCCCGAGGATCAGGCCGCCTCAGTGGAAGCAGCGGAGTTCATCCAGCCTATGCTCCGGAGCGTGGGAATTGATCTGCGGGTGCGCATAATGACCGGTCCAGTGGTCACCAACAGAGTGGATTCTGGGCATTTCCATTTCCACATTGTCCGGCTGGACTCGACCACTCCTTTCATCCATATGAGTCTGTTTGGTCCCATCACTGACAATTCTCCTTCTTGGCATCAAGCAGGTCCAGAAGGCGAACGCTTCTTGATGCCCTTTGAAGAGCGAATTCGGGAACTCATGATGGAGGCAAGGACAGAGCTAGATGCCGGTCGGAGGGCGGACATCTTTGTAGAGATACTCCGCCTCTACACTGAGAATATCTACAGCATCGGTCTGTATGAGGCACAGCGAGGCTTGGGTATAGCTAAGCGTTTCCGCAACGTGCAGCCGGACGTACCTGCCTACTTGTATGACTGGCTGGATAAGAACATTCCTCTACAGATCGTATGGGTTCCTGAAGAAATGCAGTATCAGCCCAAGTTCAAGGAGCACATCCCAACGGCAGAAAGCTACCAGAACAGGTCTTGGCAGTAGTACACGGGCAGTAGATGAGATTATCTGGAGGGATGCAGGGCATCCCTCCAGATACCGCTGATGAGCATCGGGGAGTGAGCAGCAGTTGACTAGTTTCATCATCCGCAGGTTGCTATACGCGATTCCCATGTTGGTTCTGGTGAGTCTCGTTTCTTTTGTTATCATAAATCTGCCTCCGGGGGATTATCTCACTACCATGCGGCAGCAGCTGGAGAGCCAAGCGGGACTGACTCGAGAAGAGGCTATGGCCATCGCAGAGAGAATGGCCGCCCGCTATGGTCTCGATCGTCCCTTTATGGTTCAGTATTTTGAGTGGATCAAAGGCATTGTCACCCGGGGCGACTTTGGTTATTCCTTTCATTATAACCGGCCGGTCCACGAGGTGCTTTGGCAGCGGTTGGGCTGGACTTTACTGATCGCAACTACTTGTCATGCGGTTTCAGTGGGAATCGGCGTTCTAGTAGGTATCTTTTCTGCCACCCATAAGTACAGCTTCTTTGATAACGTGTTCACAGTGCTGTCTTTTCTGGGATTGTCGACTCCTAATTTCTTCTTGGCGCTCTTGATTATGTATTACCTAGCCTTTCATGTGAAGACACATGTGGGGGGATTGTTTTCCACGGAGTATGTCATGGCACCCTGGAGCGGGGCCAAATTCGTCGACTTTCTCAAACATTTCTGGGTGCCGGTTTTTGTCGTTGGGTTAGCTGGCACAGCCCAGAACATGAGGGTAATGCGGGGCAATCTCCTAGATGTGCTGAACTCGCAGTACGTTGAGACAGCCCGGGCCAAAGGTCTGCCGGAGCGGGTAGTTATTTTCAAGCATGCGGTGCGCAACGCCATTCAACCGATTATCATGTATCTGGGAATGTCTCTGCCGTTCCTAATTCAGGGCGAAGTCATAGCCAGCATCGTCCTTAATTTGCCCACTATAGGGCCCGCCTTCCATATTGCCTTGGTTAATCAAGACATGTATTTAGCGGGGTCATTTCTGTTGATGATTGCTGTTGTGCTGATTGTGGGAAATCTCCTGGCTGATCTCTTATTAGCATGGATGGATCCGAGGGTGCGCTATGAGTAGACAAACATCGGTTTCGAAAGATAAACCTGTCGTTGATTTGAGGGAGTTAACTGAAGAAAAGCTAGCCGTTGGCAGAACCCTTACACAGCGCCAATTGATCTGGAGAAGGTTTCGTCGGCATAGGCTGGGCGTGCTTGGGGCAGTGGTAGTGCTGATTCTGGCTGTACTCAGCATCTTTGCTCCCTTCTTTGCGCCGTATGATTACACCAAGCCGGAATACCGGCATGCGTATATACCGCCCCAGCGGGTGCGGTTCATCGATTCTGAAGGTAACTTCCATTGGCGTCCCTTTGTTCATGGGCTGAAGTATGGCGTCGATGAAATTACTTGGCAGAGGGTGTACGTTGAAGATCCAGAGACAATCTACCCTATTAAGTTTTTTGTCCGGGGCTGGGAGTATAGTCTGTTCGGTCTAGTCAAGTCGAATATACACCTAATTGGTATTGAGCAGCCGGGTACCCTTTACTTGCTTGGTACAGATCATCTCGGCAGGGACATGCTCAGCAGAATTCTCTTTGGAGGTCGAGTCTCAATCTTCATCGGCCTTATGGGGGCGACAATTAGTGCTGCTGTTGGATCCTTCATCGGTGGAGTGTCAGGGTATTTCTCAGGAAAGGTAGACAGCATAATTCAGCGGATTGTAGAGCTCTTGCAGCTTTTTCCCCAGCTGCCCCTCATGATGGCTCTAAGTGCTGCCATACCTACCACCTGGCCGCCCCTTGGAGTCTTTATTGGAGTCGTTGTTGTCATGACCCTGGTACAGTGGACCTATCTGGCAAGGGAAGTAAGGGGCAAGGTGCTCTCATACCGAGAATCTGATTTCGTCCTAGCCGCAAAAGTTGCCGGAGCAAAGGATCTGTATATTATCATCCACCACATCATCCCCAATTGCCTGAGTCACATCATCGTAGTTCTCACCATAACCATTCCCAACCTAATTCTGGCCGAGAGCTCCTTGAGCTTCTTGGGATTGGGTATTCAGCCTCCCATGGTGAGCTGGGGAGTGCTGCTTCGCAACGCCAGTAACCTGCAGACCATCGGTCAGTACCCTTGGATAATGATTCCCGGTGTCGTTATCCTGATTACCATCCTCGCCTTCAATTTCCTGGGTGATGGGCTGCGGGATGCTGCGGATCCCTATGGAAATTAGGATATGACATAATAGACGGTCTTTGTTTGATGACCTGCCGTTATGTAACTGCAGCTAACGGCAGGTCATCTGTTTTCTTCAATCCCGTAAGGCCCAGCATCCAAGAAAATGAGAATTTCCTTGACTTCCTAGGAGCCTACCGGGTACAATGTGACTAGAAAGTCATATGACCGCATATTCATATGACTAGAGATTCACACGGGAGATGGATGAGAATGCCTAAGGATACCTTTTTTAATCTACCTGAAGATAAGCGGCAAAGGATAATTGATGCCGCGATCGATGAGTTTGCCCAGCGGTCTTTCCACGATGCCAGGATTACTGCCATTGTCGATGCTGCTGGAATAGCTAAGGGAAG
>LFTB01000021.1 GCA_001512905.1 Clostridia bacterium DTU084 | reverse complement strand
AGCCTGCGGCAGAAGCGGACAGCAGGCTCGATCCTCGACGAGATAGAGGGAGTTGGCCCTGCAAGAAGAAAAGCCCTCATCCGCCACTTCGGCTCTGCAAGAGCAGTCTCTGCAGCTGCCCTTGAGGAGCTTGAGAAGGTACCTGGGATCTCGCCGAAGCTGGCACAGCGGATCTACGACTTTTTTCACAGTTGAAAGAAGGAATTTATTTCATGATGTGGAAAGTTATTAAAGGACGGGTGGTCTATAAAACCCCACTGGGATGGGTTTTGTCCCACTTTCAAGATACCAGCCTTACAATGCTCTCCCTTCCTGCTGAAGAGCTGGAACCCATTGTTGCTTCTTTTCCAGCCGGCAGCCTTCCGGAGCGGGAGATGGGGATTCTGGCCGGCTGGCTTGAGGCATTCTTTGCCCGCCGCCCGCAGGAGCTTCCACTGGAGATCGCCCCGGCTGGGACAGAATTCAGCCAAAAGGTGTGGGAAGCAACCCGCCTCATTCCCTACGGACAGACCCGCTCCTACAGCTGGATCGCAGAGAAGCTCGGAAGCCCAAGAGCCCAGCGGGCAGTGGGGGGAGCCCTCAGGCGCAATCCCCTTCCCCTGGTGATTCCCTGCCACCGGGTTATCCGTGCTGACGGTGCTTTAGGCGGCTTTGGCGGCTCTGAGCCGCAGAAGCTCAAGATAAAGGAAAAATTGCTAGCCTGGGAGGTTTCGCCATGAACGGTTTTCTCATTCGCCTCTTGGCCAATGCGCTAGCGCTGCTGCTCATAGATCAGCTTGTGCCCGGTATGGAGCTGACGGGCTTTCTGTCTGCCTTGAGCGCAGCTTTTCTGTGGGGACTTGTAAATGCCGTCCTGCGTCCGTTTTTGAATATTTTGGCAGCGCCAATCAACTTTCTGACCATGGGCTTGTTTTCTTTGGTTATAAACGGAGCGCTGCTTTTCATAGTTTCGCAGGTGGTGCGGGGGTTCAGCATCAATTTCGGCGCTGCTGTCCTCGTGGCCATTCTGCTGAGTTTGTTCAGCACCATTTTGAATTTGGTGCTGAAAAATTAGGAGGATTCTGTGATTAAGCTGCTTGCCGTAGATTTGGATCACACCCTGCTGAACGAGGAACATGCCATCTCCAGGCGCAATAAAGAGGCTATCACAAAAGCCATGAGCCTGGGAGTCAACGTGATGATCTGCACAGGGAGGATGTTTCGTTCAGCACTGCCATTTGCCCAGGCGCTGGGCCTGAAAGGCCCCCTTGTGAGCTACAACGGCGCCCTGGTGAAGGACATAGCCACAGGCAGGGAACTCTATCACGAACCGCTGCCTGCAGATCTCGCAAAACAGCTTTTGGCCCTTGCCAGGCGAGAGAAAATCCACGCCAACTTCTACTACCAAGACGAGCTGTATTTCGAGGCCTGGACCAGGGAGGCTGAGTTCTACCTGGCTCAAGTCAAGGTGCCGTGGCAGGAGGTTGGGGATCTAGAGTCCTTTTTTCCCGGCCCTCCCACCAAACTCCTCTTTGTGATGGACGAGGAAAAAGTGAAGGAAATGTGGCAGCGCCTCGGACAGGAATATCAAGGCAGGCTGAACGTGACTGTCTCTGAAAGCCGCTACCTGGAATTTTTGTCGCCAAAAGTCAACAAGGGCAGGGCCCTTTCAGCTCTAATGGACATGTGGCAGCTGCAGCAGGATGAGGTGATGGCAATTGGCGACAGCTTCAATGACCTCGAGCTCCTCCGCACAGCGGGCCTGGCTGTGGCCATGGGCAACGCTCCAGACCCTGTGAAAGAAGCAGCGGATTTTGTCACCCGCTCCAACCGCGAAGATGGAGTGGCAGTGGCAATTGAAAAATATCTTTTAGCGTAATCTGTAGGGAAAAGGGGAAAAGCACTGTGAAAAACAAAAGCATGCAGCAATTGCTGGCAGAAGCCCAAAAGGGCGGTTATGCTGTCGGCGCTTTCAACATCCACACCATGGAAGTTGCCCAAGCTATAATCGCCGCAGCAGAAGCAGAAAGGGCGCCTGTGATCCTGCAGATCAACCAGGGCACAATCCAGTATGCAGGGATCGAATACATAACTGCCATCGCTAAAACCGCCCAAAGCCTTGCCTCAGTGCCAGTTATTGTCCACCTGGACCACGGCACCTCCTACGAGATGATGGCAGCCTGCATTCGCCACGGCTTCGACTCCATTATGATCGACGCTTCCAAACTGCCTTTGGCAGAAAACATTGCCCTGGTTCGGAAAGTGGTGGAGCTTGCCCACCCTGCAGGGGTGGCTGTAGAGGCGGAGCTGGGGAAGGTCGGCGGCGTTGAAGACGATATAGTGGTGAGCGAAGAGGAAGCAGGCCTTACAGATCCAGACGAAGCTGTGCAGTTTGTCCAGGAAACTGGCGTGGACAGCCTCGCAGTGGCCATCGGCACTGCCCATGGGGTTTACAAAGGCGTGCCCCGTCTGGACTTCGAGAGGCTGGAAGAGATCAGAAAGCGGGTACCCATTCCCCTGGTCCTCCACGGCGCCTCTGGGGTGCCGGACGAGGCAGTGCGTGAGGCTGTTGCCAGGGGGATTTGTAAAGTTAACATTTCCACAGAACTGAAGCAGCCTTTCGCTGCCACCCTTAGGAAAACTGCTGTGGAAAATTTAGACGAGATCGATCCCCGCAAGCTTTTGGGACCAACCAAGGAAGCCATGAGTGAAGTTGTGCGGGCGAAGATCCGCCTTTGCGGCTGCGCAGGAAAAGCATAGAAAGAGGTGGAGAAATGCTGAATTTGGACAATGTTGAACTGGTAAAGAAGACAGACGCTTTGGGAATGCTGGATCTTACCATGGGCTATCCAAAGCAGTTTGCAGAAGGCCTGGAGCTTGCCCAAAAGCAGTTTCAGGCTGTTCCAAAAGCCTTTGACCACGTGATCATCCTGGGGACCGGTGGTGGTTCAGCTGCCAGCGGCAACCTCCTGCGGTCTTACCTTTTCGATCGCATGGCTGTGCCGCTGTTTGTGAACCAAGGCTATACAGTTCCCCGCTGGGTTGATGCAGGGACGCTTGCCATTGTTGTTTCCCACTCTGGGAACACAGAAGAGATCCTGGCAGCTACAGAACAGGCAGTGGCCCAGGGCGCCCAGGTTGTTGCCCTCACAGCAGGGGGAAAGCTGAAGGCCATGGCAGAGGAAAAATCCTTTGCCACAATCGAGGTGCCTGGAGGGCTGATGCCTAGAGCTGCTTTAGGCTACATCTTCGTGCCCATTCTCCACATTCTGGAGCAGTACGGCCTTGTTGAAGGGTGTCTCAAGGAACTTGACGAAACCATAGCCCTCTTTGAGGAGCTGGGCAAAAAGTGGGGGCCTGAGTCTCCCTTTGATGAGAACCTGGCCAAGCAGATCGCAGCCAAACTCTACCGCCGGGTGCCTGTAGTCTACGGCTCCCTGCCCTTTACAGACAGCGTGGCCTGGCGCTGGAAGAACCAGTTCGGCGAGAACAGCAAAGTGCCGGCTTTCTGGAACGCCATTCCAGCCCTCCACCACGACGAGATCGTAGGCTGGGACGCAGAAGGTGCCATTACCGGCCAGTTTGCAGTGATCTTCCTTAAAGACAAAGAGGACAACGAGAAAATACAAAAGCGGATTCAGATCACAAAGCAGATCCTCTCAGAGCGCGCTTCAATTGCCATTGAGGTGGAAACAGTAGGGGAAAGCAGGCTTGCCCGCCTCTTCTCTCTGGTCTGTCTGGGCGACTTCATCAGCTGTTATCTGCCCATTTTAGGCGGCATCGATCCTACGCCTGTGGCTATTATCGATCTTTTCAAGCAGAAAATGGGTCAGTAAAAGGATGGTGGGAGGGTTTTCCGACTTCTGCAGGAAAACCACGCCCGCCATTTTCTTATGAGGAGTGAAACCATGCTTACAACCGTCACGCTGAATGCGGCTGTGGACGTTACCTATACAGTAGAGAACTTTGCTCTGGATCAAGTGAACAGAGCAGCTGAAAAAAAAGAGATCCCTGGGGGCAAAGGGATCAACGTGGCAAGGGTTGCCAACACTTTGGGCTGCCCTGTACAGGCCACAGGTTTTGTGGCAGGGCAGACCGGCAGGTTCATCAAGGAAAAGCTCGCAGAAGAGGGAATCAGCAATAACTTTTTCGAGATCCAGGGAGAGTCAAGAAGGTGCCTTGCCATTATCGATCCTGTAGGCAATACCCAAACGGAGCTGTTGGAAAGCGGCCCAGAGGTTTCTCAAGCCTCTTTTGCTGCCTTTCAGGAGCACCTGGTTTCCATTACAGCAAAAAGCCCCATCGTTGCGTTTTCAGGGAGCTTGCCTGGGGGACTTCCAGCCGACGCTTACGCAAAGCTGATTCAGAGCCTGCCTGAGAAAAAAGTAATTTTGGATACAAGCGGCGCTGCCCTGAAAGAGGGAATCGGAGCCCGGCCCTTTATGGTGAAGCCCAACGAGGACGAGCTGGAAGCTTTCTTCGGCAGACCTGTCCGGGATCTGCCAGAGGTGCTGGCTGCAGGAGAGTACCTTTTGAGCTTAGGCGTGGAAGTTGTTGTGATCTCCCTCGGCGCCAGAGGAGCTGTGGCCCTCAGCGGCGAGGAGAGGTATTTGGCCACCCCGCCGACTCTTGAGCCTGTGAGCACAGTTGGCTGTGGGGATTCCCTGGTTGCAGGGATGGCAGTGTCCTTTTTAACAGGCAAAGACCTCGCCGATGCGCTGCGTTTGGGCAGCGCCTGCGGCGCAGCCAACGCCCTGGTTCCTGGTGCTGGGGAGGCGAAAATAGCGGACATCAACTGCATCCTGCCTCAAGTGAAAATCGAAAAGCTCTAATCACAGCCCAAGGCTCGGCCTTGGGCTGTTTTGATCAGGAGCCAGCAGAAGCTGGCAGCCTTACCATTAATTACACTGCCCCCAGCAGGAGGATTTGAAGGGTTAAAAGCGAAATCCTTGTTTGAGAGCGGAAACAATTCGCTCTTCACCTGAAGCTCGACCCTAGATAAGGAAAGGAGGTGAATCCCCAGCAAGTCTAGGACAGCAGCCAGGTGAGCGCACCAGCAACCGCAGCCAGCGGGAAAAGGATAAGGTAACGTGGAGTTCTTATTCTCTTCCCCGTCGCAGCAAAAGATGCAGCAAGCAGCAAAAAACGCAGCACTAAAATAACCTTAAATTTGCTAGGGGGAAATCACGCAATGAAAAAAGTACTTTTCATGGTTAGCATCGCAGCAATGCTCGCTCTTGCCCTTCCTGCCATGGCCCTGCCTGCAGTAGGGGGAACCATGGAGCTTGAGGGCAATTGGCGGCAGTATGGACCGACAACTGTGGAAAATCAGCTGAACCTTGGTTTAGGTTTCGATGCCAGGACTCGAGCAGGAATTGAATTCCAGCTGGGCAATGCCCAGAGGTTCTTCGACGGCTTGAGGCTGGATCAATTCCAGCGCGGCTACCTCCAAAGGCTTGGATCCCTTTGGGCTGGCGGACCGCAGGTAGTGACAACCATCGGCGGACTCCGGTTCAACTATTCTCCTTACGTTGCATGGATCGGACGCAACGACAGCGTAGAGGGAATCAGCTTTGAAGGTTTCAGAAACGGACCACTATCTGCAGCAGCTTTCTACACCACAGACAAGACTTTGGGCGGTAGGGTAGAGGCTAATCTGGATCAGCTGAATATCGCAGGCACTTTTGTAACTGATGCAGAACAAAACGCAATTGACATCACAGGAAAAATCGTACCACTGCCAGGAGCACAGGTCATTGCAACCTACGCAACAGCAGACGACTCAGATGTAGTAAAAATCGACGGCAGCTACAGCATTTCACCACACCTTCAGCTAGTGGCAGGATACCGCTCTTTCGATCCCACCTTCGACGCCAAGTGGCATAATCCTGACTGGGATCCTTTCTACAGGGAAGCTAACCCAGTGGCACAGTACCTTGGACTGCGCGGCTACACTGTTGGCCTCCGCACAGGCGCTTACGGCATGGTGCTCTCCGCTGATGTTGACCGCTATGAGTGGATCACCACAGGCAATCGCGCAGATGCCATCCGCCTCGGCGCAGCGAAAGAGCTGAATCTGGCCGGCAACACCATCGATGCAAGTTATGAACTCACTCTGCCCGATGACGGCGATCTCCAGCACGAAGTACAGGCTGCATACAGAGCGCCAAACGGCCTCGGCATCCAGGCTCTGTACAACAACGTAACTGGTGGTCAGGCACGGGTAGGAATGAACGTAGCATTCTAATTCAGCAGAACAGCAGCAATATTTCCAGCACAAACGGAATAAAATTCGCATCTTAAACCAAAGCACCAACTGAAATAAATAAAAAGCAAGGAATCCAACCTGTCAGCAGCAAAATCAACAGCACAATATTCACCAGATCACAAGGGGTAGGGCGTCCGCTCTGCCCCTTTTCCAGCCCTTTCAGCACAGCCAAAAAAAGCCGACGTTGACAAGTGATGCCAATTCCTTTATAATTAACTTAGGAATTAATATTTAGGAGTGTAACCGATGATCAACAATAAAACAGATTACGCCCTGCGGCTGTTGTTGAACCTCGCCCAAAAAAGCAGCCAAGGACTTGTGGCGTCCCGGCAGATCGCTGAAGAAGAGCAGATCCCACCTAATTTCATGCCGCAGATCGTGGCAGAACTTGTGAAAAAGGGCTGGGTGGAGTCTGTGCGGGGACCCGGTGGAGGAGTGAAGCTGGCTGTGGAGCCGGAGGAGATCACGGTTTTGGATGTAATAAGCCTGTTTGAAGCGCTGCAGGTGCGTCCTTGTCTGCATGAGCCAGGTATATGTCAGAGATCTAGTGCTTGTCCTTTGCGGAAAGTGCTGGGCAAGGCTGAGTTTCAAATGAACCAGGTTTTGCAGAAAACCACCATTGCAGATTTGCTGCCAGACTAAATAGCGAGCCATAGTGAAATTTTGCAACAAACAGCGAGCATTTTGACTCCTTTTTGCTGTTTGTGGTGCGTCCGGCATGGGCGATGGAGGTTAAAGTCCGCTGTGTGCATGACATTGGGAACCATTGTCAATTGGAATCTGAAGGAAGCGGGAGGCAAAGTCCCGGCCCGGTGAACAAGAACCGCATACGAGGCTGAGGGGTTTTCCACACAAGCAGACTGTCGCTGACATCTGCTGCATGGCCGAACGTCAGAAGGTTGCGGTACTCGACGGATACGCGAAGAAAACATGAGGGCTAGCCTGCAGAGAATAGGGTGGAAGCCGACGTATGCAGGGAGTGCCGAGGGTATCTGGGCGTCCAGGAACGGAAGCGGCGGCAACGGGTAACGGGTATCAAAGATACTCGCTGTGCGCTTATTCTGGCGAACCGCCGTGTGCCAGGCCGGATAGAGTTCGACACGAAGAGAGAAACCATGTTCGTTTTGAGAAAAAGCCAAAAACTTTCTTAACCGAACACGCATGTATTTCTAAGATATACTATAACATGAGAACAAAAATTCTGGAAGGTGCGCAGCGTGAAGGCG
>LFTB01000092.1:393-916 GCA_001512905.1 Clostridia bacterium DTU084 | reverse complement strand
CGTTCTGCGTTAAACTTCTTGACAATTTCTTCGTGTTTACCCCGCATGCGCGGGGATCGACCCCGTCCTCCTCGGTCAACCACGACAAATATTTCGTTTACCCCGCATGCGCGGGGATCGACCCCAAAGACCAGACCACTCATTGATTCTTTGTCAGTTTACCCCGCATGCGCGGGGATCGACCTCGGACAAATGCTTTGCGGTGCTCCGCGGGCAGGTTTACCCCGCATGCGCGGGGATCGACCTCTCTTTACCTCCGATGATCGCTGTTCGCACTCGTTTACCCCGCATGCGCGGGGATCGACCTCCCAGTCAGCGAATATGAGGCCCTATTCGACAGTTTACCCCGCATGCGCGGGGATCGACCTGATGCTGCCATTTTTTCTGGCGAGCCCATTCCGTTTACCCCGCATGCGCGGGGATCGACCATAGGTCCTCATAATCTGGGTGGGAAGGGGAGAGTTTACCCCGCATGCGCGGGGATCGACCTCTCCTCCAGGAGTTAAAACCCGAAGGTAACCTG
>LFTB01000092.1:0-366 GCA_001512905.1 Clostridia bacterium DTU084 | reverse complement strand
GTTTACCCCGCATGCGCGGGGATCGACCTGAAGAGCAAGCAGTAGCTGAAGCAATTGGAGCGTTTACCCCGCATGCGCGGGGATCGACCTCCAAACAATATCCTTATCTACCTCTATCAATAGTTTACCCCGCATGCGCGGGGATCGACCCTTCGAGGCTGGTTCGGATGACGACGAGGAGATGTTTACCCCGCATGCGCGGGGATCGACCCTTTGCCTTTTCCCTGTCTATAAGGAAGGAAGCGTTTACCCCGCATGCGCGGGGATCGACCTCTTGCCGTTTCCGCTCGAGCAAAACAGCAGTTGTTTACCCCGCATGCGCGGGGATCGACCCCCAAAGAGGAGGAAGAAGAATGAGAAATCTTA
>LFTB01000024.1 GCA_001512905.1 Clostridia bacterium DTU084 | reverse complement strand
TTTTCGCCGCATACCACTCAACCTGCGGCGGCCGGACCGAAAATTCACAAGTGGTCTGGGGAAGCGCTCTGCCGTATTTGCAAAGCGTAGAGTGCAAATATTGTAGACAATCCCCTAGATACAAACAAGAACTAGATTTCTCAGCCAATGACCTGGCTGTAGCTACAGGCGTAGACCTCTCAGCACAAGCTGTAAGCACAGGCACAAACGTCTTTGCCATCACCAAAAAAAGCGATACCGGGAGAGTAGAGCGTCTGCGGGTGGGAGAAAAAGAAATAGCGGGCACAGACTTCAGAAAAATGTTAGGCCTCCGCTCCACCAACTTCACAGTTCAAAGAAAGGGCACTAGATTCAAACTCACAGTGATCGGCAACGGACACGGAGTTGGCATGTGCCAATACGGCAGCCAGGGCCTTGCCCAAGAAGGCAAAAAATACAAAGAGATTCTATCCCATTATTACAAAGGCGCTAAGCTCACAACTCAAGAATAAAATTGGCAAGAATTGGTGAGACTATTCTTGGGTGATGTAAAATGCAAAAGCGCCAAACTTTGGCCCAAAAGACATGGAGCCATTGGCAGAAAATAAGGGACAAGTTCACAGAAAACCAGTGGAGGTTTCTGCTGTTTTGCCTGGTTGCTGGCTTTATTCTTGCCTTCGCCGCAGAGAGAACCCGGCAGCTGCAGAAACCAGTGCAATTAGAAGAACAAACCAAAATTATTACAGAAGAAAAAAAAGAAGCACCTAAACCTGAGAAAGCTGAGAAACCTCAAGAAAAAAAACAGGAACCTGAATTGGTACGAGAAGTCCAGCCTGCATACCCAACTTGGCCCCTTGAAGGCGACATAGTCCGCAAACAGGGCTGGTTTAGGTCAGAGGCTGGAGACTGGCGTTATCATAATGGAATAGACATTGGAGCGCCCCTGGGCACAAAAGTGCAGGCAGCCCGAAGCGGCAAGATCGTGGAAATAGGCCAGGATTCAACCTTGGGACAGTTTTTGAAAGTCGAATCAGGCGATATAATTACTGTCTACGGCCACTTGAGCGCAGTAGTTGGACAAGTTGGTGAAAGCGTAAAACAAGGACAAGTGATCGCCTACAGCGGCGAGAGCGGTGCCTCGCCAGGAGCTGCCCTGCATTTCAGCGTCCTGATAGGTGGAGAAGCAGTAGACCCTGAGCTTTGGCTGAAAACACCTCATTGAGTAAATTGCTCACTCTTTAGACATATTCGCCCTCCTGCTGCATATATATTTAACAGATGACAATAGGGGGGCGGGCAGGGTGAGGGATTACATAAGGCGCCGTGTTCTCGAGATTAGCGAATATATCTGTACCAACAAGGCCACAGTTCGGCAGGCAGCGCAAGTCTTTTCCGTCAGCAAGAGCACGGTGCACAAAGACATGACGGAACGGTTGCCTAGCATCAATAAAGAACTGGCCCGCAAAGTGAAGCGGATTTTAGATAAGAATAAGGCCGAGCGACACATCAGGGGAGGCGAAGCCACCCGGAGGAAATATCAAAACGAAGTAGGCTAGAGCAGGAAAAACTTGTTAAATGTCGAAAAGTGGTATTAAAAGCTTAACAAGCGGTCCTTGGGGACTGCTTTTTCATCTATTAATTGGACAAGGTGAGGGGGTAGGGGATTGTTTAGCTTTTCCACGGATATTGGCATTGATTTGGGCACAGCTTCTATTTTAGTGTACGTTCGAGAGCGGGGCATTGTCATCAACGAACCATCAGTTGTCGCCATAGAGCGGGACACTGGCAAGGTAATGGCAGTAGGTGAAGCTGCTCGGCAGATGTTGGGCCGAACACCCGGCCATATTGTGGCAGTCAGGCCTCTGAGGGACGGCGTAATCGCAGACTACGATGTCACAGAAACCATGCTCCGCTATTTTATCAATAAAGTCTGCGGAACCCACAGGATCTTCCGGCCCAGGATCGTGATCTGTGTCCCATCAGGGGTTACCAGTGTAGAAAAGAGAGCAGTCATGGAAGCCACCATGCAGGCTGGGGCGAAAAAAATCCACCTAATTGAAGAACCAATGGCAGCAGCCATCGGCGCTGGCTTAAATGTAGCAGAACCCAACGGCAACATGATTGTAGATATCGGCGGAGGCACCACAGACATCGCAGTGATCTCCTTAGGCGGCATCGTGGTTGCTGAATCCCTGCGCATCGGCGGCGACGAATTCGACGAGGCAATTGTCCGCCACATTAAAAAAATGTATAACCT
>LFTB01000131.1 GCA_001512905.1 Clostridia bacterium DTU084 | reverse complement strand
CGAATCCGGGACTCAGCAGCTGCCAGGTTCTCAGCAGAGGTGCCGAGGTTGGCGATGGTGTGCTCTAAGCGGTTCTGGTATGCGCCGAGTTTGGAGCGCTCTGCAGAGACTTGATCAATGGCAGCCTGAATATTGGAAATGGCTGCATTAGCATTGGCTTGGGTGTCAACTTTAACACCATCGAGTTTGCTGCCTGGTATAGCATCCTCCCCTCCTAATAGGGTAGCACTACCTGCTGCTGCAAGCTCCGTACCGTCTACCCCCGTTTCAATCGATGCAGTTACTAATGTCTTAGCATCATTATGATTGTTAATCTCATCAACAACTTGCTGGAGGGTAGTTTCTACTTCTACTGAACCCCCTTCTTCAGGAGTATTAGTAGCAAGGGTGACAGTAATTACAGTACCAGATACATCAATACCAAACTCTTGTCCAGGATCCGTAGGTGCAATAATCTTTACTTCAATGCCGTTGCCAGCAGCGCCTGTTGCAGTTGCAGTAAAAACAAGTTTATTATCGATGCTTCCCGTTGCCTGTTTAGCAGGAGTTCCGCCTCCGCTGTCAGTTCCAAGGTCCTTGGTTTTCATGCTTTCAATGGAAAGACCCAGATTCTGTCCAGCATTTGCGCCGATATGGATATTCCCATTGAAGTTACCATCCAGCAGCGTCTTAGTGTTAAACTGAGTATTAACTGCGATCCTGTCGATCTCTTGTATCAGCTGATTGATCTCTTTTTGGATCTCCTGACGATCCTTATCAGTATTCGTGTCATTGGCTGCCTGTACTGCCAGCTCCCGCATTCTCTGCAGGATTGAATGTACCTCTTGAAGCGCACCTTCAGCTGTCTGAATGAGAGAAATTCCGTCCTGTGCGTTCCGCTGTGCCTGCTTCAGGCCCCTGATCTGTCCCCGCATCTTCTCGGAGATAGCAAGGCCTGCAGCATCGTCGCCTGCACGGTTGATCCGAAGCCCTGAAGAGAGCTTCTCAATGGACTTGGAGAGATTGCTCTGGTTCACAGCCAGCTGCCTGTGAGCGTTCAGAGCTTCGACGTTTTGGTAAATCCTCAAACTCATTCCCATTCCTCCTTGAATATATTTGGCATCCTTGCCAGTTTATAAATCTAGGCCCAGGCCGGTCGGTACCTGTGGCCTAAATCACCTAATAATTATATCGTCTTTGAAGTAAAGTTAATTAAGACCTCTGAAGGATCTTTTTCAGCTTTTCCCAGTCAATGGAACCATCGACTTTTGCCTGCTGGTTCTCCCGCTTAATCTCAAGATACACCTCTTCCCTGTGCACGCTTATCTCCTTAGGGGCATCAATGCCGACCCTCACCCGGTCTCCGTCAATGCTGACGATGGAAATCCGGATATCGTCGCCAATGACAACCCCCTGCCCGCTCTTGCGGGTGAGGACTAACATCGTCCCCGCTCCCTGAGGGCCAATGTCTGCTTGTAACCCTCAAGCACAGGATAGCGGAGCTCATACTCTGGCCTGATGGCCTGGATCCCCCGCTGTTTGCTGAGATTAATCACCACTGGCCCTTGGAGATTGGCGGTCATTTGTGCAGGTTCAGATGGCAGGGTCACTATGGCATACAGGACGCACTCATCGCCGTCCTGGTAGTCCAGGAGCTCTTCTTCCTTCTCTGTGGCCTCAAACAAATACTCTGGGATGATCTCGCAGATAGGCACCAAAATGAAATGCAGTGAGCCGTCTGCTGCTTCCAAAATGCTGAATGGTGCTTTTTGGGGCTCCGAGGAAATTGTATAGCGGTGGTGCTCCTCAAACCCCAAAAGTCCCTTGGGGAAATATATCTCCGCTCTTGCCAACGCTACTCCACCTGCCAATCTATAAAATTGCCCTTTTTCTCCTCAGCCCACATCTTCAGGTAGTGCTTCTGACGCAGGTAAGCACGGATATGCCCTGGCTGATATTCTATCCTATAGCCGCCTTTCTGCAGCTTCGCATCTATTCTGCCCATTTTCCAATCTCTCTTCACGTGATAGATGATTTCTGCAGATGGCCTGCTGCGGGGAATCACCCCCACATTAAACTCCCGCTCCTCAATAGCCTCTGCCAGAGCTGCAATGGTATTGCCAGGATT
>LFTB01000054.1 GCA_001512905.1 Clostridia bacterium DTU084 | reverse complement strand
AATGTCATCAGTTGTACTGGCTCTCCAAGCAGTCTGTTCCAGCCAGTTAAGCTTGATTTTTCGGTCAAAACCCATTATCTGTGGCACGAATGTTATTCCTCCCCTATTTTCACAAAAGGTACAAGCACTTCTTCCAAGGTAATGCCGCCGTGGCTGATCACCTTCTCCCCTTGTGGAGCAAACGCTGTCCTCCCCTTGGCTATAAGGACGTGATAGTTTTGCGGCAAGCCCGCACCAGGCCAGAACAGGTTGTCTTCCCGGGCTCGCTCGAGGAGTTCTTTGTGTTGATAAATCCTCGCCCGCAAGCCCCTAGATTCGGCAAGGGTACCGTCAGTCAGCCTGCCTGTGCCTGTGGCCTCAATATTGCCGTGATCTGAAGTGAGATAGACTGCGTACTGATGCTTCAGGAGCCAATCAAGCAAATTCAGTAAGTAGCCATCTTCCAGCCAGAGCTGAATCTGCTGGTGCATGCCCCGGGTTCCAAGCTTCATACCGTGCATGATCTCGTCCACAGTCTTGACCACCAGCCCCAGAACCTCTGCTTCTGGATCCAACTGCTCTAGGTCTGCGTCCCAAGAGCTTCCCAAGCCTTTAAGATAAAGCACCCTGCGGCGCTCATCCCAAAAATTCTGCCACTGCTTTTCTTCTTTGGCTGTGGTATTGATGGAATCCTGAAAGTATAAGGGCAGACGGCCAGAGAACAAAGCTTGCCGACAGACAGAGGTCAGGGTTGGGATCCAGGCAAAAGTCGCCCTCTCCTCAAAAAGCCAATTCCTCTTGGCTTTCAGGTAGTTTTTTATCACCAGCCACTGATCCAGGGCCAGTCCATCCACAACCACAAGGGCGATTTTCCCCTTCTCGTTGTGAGCCAAATAATTGGGAATGTGGTGCTGCATCACAGCCTGGGTGTATGGCAAAAAGGCCAAAGAACCAAAGCGCTGTCCCAGCCAGCTTGTGAACTTCTCGTCCAGCTTCCCGGTTAAGGCGGCTATCCTTTCTCCCAGCTGCCCTGCAACGCCCTGGTAAAAAACATATTTCAGCTCAGCCCAATAGAAGGCCAACCTCTGCCAGTCTTTATATGTGGCAGCTTCATCGCATAAGGACTCCACCTTAACTGCCAGGTGATGAAACTTGGCCTCAAACTCCCGCTTCGGATCTTGGACCACTCCAGCTGCCATCCACTCTGGCACCTTAGAGTCTGCTGGTATCTGCACAGGCTCAAGCAAGCCCTCTAAAAAGAGGTTGTCCCAATACATCCTGAGCCGCGCAAACATTTCTGCCTTTTCTTCTCCCTGAACCACAGCTTCCACAGACTGCTGCCATTTTTCCTGCAGGAAGCGAAAAAACTCTTCCCGATTGGAGACAATCCTCTCCAGGGGCCAGGCGCTGAAGGCACTGTTCCCTTGCAGCTGTCTTGTAACTAATCTGTCCAGCTCCTGAGGGAAACTGATCATATTATAATGTTTATCGATTAAGTGCGCCAGCAGATTTTCCGGAGTCTTGATGAGTCCAAGATCCAGATGAAAAACGTGCTTGAGAATAAACTCTGCTGTCTCCCTCTCTCCCAACTCTGAACCGTAATAATAGACGTAGGCTGAATAGAGCTGATCCAGCTGGTTGCGCATGGCAGAAACCAAGGGATAGCTGAGTTTGGGAAAGAGCTTCGCAAGGCTAAAGCTTAATTCCCTGCCAGAAGCCAACAGATCAAAGGGAAGGTTCTCCAGCCTCTCCCCCTCAACTACCACGATCAGCTCCAGGCTCTGCCCCTCTTCCCAGGCAGGGACGTATTTGCTTTCATACTCATAGCGAAAGGTAATGGGGTCTGTATATTTTAAGACCTCAAAGCCGCGGGCCTTCAGGGTGCTGAGGATCTCCTCGTCTGAAAGCAAGCTGTCAGGATCAGCAACCAAAGTTAGAGGTGAAACCTGTGGAACGAAGGCCTGGATAATCTCATCGCGCCAGTTCATGTCCTTTGGCCTCCAACTTTCATGATGATCACCGCTTCCAGTTCCGGCAACAGCTGCTCGCACCTTGCAAGCTCTGCCTGCCAGGCTTTCCGCTCCTCTTCCAGCTTCGCAAGGCGGTACCTTCGCACTGCAGGCAAACCGATTTTCTCGATGGTTTGCTTGCGGATCTGAAAGACTGTATTTCCCCTTTCCCTTCTTTGGGAGAGGTTTGCTTGGATTTCGTTCCGCAGCTGTTTGAACAAGGATTCTCCCTGTTCCTTGGCTACAGCCTCAAGCTCTTGATATATTTCTAAAGCCAAAGGCCCCTTGATCTGCTCCACTACAGACAAAGCAGTCTGCTCCAAAAGCAGCTGCTGCCAGATCCTCTCTGCAGTGACAGGAAAGAGCCTGCCGTCTTCGTTCTTGAACAGAGGGAAAAAGCGCCTGTTCTGCGAACCGCCTTGGAAAGAAATGCACCACAAAGACCAATAGCCGCAGATTTCAGCGTTCAAGCCTCCTATCTCTACACTGCAGATAGGCTGCCCTGGGACGTGACGGGGTATCTGCTCAAGCAGCCTGCGGATCCGCGGCTCTTCCATGCTCAGATAGGAAAGCTGGTTTTCTTCTGCAGTTTTTCGGTGGAAAGAGATATTTTCCATTTGCAGTCCATCAGGCCACTCAAGGTTACAGCCAGCAAGCTTCCGCTCCACCTTTCCACCATGGCTTAAGAGGTAGTTGACAGTCATCCGCTCAAGCCAAAAGGGGGCAGGGTGCGCTGCCAGCTGGGCTGCCTGCCTCAAGTCCAGCTCCTTTTGATAGCCGAACAATCTGTTGGCAGCGGAGATCTCCTTCAGCCGCGCCCTGAGCTGGCTGTCTAGAGCCTGCACATCTGCATTAATTTTCTGCGGAGCGAGAATTGCTTTTTTGTAGAGGTTTTCAAAGTCTTGAGCCACCTCTGTGGAATCTAGGACATCGCTCATTTTATCCACACCAAAGTCTCTGGCAATGGCCTCCAACTTCTCTGTGAGGACCTCCTGGACCCGCCACTCGATGGAATCTTCCAGGAGAAAGTTAATCGCCCTCACCGGATGCTTCTGCCCGATCCTGTCCACTCTGCCGATTCTCTGTTCCAGACGCATGGGGTTCCACGGCAGATCGAAGTTGATCACTATGTGGCAAAATTGGAGGTTCAAGCCTTCTCCCCCTGCGTCTGTGGAGATCATGATCCTGGTATCTTTGGAAAATTCAGCTTGGGCCTGGAGCCTCTCTTCCAAGGACATGGAACCATTTAAGCAGACTACACTAAATCCTCTGTTTTCCAAAAACTCTGCCAGCATTTGCTGGGTAGCCACGAATTCTGTGAAAATCAGACATTTCAGCTCGGGATCTTGCTCCTCCAGCTGCAGCTTATAGAGCCACTGGAGCAGCGCCTCTGCTTTTGCGTCAGTGCCAGCTGCCTCACACCTCCTGGCCAATGCCAGCAGCTTCATCACCTGTTCCCGCTCGTCTGCAAAAGCGGCAAGCTGACGGCTAAAAAGCTCTTCGTATTGCTCCTGACCGCCCAGCTCCCACCATTCCTCATCTATTTCCAGATCTCCTGCTATAAATGAGGGAGCCTGCTGGATCACCTCAAGGCGCCTTTGGAGAGCTTCCCTGATGGCAGCTGTGCTGCTTGCTACCAGCCTCTGCATCAAGACCAGCATAAATCCCAGGCCATATCTTTTCTCTTTCAAGGCCTGGTTGTATCCCAACCGGACGTATTCAGTTACTTTTTCGTACAGATCCCTCTGCTGCTGATGTTTTTCTTCCCAAGGAATGGTGACAAGTTTCGTATTTCTAGGTTTAAATAAGGGTTTGCCTTTGATGTCGATGGCTTTTCGCTTTTCCGTTCTGATGACATAAGGGGCGATCAATCTGCCTTGGATGGCCTTTTCGTTGGGAAATGCTTCTGGATCTAAAAGGGCCATTAACCTGTGAAAAGCATCTGTTTTCCCCTGGTGAGGGGTGGCGCTCAGCAGCAACAGATAAGGAGTTGCCTGCGCCAGGGCTCTGCCCAGCTTGTGGCGAGCCACTGTATCGGTGCTCCCTGCTACTTTATGGGCTTCATCGATGATCACAAGGTCCCAGCCTGCCATCACCAGGCTTTCCACCCTGGCTTGGTTGTATCGCTCTACCTCCTTCTGGGACCAGCCGCTTCTCGCATCGATCGGCTTTACGGAATCTAACGGCACAACTACCTGATCGAACTTGTTCCAAATGCCA
>LFTB01000045.1 GCA_001512905.1 Clostridia bacterium DTU084 | reverse complement strand
TCGAAAATCTCCTTCTCAGTCCGCTGCTGGGCAAAGGCAGGAGGGGTTCTCCGGATAGGAAGTTTTCTTTCAGTCTGGACAGGACCTTTCTCGTCTATGGGTTCGCCGAAAACATTAAAGACACGGCCTAAAGTTTCTTTGCCCACTGGTACTTCTAAGGGCTTGCCTGTGGCAAGAGCTGTCATGCCCCGGCGCAGGCCATCTGTAGAATTGAGGGCTACAGCCCGGACTCTGTTGTCGCCGCTGTGTTGCAGTATTTCGCAGGTGACTTGTTGAGTGTCTTTCCCTTGCAAATATCCTTCAAGATCTCTGGGGATGACAGCCATTGTGTGTATGGCAGGCAGTTCGCTCTGGGAAAATTCAATCTCAATTACAGGTCCCACAATTTGGATCACCCGACCGGCGTTCATCTTTGTTCTCCACCCTTTCCTAAAGCTGCTCTCTTGTGGCCTCCCTGGCTCAGGCTGGCAGCGCCACCTACGATCTCGGCGAGTTCAGTGGTGATTGCCCCTTGGCGGGCTCTGTTATACTGATTGGTCAATTGCCGGATCAATTCTTTGGCATTGTCCATGGCAGCATCCATGGCTGCTACTCTTGCGCCGTGTTCGCCGGCTTGGGTCTCCAAAAGGGCGCGGTAGATTTCCGTTTCAATGTAACGCTGTGCCAAATGATCCAGAATCACCTCCGGCTCCGGTTCGTAGATAACTTCGCCCTGTAGCCGGGAGCCGTCCCTTTTTTGTTCCTTCTGCGGTTCGATTGGTAATAGCTCGAAAGCCCTCACTTTTTGGTGGAGGACAGAATAGAATTTGGCGTAAATCAAATCTGCCCGCTGCCAGCGGCCACGGTTGTATTCGTCTGTAACAAGGCGCGCCAGGTACCTGGCTTTGTTGAAGGAAGGATGGGATGTGTAATCCTGAAAAGAGGAAACAGGTTTAACCCCTGCTCTTTTTAGCTTCCGCATAGCTTCTGCTCCCACGGCAATCACATCCACTGGTACTTCTGCATTAGAAAGATACTCCAAAGCGAAGCGCACAATCTGGTCGTTGAAAGTGCCGCACAAGCCCCGATCAGCCGTGAACACCAAAAGCCCCAGCCTTTCCACTTCCCGCCAGCGGAAGTATGGATGGTTTTGGGGAGAGAGGCTTGCCAGATCATTCATCACCTGGGCGATCAAGCGGGCAAAAGGCCTGGCTGCAAAAACCCGGTCCTGGGCTGTCTTCAGTTTGGCAGTTGAAACCAGCTTCATTCCCTGGGCAATATGGGCAGTGGTTTCAATGCTTGCGATCCTCCTTTTCAAATTACGCATCTGGTTCATGATCAGGTTCCTCCGTAAATGCTTGCACAAATTCTGCCAAGGCGGCTTTGAGAACCTCTTCTCCCAGGTCATCCAGCTGGCCGCTGCCGGCGATTTGAGCGCCTATCTGGGGGTGCTCATGGTGAACAAAAGCGAGGAACTCTTCCTTAAACTCGTTTATTTTCTCCAGGGGGACTGCATCGAGGTAGTGGTTCACCACAGCATAAAGCAGCATCACCTGGTCTTCTGCAGACAGCAGTTCATGTTGGCTTTGGCGCAAGATCCTTTCGATCCGCTCTCCCCGCTCTAAAACAGCGCGGGTGTTTTTATCCAATTCAGAACCGAATTGGGCAAAAGTGGCCAACTCTCTATATTGGGCAAGATCCAGCCTCAGGTGGCTGGAAACAGAGCGCAAGGCTGGAATCTGAGCATCTCCCCCCACCCTTGAGACGGAAAGGCCTACATTCACAGCAGGTCGCTGGCCGCTGAAAAACAATTCCGAAGAGAGGATGATCTGCCCGTCGGTGATGGAAATCACGTTTGTGGGGATGTACGCTGAAACATCTCCTGCCTGGGTCTCCACAATCGGAAGGGCTGTCAATGAGCCGCCACCCATTTTGTCGCTGAGTTTCGCTGCCCGCTCCAGGAGGCGCGAATGGAGATAAAAGACGTCTCCGGGATATGCTTCTCTGCCCGGGGGCCTGCGCAAGAGAAGAGATATCGCCCGGTAGGCAACAGCGTGCTTGGATAGATCGTCGTAGATAATGAGCACGTCTTTTCCTCGATACATGAATTCCTCAGCCATAGCGCAGCCTGCATAGGGCGCCAGGTACTGCATGGCAGCCGGATCGCTTGCGGCAGCTGAAACTACAATGGAATATTCCAGCGCACCATGTTCTCTGAGAGTAGAGACAACTTGCGCGATGGTGGAGGCTTTCTGTCCGATTCCGACATAAATGCAGATCACATTTTTGCCTTTTTGGTTAAGTATGGTGTCCACGGCGATGGTGGTTTTGCCAGTCTGCCGATCGCCGATAATCAATTCCCGTTGCCCTTTGCCGATTGGCACCATGGCGTCGATGGCCAAAATGCCTGTCTGCAGAGGCTCATTTACAGGCTGCCGCATAGCGATGCCAGGGGCAGGCGCTTCAACTGGCCTGAATTTTCGGGCTGTTATGGGTTCTCCGCCATCCAGGGGTTCTCCCAAGGCGTTGACAACCCTGCCCAAAAGCTCGTCACCTACAGGTACCGAGACTACAGAGCCGGTCCTGCGCACTGCATCGCCTTGCTGGATATGCGAATCTGGGCCGAAGAGGACCGCGCCCACACTGTCTTCCTCAAGGTTCATCACCATCGCCCGCTCTTGGGAGGAAAACTCCACCAGCTCCCCCACTGCGACCTCGGACAAGCCGCTAATCCTCACAATTCCGTCCCCTACAGATAGCACTGCCCCCTCTTCTTCCACAATGGGGCGCAGTTGGAAGTTTGCAATGCGCCTCGAGAGAGCTGCCAAAAACTCTTCCTTGTTGGAGGTAAGTTCTACTTCCTCCAATAAGCTTGTCGCTTCCCGGGAAAAAACGTCCCCGGTGGCCCGGATCACCCGTTCTCCGGCCTTCAATTCCAATCCCAGACCCAACTTGGGTTCTATGCTATATTCCAGTTCCCAGCCGCTGAATTTTTCCGCAAGCTTTACTTTTTGCGAAGCTGTCAGGGGACGGGCAGATTTTATCTCGAGCTTCATTTTGGTTCCCCCAAAGTGTTGGGATCCAGCTGGGAAATGATGTTGTCCATCAGCTTTTGGTAGTGTTCTTCATCCAGCTCTCCCACTACTTTCTCTGCAAGTTCAATAGCTACCTTTCCCACCTCTCCCCGGAAGTGCTGCCAGAGCTGGGCTTGCTCTTCCTGGGCTTGTCTTTGTGCCTGAGCGATTATTTCCGCAGCCTGCTTCTTGGCTTTGGCCAAGATCTCTTGCTTCAGCGCTTCTCCTTGCTGAGTGGCGCTTTTGAGGACCTTTTGCGCCTCTTTTTTGCTCTCTGCCAAATGCTGTTCGTATTCCTCTTCCTTGCTCGCAGCCCTTCGCTCTCTTTCTGCTGCAGCTGCCAGCTTCTCCTCTATGGTCTTTTGACGTTCCTGCAAAAGGTTTTGCACTGGTTTATACAAGACCCGCTGCAGCAACCAGACCAGGAGAAAAAAATTGATCACAGATGCGATAAGAGTCAAATCAATCTGAACCATCTTACTCCCCCACTAACCTAAAAGAGGATTTGCATACAGAAGGATCAAGGCAATCACGATCCCGATGATGGGAGTAGCTTCCACAAGGCCAATACCGATCAACATGGTGGAGAGAATGGAACCTCTAGCTTCAGGTTGTCTTGCCACACTCTCCACAGCGCTGGCTGCAACTTTAGCGTCACCAAAGCTGGCGCCCAAGGCCGAGCAGCTGGCCACAATTCCTACTGCTATAATGGAAGCGAGCTTTAAGATTTCAGTTCCTGTCATATTGAGAAAACCCCTTTCTTTCATTCCTCTATTGAAGATGAGATATAAGCGATTCCCAGCATTAAAAACAAATAGGCCTGAATGACACCGATAAAAACGCTGAAAGCAGACCAAACAGTGGGAATGACAACCGGCACCAATAAGTAAAGAATAACCAGGAGCACCTCGCCGGCAAAGATATTGCCGAAAAGCCGGAATGCCAAGGTGAGAGGCCTGGTTATGAGCTCAATGAGATTCAAGGGCAAAAAAAGGGGATTGGGCTTGAAAAAGCTCACCAGATACCCTTTCAGTCCATGAGTTTTTACAGCATAAACCTGGCTGAGGAGAAAAACCACCAGCGCCATGGCCATGGTTACATTGAGATCACCTGTTGGCGATTTGAATTGCGGCAGCAGGAGGCCGGCAACCACACCCAGGAGATTGGCAAAGAGAATAAAGAGAAAGAGGGTGGCAAGATAAGGGAAGGCACTGTAACCTTTGGGTGACATGTTCTCCTGCATCAAGTTCTGCAAGAATTCGTAAAGGGCTTCCAGGAGGCTCTGTACG
Source organism: Clostridia bacterium DTU084 (assembly GCA_001512905.1). GTDB lineage: Bacteria > Bacillota > DTU084 > DTU084 > DTU084 > DTU084. Next base: position 4,533 of record LFTB01000045.1, on the reverse strand, counting down.
CCATGAGGTAATTTGTCCAGGCGGCGGGTGACGAGCCAGGCACTCACAACCAAAACCGCCATCACGAGCCAGCTTAAAAGCAGTGTATCCACATGGATGCTATAGGGACCTATGTAGGCCAGAATGTGTTTGCCAATTTCGCTACTGTTCAACATTCTCACCTCCTTGCCCGGCAAGCGTTTTGGCAATTCGCCAAATCGCCACCCAATTTACAACCAACATGCTCAAGGCAGCTGCGACCAACGCCAGTGCGCCGCCGAAATGAATGGCCGCGAGAAAGCCTGCAAAAATCGCCAAAAATCGCCAAAAGCTGTTTTTGCGAACGGCGGCCACAGAGTTTTTCCGTAGAACTGTGGAGGTCAGCTGCCAATAATTGAGACAGCCCAAAACCACTCCTAAAGCTGCACCCAAGAACACTTTGTCCACTAGCGTCCCACCTCCTCCATTGCCAGGTGCCAGAGCCGGATAAACCCGACTATGGCTCCCAGCACGAATCCTCCGGCAGCAAAACAAGGGGTTGTGCCGAGCAAATTATCAATGAGCCTGCCCAGGAAAAAACCTCCCAGCATGCCTCCTGCCAAGGTGAAGCCTACAGCTCCAAAAAGCCGCAGGGCACGGAAAAAATCCCGGTTATCCTTTTTTACCCTTTTCTTGCGCATAGAGCCTCCGAGATAGCGGGAAGCAGAAGCCGTCCGATCCGGTTCAACTTCACCGCCGTGATATAGTTGCGCTTATCCCTCTGCACTTCAATAAGGCCAAAGGCCTCAAATTTCTGCAGCCGCCGTGAGCGCACAGAGGGACTTGGAAAGCCTGCAAGGCCGTCCAATTCCTGTACAGGCAGGTATGCTTCTGCCTTTTGCCTTTCGGCAAGGCTTTCCAGGGCAGCCTTTTCGATTCTGGTCAGCTTCTCGATAGAGGTGAATTTCAAGATTACCTTGGCAAAGAGGTTGAACATCCCGCCTATCAAATCTCTTCTGGTTATTATGCCCATAATCGTTCCAGTTTCATCTACCACAGGGATCCGGCCCTTGTGGTGGGTGCTGAACTTCCCGAACACTTCCCAAAAGGATTCCCCTGGTGCAGCTGTAATCAATTCCCGGGTCATGAACTCCCGGACCTCTGCCTCTCCCTTGCCCAGAAGGTAGGCATCGTTGATGTCATCAGGAGTAATAATGCCCAGAAGCTTGCCGTCTTTATCTGCCACAGGCAGCCCGCCAATGCGCTTTTCTTTGAGCACAACCCGTGCCTTGGCAAGAGGCCAGTCTGGGGCGGCCAAAGTGAGATCGGTATTCATCAGTTCTTTTGCTTGGGTATTGCAGAGGATGGCCAAAAGCACGCACTCTTCGCTGCAATCAGGACAACCCAGGCAAAGCTTTTTAAAAACCTCTAGTTGCATTTTCCCCTCCTTTGCAATCTTTCAGCAACATCGAAACATCTGCTGATAAAGAAACTCACCAGGCAAAATCGGCAGGTCTTGCACCTTCCCCCCAAAAATAGAGCATGGCATCTGCAAGCCGCCGGCTTGCTTTCCCATCTCCATAGGGATTGGGGGCTGAAGCCATGCGCTGATAGAGCTCTTGGTCTGAGAGGAGTTCTGCGATACTTCTGAAAACAACCTCCTCTTCTGTGCCTGCCAGTTTCAAAGTCCCGGCTGCAAGGCCTTCCGGCCGTTCCGTGCGGTCCCGGAGCACCACCACAGGCTTGCCTAAAGAGGGAGCTTCTTCCTGCATTCCCCCAGAGTCTGTAGCGATGAGGTAGCAGTTCTTCATCAGCTGCACCCACTGGTCGTAGGGAAGGGGCGAGAGGAGCTTCACCTGCTGTTTTGTGCCTAAAACCCTCTCCACTGTACCCCGGACCTTGGGGTTGGGGTGCACTGAGCAGAAGACTTCGAGATCATGGAACTGGTCCACAAGTCTTGCGATGGCCTGACAGATCTCTTCCATGGGCCTGCCCCAGCTCTCCCGCCTGTGGACTTCCAAAAGGAGAATTCGCTTGCCCTCTGCTTTCTGAAGCAGCTTCTGGACAGTTTGGGATTGAGGCCAGCTTGCTGCCTGGCTCAGGGCATCGATGACAGTATTGCCGGTAACAACGATGTGCTCTTGGGGTACATTTTGGGCCAGGAGATTATCCCGGGCCTGTTCTGTGGGCGCAAAGTGCCAGGAAGCGATCTGCGAGACCAGGAGGCGATTTCCTTCTTCAGGAAAAGGGAAAGCGAGGCTCCCGCTTCTGAGGCCTGCCTCCACGTGGCCGATGGGTATCCTGCGATAAAAAGCAGCCAGGGCTGCGGCGAAGGTGGTAGTGGTATCACCGTGCACCAGGACGCAGTCTGGCTGTTCCTTTTGAAGAATGGGATCCAGCCCCTCAAGCACTCTGGATGTGATCTGGGACAGCGATTGATTGGGAGCCATAATGTTTAAGTCGTAGGCAGGATTCAGGTTGAAAAGCTCAAGCACCTGATCCAAAAGCTCCCTGTGCTGGGCAGTCACTGCCACCTGCACTTGAAACTCCGGCCGTCTTTCCAGTTCCTGCACCACAGGAGCCATTTTAATGGCCTCTGGCCTTGTGCCAAAGACAACAAGTATTTTTCTGCTCAATGTTTTCTCCTAACCTTCCAAATGTGTCTTTTTCCCCAAACGCAGCAGGAAGCCACCTGCAGCCAGGGCTGCGCTGACCAAAAGGAGGCTGCCTAGAGCAAGCGCCACTCCCACCAGGGCCAAACAGGCAGTGATCAGGTAGATGTGCACTACTGCCTGTCTTTGCGAAAAACCCCGATCCAGGAGGCGGTGGTGAATATGGCCCCGGTCTGCCTGGGAAATGGGCTGACCTTTTTTCTTTCTGCGGATAATTGCAAAAGCTGTATCTGCAATGGGCACGCCAAAAGCGAGGGCCGGCACTACAAGGCCCAGGGCCATAGCACCTTTCACAGAGCCCTGCACTGCAATTGCAGCAAGGGCAAATCCCAAAAACATTGCCCCGCTGTCTCCCATGAAAATGCGGGCGGGGTTGAAGTTATGGCGGAGAAAGCCCAAACTGCTGCCTACAAGGGCAATAGTGAGGGACGCCACCATGTACTGGCCCCGCATTACTGACACAATAAAGACTGCAAGGGCAGCGATGATGCTAACTCCTGCTGCCAGGCCGTCGAGGCCGTCGAGGAAGTTAACTACGTTGCTCATGGCCACAAGCCACAAGATGGTGAGGGGTATGCCCCCTAGCCCCAGGTAGAACATGCCGCCAAAAGGGTTGGTGATGAATTCAATATGCATCCCTAAAGCAACAAAGATCACAGCTGCTGTGATCTGTCCCATTAACTTGACATGCGGCCTCAGATCGTACACATCATCTAAAATGCCGACGAAAACGATAAAAGAACAGCTGTAGAACAGAGCCTTCAGCATCTGGCTCTCAAGGCCGGTAAATATGCTTATGCCAAGAAAAAAGCTGAAGTAAATGGCAAGGCCTCCCATGAGGGGAATGGGCCGGGTGTGTATTTTCCTGGCATTGGGCTTGTCCACGATGCCGAATTTGAGGGCAAACTTGCCGATCAGTGGAGTGAGCAAATCTGAAGCAACCATGGAAAAAAGAAAAAACAGAAGGTATCGTTCAAAACCTCTCACCACCAACCCTCCTTTCTTGTAAACCAACCTTATTCTACTACATCGAGGGTAGGTAGTCAAACCAGGGAAAATCGCCAAATATGTCGCTTTTTCCCGCCTATGGGCTTTCTTCCCAGCAGGGGTCCATGACGACCAGCTCTATCCCTGCCTCTTCCAAAAGCTCCTTGGCAAGGCCGTCTGGGTAGGAGCCGGCAAAGTAGATTTTCGCGATGCCTGCGTTAATCAGCATTTTGGCGCAGAGGACACAGGGCTGGGTTGTACAGTACAAAGTGGCCCCTTCAATGCTGACCCCCGCCACAGCTGCTTGAATGATGGCGTTCTGCTCTGCGTGCACTCCCCGGCAGAGCTCATGGCGCTGGCCAGAGGGAATTGTCTCCCGCAGGCATCCTCGCTGGAGGCAGTGGACGAGGCCTTTGGGCGCTCCGTTGTAGCCTGTGGCCAGAATGCGCCGATCTTTTACCAGAATAGCACCAACACGCCTGCGCAGGCACGTGGAGCGCTCTGAAACAAGTCTGGCAATCTTCATGAAATATTCGTCCCAACTGGGCCTCACCCTTGTCCCCCCTCCAGCATCTCTACCCTTCTCTGGTGTCTGCCCCCTAAAAATTCTGCCTCAAGCCAGGTCTTCACGATCTCTTTGGCAAGTTCCGTGCCGATCACCCTAGCCCCCAAGGCTAAAACGTTGGCATCGTTGTGTTCCCTGCTGGAATGGGCGCTGAACGTGTCGTGGCAGAGAGCCGCCCGCACCCCTGGGACTTTATTTGCAGCAATGCTGATCCCGATTCCTGTGCCGCAGATGGCGATCCCAAGCCCAACTTCCCCTTTGGCCACGGCCCTGCCCAAAGCAAAGCCGATCTCCGGGTAGTCTACAGCCTCAGTGGAGAAAGTGCCGTAATCTTTGACTGTATGTCCCAGC